>JAGQYS010000055.1:0-3353 GCA_020435965.1 Flavobacteriaceae bacterium | reverse complement strand
TGTTAGCCCTAAACTTGTTTTTAAGGAGTTCATACAAAACCTCAGCTGGTGTAGGCTTTTTTTTTAAACTAACTAACACAAAATGGAAACGAACACAATTTTAATGATTGTAGGTGGTATAATAGTAGGATTAATACTTGGTTTTGTAATAGCAAAAACACTAGAAAAAAACAATGCGTCCAAATTGGTAAAAAACGCCAAAAAGGAAGCTGAGTCCATTCTAAAAGAAGCCAATCATGAAGGAGAATCAATTAAAAAAGACAAAATTCTTCAAGCAAAAGAAAAATTTATTGAGCTTAAATCTGAACACGAAAAGGTTATCCTTTCTCGCGATAAAAAAATAGCTGAAGCCGAAAAGAGAACTCGTGATAAAGAATCTCAAGTATCTTCTGAGTTGGCTAGAAATAAGAAGTTAAATTCAGATATTGAAGAAAAATTAAAAGATTACAACAACAGATTAGAGTATTTAGATAAGCGAAAAGAAGAACTTGAGAAAGTTCATAAAAGTCAAGTACAACAATTAGAAGTTATTTCAGGCTTATCTGCGGAAGACGCCAAAGAACAATTGGTAGAATCCCTTAAAGGAGAAGCCAAAAATGAAGCGATGGCTTATGTGCAGGATAAAATGGAAGAAGCCAAAATGACGGCACAACAAGAGGCGAAGAAAATTATTATTAATACCATTCAACGCATTGGAACTGAAGAGGCCATTGACAACTGTGTATCTGTTTTCAATATAGAATCAGACGATGTTAAAGGTAGAATCATTGGTCGTGAAGGACGAAATATTAGAGCCATAGAAGCTGCAACAGGAGTAGAGATTATTGTTGACGACACGCCTGAAGCTATCATTTTATCTTGTTTTGATTCTGTACGACGTGAAATAGCAAGATTATCATTGCATAAACTAGTTACTGATGGCAGAATTCATCCTGCGAGAATTGAAGAAATCGTTAAGAAAACCAAAAAACAAATAGACCAAGAAATCATTGAAGTTGGTAAGCGCACTGTAATTGATTTAGGAATACATGGTTTGCATCCAGAACTCATTAAAATGGTTGGTCGTATGAAATATCGTTCATCTTATGGTCAGAACCTGCTACAACACTCCAGGGAAGTTGCCAAACTTTGTGGTGTTATGGCTGCCGAATTAGGCTTAAACCCTAAGCTTGCCAAACGTGCTGGACTACTGCATGATATTGGTAAAGTGCCAGATGCAGAAACAGATATGGAAACACCTCATGCAATACTTGGTATGCAATGGGCAGAAAAGTATGGCGAAAAAGAAGAAGTTTGTAACGCGATAGGTGCACACCATGACGAAATAGAGATGACGTCATTATTATCTCCAATTGTGCAAGTTTGTGATGCTATTTCTGGAGCGCGTCCAGGCGCAAGACGTCAAGTATTGGACTCTTATATACAAAGACTGAAAGATCTTGAAGATATAGCTTTTGGGTTTAATGGAGTAAAAAAGGCTTATGCTATTCAAGCTGGAAGGGAGTTGCGAGTTATTGTTGAGAGCGAAAAAGTAACCGATGATAAAGCGGCACAATTATCGTTTGAAATATCACAAAAAATTCAAACAGATATGACGTATCCAGGTCAAGTTAAAATAACTGTGATTAGAGAAACACGTGCAGTAAATATTGCTAAATAAAATAGTTAATTATAATAGGTAAAAAAAGCATCCAGTAGTTCTGGATGCTTTTTTATTTTCTAGGATGATAGGTGTTAATCACTTTGGTTAAATGTGTTTTGTCTATGTGAGTGTAAATTTCGGTTGTGGTAATGCTTTCATGACCTAGCATGAGTTGAATAGCTCGTAAATCGGCTCCATTTTCAAGAAGGTGAGTAGCAAAAGAGTGTCTAAAGGTATGTGGTGAAATGGTTTTACGAATGCCAGCTTTTTCAACAGCTTGTTTAACAATAGTAAAAATCATAGCTCTTGTTAATTGTTTTCCTCTAAAATTTAAAAACAATGTGTCTCTGTCTTGTTCAGTTATTGGAATATGTGTACGAACCTCATTTTTATAAATAATAATTTGTTTTTGGGTTAATGGATTAATCGGGACAAAGCGCTGTTTGTTGCCTTTTCCTGTAACTTTAATAAAACCTTCATCAAAAAACAGATCTGAAATCTTAAGGTTGGTCAATTCACTTACGCGTAAGCCACAACCATATAGAGTTTCCAGAATAGCAAGGTCTCGTTCACCAATTATTATGTTATGATATGCTTTTGTCCTATCTATTGCTGAAATAATGGAATCAACTTCTTCAATAGATAAAGTATCAGGAAGTTTCCTTCCTATTTTTGGCGATTCAATAAGTGCCAAAGGATTGGTTTCTCTGTAGTTTTCAAAAATTAAATAATCAAAAAAGCCGCGCAATGCTGAAATTAGTCGTGATTGACTTCTTGCATTTAATGTTTTGGCTGCATCGTAGATAAACTCCTGAACAGCATTGGTCTTTATATTTACAGGAGAAGAATTAATACCATGTTCAAATAAATAATTTTTAAGTTTCTTTATATCAAGCACATAGCTGGAAATGGAGTTTTTAGATAAACCTCTTTCTAGCTTTAGATAGGTTGAAAAGTCTTGTATGGCTTGATCCCAATTCATATCCAATATGCAGTTACTAACAATTTGTACGTAAAGTAGCACGCTTAAAAACTACGTAATTATACGTATATTTATAAAGTTTTCAACATTTTTTTTTGAGATTGTTGATAAAATCACTTTATTTGACTTAATTAATCATAAAACTAAATTTACAAATTATGAAAAAATTGATTTTATTAGTAGCAGTTACATTATTCATATTTAATGTAAATGCGCAAGATGAAAACAGTAGCGCAAAGTCAGAAGGGACTTGGGTTATTGAAGTGAATACTGGTTCATGGACAACTGGAAGTACTGCATTTTCATTGGCTTCACAAGATGGCTATACTATGTGGTCTGCTGGAGCAGAAGGTGGCTATTTTGTTAAAGAAAATTTAGCTATCAAAGCTGGCTTAGGGTATTCCGATTTTGGTGATGATTCTGATGGATCTTTTACCTATAAAGTTGGAGCTAAGTACTATGTTGGAGGTAATATTCCTGTAGGTATAGATTTTACAGGTGTTTCAGCAGGTGATTACAATGCAAGTTGGGTTGGAGCTCAAGCTGGATATGCAATACATGTTGCCGATAATGTAGCAATAGAGCCTACTCTACGTTATAATTTGACTTTAGATGATATGAAAGCTGATAGTGCTTTTCAGGCATTAATTGGATTTACTTTATTTTTATAAAGGATATTCTAAAACATTAAAAAAAGGAAGCCAATTGGCTTCCTTTTTTTTTTTTTTT
>JAGQYS010000054.1 GCA_020435965.1 Flavobacteriaceae bacterium | reverse complement strand
AAATACAAATTAGACTTAAAAAAGTGACTTTAGTTAAAACCGAAAAAGTTAAACTTCTCTTAAAATAGCGTTGTTTATTAAGTCCTAAAAAAGCGATAACATGAATTCCATTCCAATTTTAAACCTTAGCGGTTTTGGGTACAAATTAATATGCTAAATGTGGTTTGATTTTTGTACTTTTCAAATCCTTATGCGATATATCATTTACATCTGTTTTTTCATTTCAACAGCCATCTATGGTCAGGAATCTGTAAATGCTGTGCTTTTGAATTCATCTGATTTAAAAGTAGATCGCGTCATTGATATCGATAATTTTGAAACGCTTTATTACATTCAGGACAATACCATTTACAAACAAAAAAAAGATGGCACATCCATAAACTACAGCAATTATCAATTAGGAGAGATTACGACAGCCAACACCTTCAATCCTTTAAAAATCAATCTATTTTATCAGGATTTTAATTTGGTTGTTATTTTAGATAATAGATTAGCAGAAATTTTCAAAATCGATTTCAAGACTATCCAGCCTTATAAAAATGTGAGCCATGTATCTACAGGGTTTGACAATACGCTTTGGGTATTTAATGCCGATTTTCAAAACTTAGAACTGTATGATTATAAAACAAATAAAACACGATTCGCAGCGATTCCTGTGCAATCACTAGTGCTAGATTTAGAAAGTGATTATAATTATTGCTGGCTACTAACCGAAAAGTATTTGTATCAATATAACTATTTTGGAAGTATGATTTCTAAAATTGAAAACACAGGCTTTACGCAACTATCTAAAAGTAATGGACATCTTATATTAAAAAAAGGTAACAGCTTATACTTTAAACACAAGAATAAGGAAGACTTCACACCTATCAATCTTCCAAAATTGTTAATAAATCAGTTTTTATTGACCAATGAAACCTTGTATATTTACGACTTTGAAAAACTCCATAAATACCAACTAAAAATCAATTAAATATGCATGTTGCAGTTGCAGGAAATATAGGTGCTGGTAAAACAACACTCACAAAATTACTCGCTAAACATTACAAATGGGAACCTCAACTTGAGGATGTTGTTGACAATCCGTATCTCGATGATTTTTACAATCAAATGGAACGCTGGAGTTTTAATTTACAAGTCTATTTTTTAAACAGTAGGTTCCGTCAAGTGGCTCAAATTCGTGAGAGTGGCAAAGACATCATTCAAGACAGAACCATTTATGAAGATGCGCATATTTTTGCACCAAACCTACATGCTATGGGCTTGATGACCAATCGCGATTACGAAAATTACCGTTCGCTTTTTGATTTGATGGAATCCTTTGTTGAAGGACCAGATTTGTTGATTTATCTACGTAGTTCTATTCCAAACTTGGTGTCGCAAATTCATAAACGTGGACGCGATTATGAAAACTCCATAAGTATTGATTATTTGAGCCGATTGAACGAACGTTATGAGGCTTGGATAACCAAATATGATAAAGGCAACTTGCTTATTATTGATGTCGATAACCTCGATTTTGTGGCCAATCCAGAAGATTTAGGAAGCATCATCAATAAGATTGATGCAGACCTCAACGGATTGTTTTAAATCTAAAATTATAAAGCATAAAAAAACCACATCAATCGATGTGGTTTTTTATTTTTATCTGTTGAGAAAACTTAATTGTTTTCTTTGTTTTTTAATTCGGTGATTTTAGCTTTCACTTCTTCTAAAGTGCCTTCAACAACTTGCTCTTCAGTAATGGTTTTACCATCTTCTGTATAAGATGTTGTTATCACTGCTTTAGCATTATCTGCTTCAACCGATTGCATTTCAACTTTATATTCTTTACGAATCTCTTGAGAGTGTGCTACAGCTGTTTCAACTGTATGACCTCCTAAAATTGGAGCAATCACCAACCCAATTAAACAGGTCAATTTGATTAAGATGTTCATTGATGGGCCAGACGTATCTTTAAATGGGTCACCAACCGTATCACCCGTTACCGCAGCTTTGTGAGCATCAGAACCTTTATAGGTCATTTCACCATTAATCATGACACCTGCCTCAAATGATTTTTTAGCGTTGTCCCAAGCACCTCCAGCATTGTTTTGGAAGATTGCCCAAAGCACTCCACTAACCGTAACACCAGCCATATAACCACCTAGCATTTCAGCAATAGCAAGAGGATTCATCCCGAAAATCATTGGAACAAATGCAATTGCTAATGGGAAACCAATTGTCAATACACCTGGAAGCATCATTTCTTTTAAAGATGCTTTTGTAGAAATAGCCACACACTTGTCGTATTGTGGTTTTCCTGTTCCTTCCATAATCCCAGGAATTTCTCTAAACTGACGACGGACTTCATTTACCATTTGCATAGCTGCCTTACCAACCGCATTCATTGCTAATGCAGAGAATACTACTGGCACCATTCCACCAACAAATAACATCGCTAAAACTGGCGCTTTAAAAATGTTAATTCCGTCAATTCCTGTAAACGTTACATAAGCTGCAAATAATGCTAACGAAGTTAATGCTGCAGAAGCGATAGCAAACCCTTTACCAGTTGCCGCAGTTGTATTACCTACTGAATCTAATATATCTGTACGCTCTCTTACGATTGGCTCTTGTTCGCTCATTTCAGCAATTCCTCCTGCGTTATCAGAAATTGGTCCGAAAGCATCGATAGCTAATTGCATAGCAGTCGTCGCCATCATTGCAGAAGCTGCTAAAGCAACGCCATAAAATCCTGCAAATGCATAAGATGCCCAAATAGCACCAGCAAATAATAATACTGATGGGAATGTAGAAATCATCCCTGTTGCTAAACCAGCAATAATATTTGTTCCTGCTCCTGTGCTTGATTGTTGAACAATTTTTAAGATTGGGCTTTTACCTAATCCTGTATAATATTCAGTTACTGAAGAAATAACTGCGCCTACAAATAAACCAACTAACGTAGCATAAAACACACGCATAGAAGAGATCTCTTGTAAACCTTCTCCAAAGAAATTCATTTGCATGGTTTGTGGCAACATCCAAGTTACCAAAGCAAAACATGACACAGCAACTAAAGCTATAGACACCCAGTTACCAAGATTTAAAGCTCCCATAACTTGCGCTTCTTTAGCGTCGTTACTTTTAATTTTTACTAGCATTGTGCCAATCACAGAAATAATAATTCCTGCTCCAGCAATTGCCATTGGTAATAAAATTGGTCCAATACCTCCAAAGGCTTCACCAATATTTCCTCCCATATCTTTAATCACATAGTTACCTAGAACCATTGCTGCTAATACTGTTGCAACGTAAGACCCAAATAAATCGGCTCCCATACCTGCAACATCACCAACATTGTCACCAACGTTATCTGCAATTGTAGCAGGATTACGAGGATCATCTTCTGGAATACCAGCCTCCACTTTTCCTACTAAATCAGCTCCAACATCGGCTGCTTTGGTATAAATACCTCCACCAACACGAGCAAATAAAGCAATTGATTCAGCTCCTAAAGAAAAACCAGCCAAGGTTTCTAACACGATGGTCATATCCATAGTGTTTGTCCAAACACCTCCCATAAACACGTGAAAGAAAATAATAAAAAACGTTGTTAACCCTAAAACTGCTAAACCAGCAACTCCAAGTCCCATTACTGTACCACCACCAAAAGATATTTTTAGTGCATTAGGCAAGCTTGTACGAGCCGCTTGCGTAGTTCTTACATTTGTTTTGGTTGCTATTTTCATTCCAATGTTTCCTGCAAAAGCAGAAAAAACAGCACCAAAAATAAAAGCAATTACAATTAGCCAGTGTGTTGTTGGCACTATAAAAGAAACTGCTGTTAAAGCAATACTTACTATAAGCACAAAAACAGCTAACAGTCTGTACTCTGCATTTAAGAATGCCAAAGCACCCTCGTAGATGTAATCTGAAATTTCTTTCATTTTACCATCTCCTGCATCTTGTTTCATTACCCAAGACTTTTTTACAAGCATGTAAGCCAGTCCTAAAAGAGCCATTGCAATTGGCATATAAATCATTAGTGATTCCATATTGTATTTTTAGTTAGATTAGTTTTTAACGAAGGCAAAAGTAGTAAAATCTACAAGAATTAAAAAAACCCTTCTACTTTATTATAGAAGGGTTTGGATTATCGTGTCGGTTTTCTCTTTAAATCGTGAAGTTCCCGTTGGTTTTGTGTTCGCTATTTTCGTAACGAGCCAGACATTTGTTGAGAATATCATAAGCTTCTTTAGCATCTCCCCAACCGCCAACATCAACCTTTTTCTTTTCTAAATCTTTATAGACCTGGAAAAAGTGCTCTATTTCCTTTACTTGATGCGGATTCACATCTGATAGATCATTCAAACTATTCCAGATTGGGTCCGAAACTGGCACACAAATGACTTTTTCGTCATTCCCTTTTTCATCAGCCATATGAAACACACCAATTGGCTTTACCTCTACAACACACATTGGAAATGTTGGTTCAGTACCTAAAACCAAGACATCTAATGGGTCGCCATCAAGTGCCAAGGTTTCTGGAATGAAACCATAATCGGCTGGATACATCATCGATGAAAACAATAATCGGTCGAAACGGATTTTCTTTAACTCAAAATCGTATTCGTATTTATTTCTACTGCCTTTTGGAATTTCTATCAATACATCAAAAGTTAGCTTACCTGCTTTTGTCATTTTCTAAATTTATTTTGGGGTGCAAAGATACAGAAGTGTTTAGGTTTGGGCAATATTTTAGACTTGTCTTTATCGAAAAAATAGTCGAACTTCGTTTAACGTTGTAAATAAATCATTGAAACGGATTCATATACGTTAAGCTGCCACACATATGACAGCACTCTTGCCTAATCGAAAGGACCATTTCACTCATTTTGATTTTTTAATAGAATAAACTGACTTTAAATTCGCCTGAAATAACAGCAAAATGAAAAAAACCATTTACATATTATTCTTTTTATTAGTAAACATCTCTTTATTATTTGCTCAAGAGAATAAAAAAAGAACGTATGAGATTTCAGTTATTAATCAACCTCAAAAAGTTGAATTAATCGAATACGAAAATGGAAAATATGCTGGAAATGTAATTACAGAAATCACAAAAGGAAAATGGAGAACAGGATGGTTAAATCGAACTTGGAGAAATATTTGGAATATAAAAGATAAAGAAATTGTCGATAAAAACCCAATAGACGAAAAAGTTGTAAAAGAACTAATGACCGAACTCAAAGAAAATGAAATTGAAACTATAAAAAAGTGTAGCGAAGACGTAGAATGCAGTAAATACGGATTTCTTGATAGTGGAGGCGTTTTCTTTAAAATCAAATCAACTAACATTGAAAGAGAATATGGATTTGAAGAAATCTATCCTTTAAAAGAGAATAATAAAGAAAAAAATGAATTACGTTTTAAAGCACAGAATCTGATTACAATTGTTTACAAACACATCGATTTAAAACAAAAATTCTCTGAATTGTTCAAACGACTTCCAAGAGGTTATTATAATTGGTATCAAGCAAGTGGGCATTCGATAGTGACAATAAAAAATAGAAAGCGAAAAAAATAAAAACGTATTACAACACCTTGTATAATTAATTGCTAATCTTAACTAAACCACTTAAAAATTAAACCCAAAACTACCAGTCACACCAAACTTACGTGCTTCTGGAACATTAAGATAATTGCCTCTAAAGTTAAAATCGATTCGGAAAACCTTAAAAATATTACCAACACCAACACTGTATTCGTAATATATTTTATCGTTTGGAGATACATATGTTAACCCAGAAGCGTTCAAATCTTTATTGCCTTGTGAAATATCTCCCCAAACTCCTCTAATGCCAATAATCTCGCGTAGATTGAACTTTCTTAAAAACGGAATTCTTGAGAAAAAGCGTCCATTAAAGTTGTGTTCTATATGCAACGAGGAATAGGTGTCGGTCACAAACTCATAAAAATCGAGCTGTGAAAAGGTATTGTAAATAGAAAAATACGATTGATTACCAGGCACTACGCTCAATAGCCCAAGAGGCACCTCACCAAAAGTTTTTCCCGCTTCGAGTGTTGTGGTCAAACGACCAAAGCCACCTAGAGCCCATGGCTGTATGTATGAAAACTGTACTTTGGTATAATCAAAATCGCTGTTTAAAAATCCTTTATCTCCTCGTGTTACCTGTGCAAAGAAACTTGCAAAACCATCATTGGCATTGTGTCTTTCTACACCAAACCCTGTCATCTTTCGTTTTGGAAAATAGGACAGTGAAAATGCTGTTTCATATTGTTTGATTTCAGATTCGGTCGTGGTTTGCGATGCATCTGTATAGTAATCCAAACTAAAAGTTTCTGAAGCCGATTCCAGGGTTCGATAGCTGCCGCTCAAACGAAACACTAAATTTTTAACAGGCTCCATTTCGATAGCTAATGTGGACAAACTAATGTTGGTCAGCTTATCGTTTGTTCCTGTACCTATGACAGACGACGATGCCAAACTTCGTCCCAACACATCTGTAGAGTTGGTTAAACTTGCGCCTATCTGCTCTACATCTCGCCTATTGCCACCAGAAATAATGAGTCGGTTTTTCTTATCTAACAGCCATTTTCCTGAAATGCCATATTTAAATTTATCGTCTCTAAAGCCATAAGCTAAAAAGCCTTCCAATCGCCAAAGATCATTTCTCCCAAAATAGGTTCTTCCTCCTGTTCTCAGCCTTAAACCTTCTACTTCATTAAACCCAAAGGTTGAAAAAATTGGGCCATAATCTAATGGTAACTTGTTAAACTCAATATAACCAGAAGACAAGATACTTCCTAAATTGTATAAGCGTTTAAACTTTGTTACGGTTTTTAAGGTGTCAAGCATTTTGTAAACACCTACTTCGTCTTTATTTAATTTTTCCATACGGTTTGCATCCCAAAAACTGTCGTCTCTATCATAAACATCTTGGTCATAATCGTAAACCTCTTCGTCATAAAACTTTTTCTCCTTCGGAACATCAAACTGGTAGTTGTTATAAAGTGTGGTACGTTTACCATAAACACCTCGAGATTTTTCTTTTTTACTAAACGCAAAGTCAGACATCATATAGTCACGCTTTACAAGAAATAACGAATCGTTAAGCACTTCAAATTCTTGCTCGATATAAATTTCTTTTACCCAATTGATGTTAGCACTTTTTGAAGCTTGCAAATTAATTTCCTTGATAGCAAAAGTGGTGTCTGCAACCCAAAAATCACCCTTAAAAGTGAGTTCGTTTTTGCGTCTTGGATAGTAAATAATATTGTAACACCACTTATTGTCTATAAAAGCACTATCAGACAATACGTAATTATAAGTCTGTATTCCTGTTCTGGATAGTGGGCTTACAAAACTTTTATCAAAAAACTTTAAGTAGTTATCATACACATTATAATCTGAATATAAATCACCAACAAAATCGATGATAACTTGATTATCATTAAAACCAGAATTTTTATTTCCTTTTAGTACTTCTTTTTCTTTATTGATGGTGTTATCTCCATAAACTCTTGATGCCGCTTCGTTAATAAACATTGGTAAGTAGGTTTTCCCTGTAACTCTTGAGGTATCTACTTGATTAAAAACAAACTCCATGCCTCTAAATAGTTTGCTTTTTATTAAAGCACTGTCTATGGTATTGATATCAAATTCTACTTTTTCGTATTTATCATACTCGTATTGTTTGAAGCGTTTTAAACCGTT
Source organism: Flavobacteriaceae bacterium (assembly GCA_020435965.1). GTDB lineage: Bacteria > Bacteroidota > Bacteroidia > Flavobacteriales > Flavobacteriaceae > CAJQLB01. The sequence goes on along the minus strand of JAGQYS010000054.1, from coordinate 1,578 downwards.
TACACGTTTATTGGCCCAAATTTTTCTGAGAATATCAATGGCTGGATTATTTTTTTTAGATTGTTTCCCTGCGATCAAAACAACTTCGTTCAATTGCGCTGCTGTTTCATTAAGAATGAGTTTTAAATCGAGATTTACTCTTTTTTCTAAAGGGAGTTCAATGGTTTCATAGCCAATAAAAGAAATAATAATGGCTTCCCAAATTTGGTCAGATTCTAAATAAAAGCGACCATTTTCATCTGTAATGGTTCCTTCAGAAGAGCTTTTAAAAATCACATTAGCAAATGCAACTGGCTCATTATTTGCATCAAACACATAACCACCAACTTTGGTTTGCGCTTTGACAAGAAAAATACCCAAAAATAAAAAGAGGAAAAGTAATCTATATCTCATATTAATAAAAAAACTTCATCAATAGTTGATGAAGTTTATATAACGTAAATGTAAACTTTTTATTTGGTTATTTGTACATGACCTTTTTTACAGCCTTAACAACATCGTTACTATTTGGCAACCATTCTTCTAATAAAACTGGAGAATAAGGTGCTGGAGTATCAGCTGTATTTATCTTTATAATTGGCGCATCTAAATAATCAAAAGCTTGAAACTGCACTTGGTAAGTGATTTCTGTTGCCACGTTACCAAAAGGCCAAGCTTCTTCTAAAATAACCAATCTGTTTGTTTTTTTAACCGAATTAAGAATCGTGTCATGATCCATTGGACGAACCGTTCTTAAGTCGATAATTTCACAGGAAATGCCTTCTTTTTCTAAATCTTCGGCAGCTTTGTATGCTTCTTTAATGATTTTTCCAAATGATACGATTGTTACATCTGTACCTTCACGTTTTACATCGGCAACACCTATTGGCAAAACATACTCACCTTCTGGCACCTCACCTTTATCGCCATACATTTGCTCGCTTTCCATAAAGATTACAGGATCGTCATCACGTATAGCAGCTTTAAGTAAGCCTTTAGCATCATAAGGGTTTGAAGGTACAATCACTTTCAATCCAGGAGTATTAGCATACCAACTTTCAAAAGCTTGAGAGTGCGTTGCAGCAAGCTGTCCAGCAGAAGCTGTTGGACCTCTAAATACAATTGGACATTTAAATTGCCCTCCAGACATTTGTCTGATTTTAGCAGCATTATTGATAATTTGATCGATACCAACAAGTGCAAAGTTAAAGGTCATGAACTCAACTATTGGTCTGTTACCAGTCATAGTTGAACCTACTGCAATACCAGCAAAACCTAGCTCAGCAATTGGTGTATCGATAACACGTTTTGGACCAAATTCATCTAACATACCTTTTGAAGCCTTATAAGCACCATTGTATTCGGCAACTTCTTCTCCCATTAAGTAAATGCTTTCATCTCTGCGCATTTGCATTTCTTCACTCATGGCTTCACAAACGGCTTCTCTAAACTGGATTGTTTTCATGTACAATTAATTATTAGAACAGCAAAAGTAATAATTATTATATTTATAAAATAGTAGAATTTAGTTAACTATTTTACCGTCCACTTTAAAAGTATAATCAAATGCAAATTATTTTATATTGTTTTTTTGTTTTT
>JAGQYS010000053.1 GCA_020435965.1 Flavobacteriaceae bacterium | reverse complement strand
ATGTTCCTCATTTTGAAAAAATGCTGTACGACAATGCTCAACTTGTTAGCTTATACGCTGATGCATATGCTATTACAAAAAATGAACTCTATAAAAATGTGATTGAAGAAACCCTGACTTTCGTTGAAAGAGAACTTACAGGAATTCATAATAATTTTTATTCCTCTCTAGATGCTGATAGTTATAATAGAGAAGGTAAGCTTGAAGAAGGCGCTTATTATGTTTGGCAAAAAGATGAATTAAAAACAATTTTAGGAAGTGACTTTGAATTGTTTTCTGACTATTACAACGTCAATAATTATGGCCATTGGGAACATAAAAACTATGTTTTGATTTGCAACGCTGACGATCAATCTTTTTTAGACAAGCATAAACTTTCAAAAGAAACCTTCCAAAAAAAGAGAAATGAATGGAAAACCATACTTTTGGACACCAGGAACAAGCGGCACAAACCACGTCTAGACGATAAAACATTAACTTCATGGAATGCATTGATGATAAAAGGATATGTAGATGCATATCGTGTATTGGATAACAAAACTTATTTAGACACAGCCATTAAAACTGCCGAATTTTTAATATCACACCAACTTAAAAACGATGGTGGATTGCATCATAACTACAAAAATGGTAAAAGTACAATTAATGGCTATCTTGAAGATTATGCCACAACTATTGAAGCGTTTTTAGCCTTGTACGAACAGACTTCAAATGACAAATGGTTGCTTACTGCACGTGATTTAGCCAATTATACTTTTGATCGTTTTTTTGATGACAACAGCAAGCTCTTCTTCTTTACGTCCAGTGATGATGCTCCTTTGGTAAGCCGAAGTATTGAATATAGAGACAATGTAGTTCCTGCCAGCAATTCTATTATGGCAAAAAACTTATTTAAGTTGTCACATTATTTCAATAACGACCATTTTTTAAATACCGCAACCACCATGCTCAATAATGTAAGTCCAGAAATCAATGCCTATCCTTCTGGATTTTCAAATTGGTTAGATTTAATGCTCAATTACACCAATCCTTTTTATGAAATTGCAATTGCAGGAGAAGATTCTCCAGAAAAAATATTGGAGCTGAACAAAGTCTATTTGCCAAATAAGATCATTGCAGCGAGCAAAAACCAAACTACAATTCCACTTTTAGAAAACAGATACATCGTTAATGAAACTTTGATATTTGTTTGTGTTGATCAAACCTGTCAGCTTCCAGTAAAGAACACAACCGAAGCTTTAAAATTTATAAAGAAATAAACATGAAAACACTACAAATCATTCTCATCAGTATCGTTGCATTTGAACACTTTTATTTTTTAGTTCTAGAAATGTTTTTATGGACTACCCCAAAAGGCATCAAGGCATTCGGTCTAAAGTCTAAATCGTTTGCTGAAGACACCAAAGTCCTTGCCGCCAACCAAGGGTTATACAATGGCTTTTTGGCTGCAGGCCTATTATTTGGTTTATTAATAAACGAAAGTAAGTTCCTGATTTATATTTTGGTTTGCATCATCATTGCAGGAGTTTATGGTGCCTATTCCACAAAAAAAGTAAAACTATTTTATATACAAGCTGTCCCTGCATTAATTGCATTGTTATTTTTGGTTTTAGCTTGATTACTACTCATTGTATAAATTTAATCAATGAAGCTATTTCATAAAGAAGAGCTGTGTTTTGGCTGAATTTATGATAAATAGTAACTTGTAAAAAAATTAAAAATATGGATTTACAAAAATGGATTGACAAAGGTTACGAACTGATTATAAATTTTGGCCCAAAAGTAATTGGAGCTATCATTATATGGATTGTTGGCCTTTGGGTGATAAAAATGCTTATAAAAGGAATCAAAAAAACTTTAGAAAGGGGTGATTATGATGTAAGTCTCAAAAAGTTTTTGATCAATCTTATTAACTGGGCTTTAAAAATAGTCTTGATTATTGTTGTTTTAGGAACTGTAGGCGTAGAAACCACATCATTTGCCGCCATTTTAGCTGCAGCTGGTTTAGCAGTTGGACTAGCATTACAAGGGTCTTTGGCAAATTTTGCTGGAGGCGTATTGATCATGCTTTTTAAACCTTTTAAAGTTGGTGACCTTATTGAAGCCCAAGGTGAAACAGGTGTTGTTAAACAAATTGAAATTTTCACTACAAAACTTACTGGCTTATCTAATAGAGAGATTATTATTCCAAATGCAGCACTTTCAAATGGAAACATTATCAATTACACTACTGAAGGCACACGTCGAGTTGACTTAACCTTTGGTGTAGGTTATGATTCAGACATTAAAAAAACCAAAGAAGTTTTGATGAATGTCATAGCATCTCATCCAAAAGTTTTAAAAGAACCTGCTCCAACGGTTAATGTTTCTGCTTTAGCTGATAGTTCGGTGAATTTTGCTGTAAGACCTTGGTGCAATGCTGAAGATTATTGGGCTGTTTATTTTGAAGTGACCGAAAATACTAAAGAGGCACTTGATGCTGCTGGAATAGAAATTCCTTATCCACATCAAGTTGAAATACAAAAGAAAGGTTAAGCCTTCGATTTTAATGCAATAAAATCTTTTAAATAATAAGGTTCAAAATAAGCGACATCTTCGATGTCGTTTTTTTTGTACTTGTTGTAAGCCAATTGGCTCATTTGATCTGCTGAAGGTAATTTACCATCAATAAAAACCGCATTATTATGAATGATAAGCTCTTTTGTTTTTGCAACGCCATTTCCAATAAAAGTGACTTTCCCTTCGTCTAAAAAAGCTTTAAATGAATCTTCATTAAGCACCTGTGCTTGTGTTTCTCTAAGTCTAATATAACTACTGTCAAAAACAGCTGAATAGACTTCTAAACGTCTTGCATCTAGCATTGGAATGATAATACCTTCATCTGTTTTAACTTGATGTGCTAAAGCTTCCAAAGTAGATATTGCAATTAGTGGCTTACCTAAAGCGAAACATAAACCTTTGGCTGCCGAAACACCTATTCGCAATCCAGTATACGAACCTGGGCCTTTGCTAACTGCAATAGCATCTAACTGAGAAGGTTTTATTTTGGCTTGTTTTAAAACCTCATCAATATACACATGTAGTCTTTCGGCATGTGAATAATTGTTATCATAATCCTCTTTTAAAACCAAAGTCTCTCCTTCAAAAGAAAGAGAGACTGAACAGTTTGTTGTAGAGGTTTCTATGTTTAGAATATATGCCAAGCTTAGTCTAAGGTTATTGGTTTACCTGTGTAAAAGTCTAAAACTTTTGTCTTAAATACAAAATCATATTTTGCATTGATTAAACTGGCTTCGGCATTTATCAATCTGATTCGTGTTTGTTCAAGGTCAAAAGCATTCATCGCTCCAATATTATAACGTTCTTGTGCATTGTCAAATGCCAATTGCTGTGATGTTAATGATTTTTGGGCAGCGACGTACGTTTTTAAAGCTGCTTGTGCATCTGTGTAAGCACGTTGAATTGTAGATTCCAAATCTAATTTGGCTTGCTCTAAACTAAGTGCTGTATTTTCTTCTTGAATTTTTGACTTGGCAACAGCTGTTTTGTTTTGGAAACGAGAAAATATTGGAATGCCTACACTTAAATTAAAACTGTGTCCCTTGTTGTCATTTATTTGTTGAAAAAATGAGTTTGAACTTGAAAGATTTGAAAAGTTTGCCCCTGAATTAAAGCCATAACCAAATGTTACTGTTGGCAAGTATCCAGTTTTAGCAATCTCAGTATTTAGCTTTGCATTTTCAATATCAGTTTCTGCTATTTTAATCTCGCTTCTATTTTCAAATGCTTGATCAAGCACAGGTTGTACATCACTATACATTATAGATTGTGATGGTGTGCCAACATTAACAATCTGAACTTGAAATCCTTCCAAAGGCAATTGTAATAATTGTGCTAAGGACAATAATGCGAGCTCATAATTGTTTTCAGCAATGGTTACGCTTTGTTCATCATTTGCTAAAGTAGCTTCTGCATCATAAACATTAGCTTGTGGTTGTACACCAGCATCGACCAATTCTTTTACTTGTTGTAATTGCTTTTGTGAGAATTCATATTGTGACTTTGCTGTTTCTAAATTTTCAGCAGCAAATAAAATGTTTAAGTAAGAATTTACCACAAACAATCCTATATCATCTTTAATTTTATCTTGATTTAATAAATTACGCTCGTAATTTAATTTTGATTGTTCTAATAGCAATTTATTTCTATTGCCACTATATACATTTTGTGATACACTAAGACCTACGTTTGTAGAATGAAATGTACGGTTGGCAAAGGAACCTGGAAACAACTCAATGCTTCCTAAACTGAGATTTTGAGAAGCGCTACCTCTTAATGAAGGCAACAAATTACCTTTCGCAGCTTCAATATCTTGTTCATTTATCAACAAGCTATTTTGACCTTGTTTAATGGTAATATTGTTTTCGTAAGCATGATCTATACACTCTTGAAGCGTCCAAATTTTATTCTGAGAAAATCCTGCGATGCTAATTAATAAGGCAATCGCTGTTATTTTAAACTTCATATTGCTTTTATTAATTATTTCTTCTTCTACCACCATTATCTTCATCATTGTTTTCATTTGACGCTTTGTTCCAAACCTTAATTTTATCACCTTCTTTAACACCTTCTAAAATTTCAACATTGATACCATCAGACAATCCAAGTTCAACATCTACTTTCTCAAAAGTACCATCTTCTTTTTGTATTTCAACAAACGGTTTTTCTGTGATTCTGTTAAATTGTAATAACGATTCTTTGATACAGAATGTGTTTTCTTTGCTTTCAAGTTCAATTTCTGCATTGGCACTATAACCAGCCCTGATATTTGTTGACTGTTCAACGGTTACATCTGCTTTAATTGTAAACTGAACTGCTCCATTTACTTCTACACCTTTTGGCGCAACAAAAGTTAATTTTGCTGGAAACTCTTTTTCGTTGATAGCGCCAAGAACGACTTTAATATCTATGCCTTCTTTAAGTTTACCTACTTCAGCTTCGTCTACTTGACCTTCAAAAATCATTTTGCTCATATCTGCAACGGTTGCAATGCTTGTACCAGCATTGAAGTTGTTACTTTCAATTACTTGATCTCCTTCTCTAACAGGAATAGATAATATTGTTCCTGGAATTTGAGCTACAATATTAGTGTTTGCACCAGAACCACTTGACAAAGACCCTTTTTTAATGATTTGATAGTCATTTTGAGCTTGTGCTAAAGATTCTTTAGCTTGGTTCATGGACAACTCGCTGTTTTCAAAATCTTGTTTTGAAATGACTCCTTTTTCAAAAAGTACTTTATTTCTTTTATATAGTGTGTTGGCGTTGTCAAAATTTAATCTTGCTGTATTTATTCTACTATTGGCACTAACTAAACTTTGCTCGTTTGGCACAACTCTAATTTTGGCAATTAGATCTCCTTTTTTAACAATATCTCCTTCTTCAACCATGATTTGATCTACTATTCCAGACACTTGAGGTTTCAATTCAATTTCTTCCTCAGGATTTAATTTGCCAGTTGCAACGGCTTTTGTCATGATAGATGTGTAAAAGGGTTCTTCAACTTTAAAGTCCTCAACCGTTGCTGAGTTTGCTTTTTTAAAGTATGCTAATACCCAAACTAACAGGATTAATAATACTATTCCTAAAATAATTTTTACTGGTTTTTTCATTTCTTACTTTATATAATTGTTGGTTTTTTTATTCTTCTCTTAATGCTTCTATGGGTTTAACACTTGTTGCTTTAAACGCTGGGATTAATCCTATAAGTGTACCTAATGTTACTAAAATCAATAAGGCTAAAAATACAATGCCTATTGATACTGAGGCGTTGATTAAAGTGGCATCTTCGCCTTGCCCAAATGCGGAATCTAGCCATATTAGTATCCATCCACCACTTATGATTCCCATAAGTCCTGCTACTAGAGTTAAAAACACAGCTTCTACAACGATTTGTCTTTTTATTTCAAATGGTGTAGCTCCTAAAGCTCGTCTTACTCCAATTTCTTTGGTGCGTTCTTTTACTGTGATTAGTAGTATGTTTCCAATGGCAAATACACCTGCAATGAGTGTTGCAATACCTACAAACCACGTTAAAAATTGCATACCTGTTAAGAAGCCTGTTAGTCTTGCAAATTGCTCACCTAGATTAAAACTACCAAAAGCACGTTTGTCTTCAGGATGCACTCTATGCAAATTTTTAAGGAGTAACTTGGCATCTTCTTCAATTTGTAAAATATCGTACTCTGGTTTCCCAGTAATCATCATAAATCCTATTTGTTCACCTTGATTGTAAATTTGTTGGAAGGTTGTAAATGGTATATGTATTTGGTCTCCCATACCAATATTGCCCTGCTCAAAAACGCCTATAACTGTAAAGTTGATACTATTAATTTCAATGTATTCTCCAACTGCTTGCTCATCTTTTTCAAATAATTGCTTATAAATATCATCTGAAATTACAGCGACCTTTTTATTATCATCAATATCGTTTTGATTGATAAAGCGACCATTCATCATTTTTTTCTTCTGTACCTTATCAAACAACGGATAATCACCAGCCACTGTAAAGTTTCCAGACAAAAACTTTCTCACAACTAGACTTCCATTTTGGTTTCTAGGCACTACAAACTCAATTCCTTCAACGTTATCTCTAATTTTCTGAGCATCAGATAATGTCACCTGAACTCTCTTTCCTTCTTGAAACCCTTTAAACGGTTTACTAGTACTTTGCGCCCACATAAACACACTATTGGTAGCAAAATCGCCAAATAGTTTATTGAATGAGTTTTCCATACCACGAGCTGCGCCTAAAAGTCCTATTAGCAACAAAATTCCCCACCAAACACCAATCATTGTAATAAAGGTTCGGAGTTTATTTTTGCTCATGCTATCATAAACCTCTTGCCACGTATCTATATCGAATAAAAATTTTATCATAATTAATCGTTTCTTAGTGCTACAATAGGTTTAATTTGCGATGCTTTTTTTGCTGGTAAGTAGCCTGCCAATCCTCCTGCAAGAATTAGTACAATTGTAGCAGAAACAACAAGTGAGCTACTTACGCTTGGATCGGTAATAAAATACTCTTTTAATCCTGGCCCAAAGTATTCTAATGCTCCAACTCCAATTAATAAACCAACATAGCCTGCAATTGCAGTTATTAAGACTGACTCTAATAATATTATTGAGACAATGGATTTTGGAGATGCTCCTAGAGCTTTTCTGATCCCGATTTCTTTGGTACGTTCTTTAACGATAAAAATCATGATATTACTGATACCTACAATACCAGCAATGAGTGTTCCCATTCCTATAATTAAAACTAAAACTCCCAATACAGTAGTCATTTGATTAACGGCTTTGTTATCACTAGCTAAATTTCTAACTCTAATGGCTCTTTGGTCGGTTGCAGCTACTGAAAAGCGTTCTTTAAGTTTCTTGGTTAATGAATTACTAAATGCAATAGCCTGATCAAAATTCATTTCTGGGTTATAGGTCAAATTAATTTGATCTATATAATCGTTGTTTCCATATACTTGTTGAGCTGTTGTAACAGGCATATAAATGAGGCGTTCTTGATTGTCGCCTCCTTCATCTGTAAATATCCCAACAACTTTATATTGAATGCCGCTTAAGTTTATGTATTTTCCTAATGCAGTGGTTTTTAAAAATAAATCTTCCTCAACTAAACGACCAATCACTACTACTTTAGTGCGCTCATTAAGGTCTCGTTGATTGATATAGCGTCCTTCTCTTATTATTGTTTTTTCTAAAAACATGTGATCTGGATGCACTGCTTGAACACTATAACTATTTTGCTCATTTCTGAAAGTTGCAGTAACATTTTTATAGATTCTAGCAGTAATAAATTCAATCTTATTACCATTGTCGTCTTTTATATAATTGAAGTCTTCATTATCAAACTGAATGCGTCGTCCAGCCTGCATTCCTTTGTGAGCTGTTGTAGTTGTTCCTGATTGAATAAATATTGAGTTTGTAGCATCATCGCCAAAGGCTTCTGCAAATGTATTTGACAATCCATTGGCAATACCAAATAAGATTGTAAATAACATAATGGCAAAGGCTACAGTAAAACCAGAAAGCATAGATCGCAATCTGTTTTTATTGATACTCTGAAATATTTCGCGCCAAAGGTCTATATCAAACATACTGCGAAGCTCTTACTTGATTAACTTTTTTATCTTCTTCAATAACGCCATCACGTAATCTTACTACACGTTTGCACATTTCGGCAATGTCTTCTTCATGCGTAACAATTAAGATTGTTTTTCCTTCATCATTTAATTGCTGAAGGAATTCCATAATCTCATAAGAGGTTTTTGTATCTAATGCTCCTGTTGGCTCATCAGCTAATAATAATTTGGGGTCAGCTGCTAAGGCCCTAGCAATGGCAATACGTTGTTTTTGACCACCAGACAACTCACTTGGTAAATGGTGAGCCCAATCGAGCAAACCTACTTTTTGTAAGTGAAATTTGCCTTTTTCAAGTCGTTCTTTACGTTTAAGACCTTGATAATATAAAGGTAATGCCACATTTTCAAGTGCATTTTTATAGTTGATAAGGTTAAAAGATTGAAAAATAAATCCTAAGAATTTATTTCTATAGATAGCGGCTTTTTTCTCGTTAAGGTTTTTAATTGGAACACCATCAAGGATATAATCACCAGAATCTGCTTCATCAAGCATTCCAATAATATTTAATAAAGTTGATTTTCCAGAACCTGAGGAGCCCATAATAGCCACCATTTCGCCAGTTTCTACTTCTAGGTCTATACCTTTAAGTACGTGCAAACTGGAATCTCCTATAGGATAGGATTTATGTAATTGGTTGATTTTTAACATAGTTAGTGTGTTTTGCCAAATCGTATGACAACAATTAGACTGCAAAAGTCTTCATTTGTTACATGATAAAACTTAATTTATTGTTAAAATGCTATTTCTGGTTTAGTTTACGATAAATAAAGTAAGCCAAACCTCCTATTAAGATATACGGAATGACCATTAAATAAACAATGCCATTATTAATCCCTTTCGCTGTGCTTTGGCCTTCTTCGCTTTCTAGTACTGCGCGACACATAGCACATTGTGCTTCGGTAGCACTAAATAAAAGTAGCATTACTAATAATAGGACGATATGTTTTTTAGAAAGGTTCAATAGTATGGAGAAATCATTATGTAAACCAAAACACCAGATACTGCAACGTATAGCCAAAGTGGAAATGTGATACGTGCAATTTTTTTATGTTTTTCGAAATTTTGAGTGATAGCTCTAACATAAGTTATTAGTACAAAAGGGATAACAACTATAGATAAAATTATATGAGTTAT
>JAGQYS010000052.1 GCA_020435965.1 Flavobacteriaceae bacterium | reverse complement strand
TTATAGCCTTTCCTAAAAACAATGCGGGACGCGATGTGATGATAGATGCACCTGCTCCCATAGACAACGAGCAGTTGAAGGAATTAAATTTGAAGTTGGATTTATGACTCTTTTGAAAAATAATTTCGAAACCTGTCATGCTTTAAACTCCTGACAGGTTTTTTTATTACATTTATTAAATGTCGGTAAAAGAATATGTAAAGCGTTTTTTGATTTGGAGATATAAACACATCTCTGAAAAAAACTTTGTTTATATTTTAAGTGCATTTGTAGGTTTATTAGCTGGTATTGCAGCAGTAACATTAAAAAATATAACCTACACCATACAAACCTTATTAGAAAAAGGAATTATTTTTTCTCAAAACCAGTTATACTTTATTTTACCAATTATTGGGCTGTTAATTGTGTATCTTATTAAAAATTATATCTTTAAAAAAGAAATGGTGCCTTCAGTGCCTTCGTTCATAAAAAGAGCTGTTCCATCGGTTTTATATTCACTTTTAAGGCAAAAAGGACTATTGTCTTACAAACTTATTTACCATCCTTTAATTTTAGCTCCTATAACTGTTGGTTTTGGTGGTTCGGTAGGATTATTAGGACCTGCAATAACTTCTGGATCTGCAATAAGCTCTAACCTTAGTAGACTTGTACATATAGATAAAAAAACCAGAACTTTATTAATTGCTTGTGCAACTTCAGGAGCTATTGCGTCTATGTTTAAATCTCCCATAGCTGCCATAGTCTTTGCTGTGGAAGTTTTTAGTTTAGACTTAACTTTTGCCTCTTTATTGCCTTTGCTTATTGCTTCAATATCGTCTGTGCTTACTTCATATTTTTTTCTTGGCGACGAAGTGTTATTTAATTTTACCCTTACTGATAAATTCACGCTGCATGACACGATATTCTATATTATCTTAGGTATTGGTACAGGCATTGCTTCTATTTATTTTACAAAAATTTATTTTTCAGTATATAAGTTCTTCGACCTTTTTAAAAGTCGGTTTTCAAAATTACTTGTAGGTGGTTTGGCCATAGGTACAATGCTCTATTTTATTCCTCCTCTTTATGGTGAAGGTTTAAGCTTTACCAGAGATTTGTTTGATGGCAACTATCTTCATGCCATAGGAACTAATCTTTTTGACGATTATTTAAATAATATATGGATAGTTATTATCCTGTTAATTGGTTTTACCATTTTTAAAGCCATTGCCATGACCACTACTTTTGCAGCAGGTGGTGTAGGTGGAGTTATCGTGCCAACTATGGTAATGGGTAGTGCCTTGGGAAATGTTGTTGCTAAAATTATTAACAATATTGGTCTTGGACACCAAGTTTCTGAACCTAACTTTACTTTAGTAGGTATGGCAGGTTTAATAGCTGGTGTTATACATGCACCTTTAACTGCTATCTTTTTGATTGCAGAAATAACTGGTGGCTATATTTTGTTTTTACCATTAATGATTACAGTTGCCATTTCTTATATGATTACAAAAAATTACATGCAACATACTATATATACCAAAGAGCTTGCAGAAAGAGGTGATTTAATAACACATAATAAAGACCAAAGTGTATTAACCGTAATGAAAATAGACTCGGTAATTGAGCATAATTTTATTAAACTAAATCCTGATATGAGCCTTGGGGAAATGCTTCACCAAGGTGTTGCAAAATCTAATAGAAACTTGTTCCCTGTGATTGATGATGACGAAAATTTGGTTGGCATATTACTATTAGACAGTATTAGGGATGTTATGTTTGACCAAACATTATATGAAACCACGACAGTTGAAACTTTTATGCGTAATCCTCCTGATATTATTAACTATGAAAAAGATTCAATGCGAAAAGTGATGCAGAAATTTCAAGATTCTGGTGCTTGGAATTTACCTGTTTTAAAAAATGAAAAATATTTTGGCTTTGTTTCAAAATCAAAACTATTAACAGCCTATCGAAAAGAATTGATTAATTTTACATCATAAAACAATTTCGTTTTGAAGTATTTAATTTGGTTTTTCTTTCTTGTTTCTATAGGTAGCATCACAGCTGGTTATTTTTTTGATTTAGAATATTCTCAAAAACTCATTGGCTTTGGTGTTGTCATCTTGTTTTTTATAGTATTCCCTTTATTTTCTTATTATAGATGGAAAGACAAAAAAGTAGAAGACTATATGATCACCAAAGAAAATATTGATAAAATGAGAAATCACGAAAAATAATTCTCTTAGTTTAAATTTCGTTTCTCAACAAAAAAACGCTTCATTAAATTTGAAGCTTCATCGGAAAGCATGCCACCAACCATTTTAGTTTTTGGGTGTAACTTCGTTTTCATATTGATACAGCCTCGCTCCTCATCTCTTGCAGCATAAACAATATTGCTTATTTGACTCCAGTACAAAGCACCAGCACACATTTGACAAGGTTCTAAAGTGACGTATAATGTACAATTGACAAGATATTTTCCTCCTAAAAAATTTGAGGCAGCAGTAATGGCTTGCATTTCGGCATGTGCAGTTACATCGTTTAAAGTTTCTGTAAGATTATGTGCTCTAGCAATAATTCTATTTTCAACAACTATCACAGCTCCAACAGGCACTTCACCTTTATCAAAAGCAGCTTCAGCTTCTTGAAGTGCTTTTTTCATAAAATAAGTATCATCAAAAGGATTCTCCATAAGCGTAAAAATACAATTTCATCTTGTACATTTGCAATCGTATGCACAAATTATTAGACACCATAAGATCTCCCAAAGATTTACGTCAACTCAACCAAGATGACTTACCTCAACTTGCTCAAGAGTTACGTAAATTCATTATTAATATTGTTGCCACCAAAGAAGGTCACTTAGGAGCAAGCCTTGGTGTTGTTGAACTGACCATTGCTTTGCATTACGTATTTAACACTCCTGAAGATTTACTTGTTTGGGACGTTGGGCATCAAGCTTATGGCCATAAAATACTAACAGAGCGCAAAACTATTTTTAACACCAATAGACAGTTTGGTGGTATAAGTGGTTTCCCAAAACGAGATGAAAGCATTTATGACACCTTTGGCGTTGGGCATTCATCAACCTCAATTTCTGCTGCTTTAGGAATGGCAATAGCAAGCAAACTAAAAGGTGAAAATAGACACCATATTGCTGTAATCGGAGATGCTTCTATTGCAAGTGGTATGGCATTTGAAGGGTTAAATCATGCAGGAGTTGCTAACGCTAATCTTCTTGTGATTTTAAATGATAATGCTATTGGCATAGATCCAAGCGTAGGTGCTTTAAAACAATATTTAACCAATGTGAAAATTGGCAAACAAAAACAAGATAATATTTTTGAAGCTCTGAATTTTGATTATTCTGGCCCAATAGATGGTCATGATATTTTTAAAGTGATGTCTGAACTTGAGCGCTTAAAATCTGTTGAAGGCCCTAAATTTTTACATATTATCACCACAAAAGGAAAAGGTCTAAAACAAGCAGAAGACAATCAGGTAACCTATCATGCTCCTGGAAAATTTGATGCAAAAACAGGAGAATTACATGCTAAACCTTCTTTAAGGCAGCCTCCAAAATATCAAGATGTTTTTGGACACACATTGGTTGAACTTGCCAAACAAAATAAAAATATTATTGGTATTACTCCAGCCATGCCAACTGGATGTTCATTAAAATATATGATGGATGCATTTCCAGATAGAGCTTTTGATGTTGGTATTGCCGAGCAGCATGCTGTAACACTTGCTGCAGGAATGGCAACACAAGGGCTTATTCCCTTTTGCAATATTTACTCTACATTTTTACAACGCGCTTATGACCAAGTTATACATGATGTTGCTTTGCAAAATTTACCTGTAATTTTTTGTTTGGATAGAGCTGGTTTAGTTGGAGAAGATGGTGCAACACATCATGGCGTTTTTGACTTAGCTTTTTTAAGGTGTATTCCAAACCTTATCATTTTTGCACCAAGAAATGAAATTGAGCTGAGAAATATAATGTACACTGCTCAATTAGGGTTGCATCACCCGATTGCCATTAGATATCCAAGAGGAAGAGGTGTTACTCTAAATTGGGAACAGCCTTTTGAAATAATTGAAATTGGCAAAGGCATTCGTTTAAAAAAAGGAAAACATCTTGCTGTTTTAAGCATAGGCACAATTGCAAACAATGTTACAGAAGCTATTTCTGATTTAGATGTTTCACATTATGACTTACGATTTGTTAAGCCATTGGACGAGTCTTTATTACATCAAATTTTTATTGATTATACATACATTTTAACCGTTGAAGATAATTGTATTAAAGCTGGATTTGGAAGCTCAATTGTAGAATTTGCCGCAAATAACGATTATAAAAATGATATTACAATGATTGGTATTCCAGATAAGTTTATTCAACATGGAAGTCTTATAGAACTACAAAAAAGTATTGGATTAGATACGCAGAGTATTAACCAACAAATTACAGATATCTTAAAAAAGCAATCTTAATCTTCTATTGCGTAGTAGTTAGTTTGAACTTCAGGATTCTTAGTATTATTAATATCGCTCATTACCAATAACACAATAAATGTGAAGAAAAAAACAACAATTGCGGCTAGTAGGTTTTTTTTCATGATAACATCATTTAGGGTTTATTAAGTAGTAAACGTATAAAACAAATCGATTAAACGCAAATTTATTCGATGAAATACATAAAATAAAAAAGAGGCCATTTAAGCCTCTTTCCTAATTTATAGCAGAAATAGTAATTTATTTAATCACTATTTTTTGAGTTCCACTAACAGATTCTCCTTTAATATTTACAAAATAAATACCAGAATCTATGTTTAAATTAAATTCTTTTCGTGAATTGGAAAGGTTAAATTTAGAATCATGTACTAGTTTGCCTGTAACACTGTAAATGGTCATATCAATATTTCCCATATTGTTTTTCGCAACTATATTAAAGTTACCATCATTAACCGTTGGGAAAATAGTGATCCCTTTATCACGTAAGCTATTCTCTGTTACACTTAAGTTGTCTAAGGCTGTAAACTGGCTTGTAAACATACCTCTACCATGAGTTGATGCCAAAATAACATTATCTGATGTTCTAAGGTCTAAATCAAGTACTGCAACATCACTCATTCCATTATAGGCTTGAACCCATGTTGGACTTGCAGCAG
Organism: Flavobacteriaceae bacterium; assembly: GCA_020435965.1. GTDB lineage: Bacteria > Bacteroidota > Bacteroidia > Flavobacteriales > Flavobacteriaceae > CAJQLB01. The sequence goes on along the minus strand of JAGQYS010000052.1, from coordinate 23,691 downwards.
TATAATCATTAGTAGCCCAAACTCCTAATGCAGTTCCAATGATAACTTGGTCTGTGTATAAAGGATTTTGCAAAATACATTTCACTGGTATATCAGGTAAATCTCCTTCAATAGATCTCCAAGTTGTTCCACCATCATCAGTGGCCCAAACACTAGTAACACCATAGTTATGAATGGTTACAAATATATCTAACTCTGTTGCACCAAATTCAATATCAGAGATACTTCCCACAAACGATCCAGTTATATTGGTCCATGTAGGTGCAACGGCTCCATCTGCATTATCAATTCTAATCAATCTGCCATTGGCTAAACCAACCAGTAATTTAGTAGATGCTGCTGTATAAGGAGATACTTTAAAAGCAGAAGGTTCTGCGTTTAACAGTGCATTGGTTAAAAATGTTCTTGTAATACCTGCTGAACCACCTGTAAAAGTTGCGTTGCGCTCAATACGATAAACTGGCGTGCTTGTCGTTGCGTTAGAATATAAAATATCTAAATTTCTATCCAGTTCTGCTTCATTTATGAAGTTACCTCCTGACCCTGATGCAATTTGATAAGCAATTGTATTAGTTGGATAATTAAAATATCTGTGTCTATTTCCAGTATAGGTCTGTATCCCATAATTATGGCTTCTATTTAATTCCGTATAGGAACCGTCTCCTCCAAAAAGGTCAATAAAAACATTGGCTCCAGGAGTAGCGTCAATAATTGCAGAAGTTCCATTATCTTGAGCACCACCTATAATATCATCACCATCTGCTCCATCTACATCATCAATAGCGCCATAATAAAACTGAATTGTGCTATAATCTTTATTTCTATGTTCAATGGCTGTCAAACTTGCGTCTGCAACACTTATATCATTTGAGTAGTAAACTCCACCATCTGTACCAAAAACCATTTGGTTATCATTGCCAGGCCTAAACACTATGGCTTGTTGGTCTGCATGAACAAGTGATACGCCTGCGCCAAAATTATACCATTGCGAAATTTGATTCCAAGTAGCTCCATTATCAGTAGATCTAAACAAATCTATACCACCAACGTAAAGATTTCCACTGGCATCTGCTTCTATTTCCAAATCATACCATGCTTGGCCTCTTGTATAATCACTCGCAGGAATTCCACCATCAGCATCGTTAGGCTCATTTAATATAGATGGAGCAGTTGCAAAGGCATCATTTGTATAAAACAAATCTACTTGTTGTGTAGCTCCTGGGACGTTTGCAGCAACCCAAAATTCGTTGGCATTTGTTGCAGAAGGCTCAATTTCTGTTCTGCGTGCTCCTGGAATATTAGTCACTAACGTAAACGAAAGACCATCTGTAGATCTGTAAATATCTCCACCATTAGAACTTCCCCAACTACTGTAAGTTGTGGTAAACCAAATGTTATTGTTAATATCCAACTCAATATCGTTAGGGTTTTTTGGGTTTCCGCTACCATCATTAATGATGAATTTTGTCCAATTAGCACCATTATCAACTGACTTATAAAGCCCTTGTTCTTGTAAACCATGCCATTGACCAGAAGGACTATATCTGTGGTAAGCACCTGCAATAGATGCATATAATTCTGTTGTTGCTCCAACATCCCTTGCTACAATATCATTGATGTAAAAAATACCATCTATAAGCTGAGTTCCGGTAACACCTGTATAACCACCATATATGTTGGTCCATGTTACACCTGCATCTGTAGATTTCCAAATGCCATTTCCAATAGCTTGACCAGATGTGTAAGACTCTCCTGAGCCTAAATAAAATGTATTGCTATCATTAGGATCAGAGATTATTACTCTAACAGCTATGTTGGCTCCTATTCCAGGCACTAATGTCCATGATGAGTTTACATCTGTAATATCGTCATTGACCCAAAGTCCTCCAGAGACACCACCAGCAAACACACGTTCGTTGTTGGCATCGTTTGGATCAAACATAATACCTCTTGTTCTTCCTCCAGCAGGATGATTGGTTGAAGATAAGGTTATAGAGCTTGGCCCTCTTTCTACCCAAGGGTTATTGACATCTCCACCAACACCTCTATTTTTTTCTCGTTCTTTTCTCAATGCAACTTGTACTTGCGCAACACGCTCAGGCATTGGGCGACCAGTTTGTGGATCTAAAGTAAGTTCCCACATTTGTTCATTGTACCCATTAGGAGGTAATCCCAATGCTTTTCTTTCTTCTCTTGATAAATCTACCGTTTCCTTAAATGGACTGTTGTCTAAATGGTATTGGTGCTGTGCTCTTAATTCTTCAAGTGTAGGTTCTGAAGGATTGGTGGTGTCGGAATTGCCAGAATTAGCAAAAAAATACACCGAACTTGCCGCAATTAAAACAAACGATAGTGTTAATAGTACTGTTTTTTTCATAGTGTTTACGTTTAAATGAATGGTTATTTGATAGTTAGGATGGCTAAATTTAAGGATTCCTTTTTTATTATTCTAATTTATTGATAAGCCTTTTATGTTTTTATATAATAAAATAGCGTTCCTGTCAGAAAGTAATGCAATATAATGACAGATATTTATGAGCCTAGTATATAGGCTATTACCCTTAAATTTTATTGTTTCAGGTAAAGTTTGTAAAATCAGTTTGTCATAGTTTGAAGCTTCATTATCAAAATCATTATTTACCGAAGTGCAGAATGTTTTTAAAAGCGTATTTATGACTTCATATCCTGAGATTTCTTTTTCAACAACTTCTTTTGATTGGTAAATATTTTTAACGCTTAATCTAATAATATCGTTTATTTGAGCTTCGTATTTACTTTTATCCAACAATGCGGTATGAAAATCTCCTTTTAAGATTTGTTCTTCGTTTTTCATAAAAACATCTACTGCTTCATTAATCAAGGTGTTTATTGCCAAAGCACGTAAGTAGCTAACACGATCTTGAGTGTTTTTTAAGGCATTATATTTTTCAACATTTATAGTGTCTCTAACAAGATTGATTAGATATTCTAATGCAAATTCCTCTGGGATAAGACCTAAATTTATGCCGTCCTCAAAATCTATAATGGTATAGCAAATATCATCTGCTGCTTCAACTAAAAATGCCAATGGATGTCTGGAAAATCTAACATCATTTTCGTTTGAAACAAGTTTGAGTTTTAATTCATTTGCTACATCCAAAAACGCATGCTTTTCACTCTGAAAAAAACCATATTTTTTGTCTGCTACATGATTTGAAGGTTTCTTTGGCAGTGATTCTTTTGGATATTTTATGAAAGCTCCCAGAGTAGCATAGCTTAAGCGCAGGCCTCCTTTCCTTCCTTCTCTGTCTTGAGTCAAAATTTTAAATCCGTTTGCATTGCCTTCAAAATCACATAAATCTTGATATTCTTTGGGTTTCAAATTTTGAGCAAATTTTTTGCCTTCGCCAACTTTAAAAAAGTGCCCAATAGCTTTTTCACCTGAATGTCCAAAAGGTGGATTTCCGATGTCATGAGCAAGAGCTGCTGCAGCTACTATGCCACCAAAATCATTGGCTTGATAGCCATGAATTTCTTTTAAATGTGGATGCTTTTCAAGAAGTTTAACACCAACCTGTCTTCCTAAAGATCGTCCTACAACACTTACTTCCAGACTGTGCGTTAATCGTGTGTGCACAAAATCTGTATCAGACAATGGAATAACTTGAGTTTTGTCTTGAAGGCTTCTAAACTCTGATGAAAATATAATTCTATCATAGTCTACGTCAAATCCTAAACGTGTTTCATCTTGTTCGGTTCGCAATCTTTTGTTAGTGTCGCCATGACGTTTTAAAGATAGTAATTGTTCCCAATTCATAATAATGTAATTAGCCGCAAGATAAATATTTCAATGTTAAATTATTGTTTCTAATAGTAAAATAAATACGGTTTCTCATAACCTTTTCATAACCCTTTTATTACTGAGGTTTAACTTCTGATTAACCTCAACTTTACATGTTGTAAGTTTCTTTGTGCTGAGAAATAATTCAGAAAAAAACAAATCAAATACAATGAAAAAATTATTATTATCAAGTTTAGTCGTAAGTATGTTAATCTTTACAGGTTGCTTTAAAGATGATGACACACCTATTATTATTGAGGAAACTACAATTATACAAAATGGTGGAGACAATGGTAGCGGAAGTACTGTTGTAGATGTTTCAGGTGCTATCATTGAAAATACAATATGGACTAATGATAACATTTATAGACTTAACCAAAAAGTTGTGGTTGACAATGGAGCTACACTTACAATTGAAGAAGGTACTATTATTAAAGGAACACCTGGAACTGGGTCTTTAGCTTCCGCTTTAATTGTTGCAAGAGGTGCAAAAATAAATGCTGTTGGGACTCCTACACAACCAATAATTTTTACGTCTTCAACAGACAATATTGAAGTTGGACAAACCGCTGGGACAAACTTAGACGAAAATGACAGAGGTCTTTGGGGAGGTTTAATCGTTTTAGGCTATGCTCCTTGTTCTTTATCTGGAGATATTACTGAGGCTCAAATTGAAGGCATTCCTGCTGATGACACATTTGGTTTATATGGTGGCACAGATCCAGAAGATAATTCTGGTGTTTTATCATACATCTCAATCCGTCATGGTGGCGCTTTAATTGGTGAAGGCAATGAAATCAATGGTTTAACTTTAGGTGGCGTTGGAAATGGCACTATAATTAATAACATTGAAGTTGTTGCTAATGTTGACGATGGAATCGAGTTTTTTGGCGGCACTGTTAACGCATCAAACTTAATGGTTTGGGCTCAAGGTGATGACGCTTTAGATATTGACCAAGCTTACTCTGGAACTATTGATAATGCTGTAGTAGTTTTAGGTGATTTTTCAGATCACGCATTTGAAATAGATGGTCCTGAAGGCTCAGCTACAGGTTCTTTTACTTTACAAAATGCTACAATTATTGGCAATTTAACAACAGAAAATGGTGAATATGCCGACTACAGAAGTAAGGCTATGGGACACACTAGCAATATTTATGCTTATGGTTTTAAAGCTTCTTCAGATATAGAGCTTGACAACGACGGAGTTGCAACTAACTACAATGATGGCCTTTTAACTTTTGGAACTTGGGAAATTGTTTTACCAGATGGTGTAGCAGATGTAACTAGTTTGTTTGCTAATAAAGCTGAAAACGTAACTGTTACTGGTTTTGGTGATACTGCCTCAGCAGTAACTCTAGGTTCTCAAACAGTTGGCGCTTCAACTTCAGGTTTAGCTTGGACTTATACAAACACTAAGAGCGACTTAGGTTTTTAATATCAAAAAAAATAAAAAACATAAACCATACTATTCTTATATGATGAATAGTATGGTTTAAATAATTAACTATATGAACAATAAAATACACTCACTCTTAATCCTTTTATTTTTACCTCTAAGTTTTTTAAATGCTCAAACAGGCACAATTGCAGGTAATGTAATAGATGGTGAGTTTGTAGAACCAATGGCTTTTGCGAATGTTTTGGTGAAAGGAACAACTATTGGAACAACTTCTGATTTTGATGGTAAATATCAAATAGACTTGGAGCCTGGTACATATACAATTGTATTTTCATTTGTAGGTTACACTACTCAAGAAATCAGTGATGTTTTAGTTAAAGCTAATGAGGTTACACCTTTAGACGTAACATTAGGGACAAATTCGTTAGAAACCATAGTTATTACAACATCTGCTAAACGAAACACTGAGAGCTCAGTGTTAAACCTTCAAAAAAAATCTGTTGTTGTATTAGATGGTCTGTCTGCTCAATCCATTAAAAGTACAGGAGCAAGCAACTTGGCAAGTGCTGTTAAAAATATTCCAGGAGTTTCTATTGAAGGAGGTAAGTATGTTTATGTTCGTGGCCTTGGTGATCGTTATACAAAATCAATATTAAATGGTATTGATATTCCAGGTTTAGATCCAGACAGAAACACCATTCAGATGGATTTATTTCCTACTAATATTTTGGATAATGTTATTGTACTAAAATCAGCTTCTGCTGAATATCCTGCAGACTTTACTGGAGGCATTGTTGATATTGTAACTAAAGATTTTCCAACAAAACCTGAATATACCATTTCACTTGGGACAGGTTATAATCCTGACATGCACTTTAATGATAAGTATTTAACTTATACAGGGAGCGATACTGATTTTCTTGGGTATGACGATGGAACACGAGATTTACCTATACACAGATATCAGCAAATTCCAGGTACTTTTGAAAACAAGTTGCTTTTAACTTCACTAACAAATCGCTTTCAAAAAGAATTACTTGCTAAACAAGAAACCAGTAATGCAAATTTTGATTTTGGTTTTACCTTAGGAAACCAATATTCCATTGGAGATGATAATATTGGGTATCAAGCTTCTTTTTCATATAAAAATGAAACTACATTTTATAAAAACAGAAAAGATGGTGCTTATGTAAAAAACAATTCCGATTCGTCTATTAATGATTTAAACTTTGTTTTAGATTCTAATGGTTCAGAAGGTATCAATAACGTGATCCTTAACGGAATGCTTGGCTTGGCTTATAAAACAGACAACTCTAAATTTAAAGTAAATGTATTACACATTCAAAATGGAGAGTCATCAGCTGGTACTTTTGATCAGGTGATTTCTCAAGATGGTGTTGGTGGTGGTTTAGAGCCATTAGTTAAAAATGCATTAACGTACACTGAACGTTCGGTAACTAATTTGTTATTAAGTGGTGATCATCGTTTAAGTAATGATGAAAATGCGTTTAATTTGGAGTGGAAATTTTCGCCAACATTTTCAAAAGTAATGGATAAAGATCATCGAATAACTCCTCTTCAACAATCAGGTGAAGGAGATTATTTTATTAGTCCTTCGGCTTCTACTTTCCCTCTTCAACTTTGGAGAAATCTTATTGAAGAAAACTGGGCTGCAAAAATTGATTTAGACAAAACCATTGAGCTATTTGGCAAACCTGCTAAACTTAAATTCGGAGGGGCTTACACCTATAAGTTTAGAGATTTTAGTATTGATGATTATACCTTTAACATAAGTGGAGACGATTCTTTTATAGCTGATGGCAATGTTGACAACCTATTGGCTTCTGAAAACCTTTGGAATCCAACAACAGATTCAGGAACTCACTTAGTGTTTGGTGATCAATTTAACCCAAATGATGCTTATGAAGGAGAACATGCTATTGGAGCTACTTATTTTTCCGCAGAATTTAATCTAACAGAGCAATTAAAAACTGTGTTGGGAATTAGAACCGAGTTTTTTAAATCGTATTACACAGGTCAGAATAATTCAACCGTTTACAATAGCGAATTAATATTAGATGAATTTGATTTTTTCCCATCAGCGAACTTAATTTATGCGCTTTCTGATGATTCAAACCTTAGATCATCCTATTCTCGTACTACTGCAAGACCATCTTTTAAGGAGGCTTCAGTAGCGCAAATTTTTGATCCAATTACGAGTAGGCTTTTTATTGGTAATATTGATTTAGTACCAACGTATGTAAACAACTTTGATTTAAGATATGAGCACTTTGGCGAAGCTGGGCAAATGTTTGCTATAAGTGGTTTTTATAAAGATTTTACAGACCCAATTGAGCAAGCTTTCTTTTTACAAGCACCAACTCAATTAACAGTTGATAATTTAGGTAGTGCTAAAGTTTATGGAGTTGAATTTGAAGTTAGACAACGTTTAGGATTTATTTCTGAGGGTTTAAACAACTTAAAGTTTAATGCCAACATGTCGTTTATTAAATCTGAACTTACTATGTCTGATGATGAGTTTGAAAGCAGAACCTTAGCAGCTAGAGATGGCGAAAGTATTGATAGAAAAAGGGACTTACAAGGTCAAGCACCATTTCTGTTAAACTTTGGTTTAGATTATAACAACTCAGAAAAAGGATTACAAACTGGCTTATTTTTCAATGTGCAAGGAGAAACTCTTGAAGTTGTTGGTATTGGTTTAGTGCCTGATGTTTACACACAACCTTTTGAAAGTTTAAACTTTACATTTAATAAGTCATTTGGCGAAAACAAACGCTCAAGTATAGATTTAAAGGTATCTAACATTTTAAGCAGTGATAGAGAAAGTGTATATAAATCATTCAATGCACAAGATCAAATATTTTCATTAAGAAGTCCAGGGACAGAATTTTCTCTAGGGTATTCTTATAAGTTTTAGTTTATGATTAGTCACAAAAAAAGCTCCTAAATTAGGAGCTTTTTTTATTTGCCAAGTTTTTGTTATTTGTTTCTAACTGCAACTTTGGTTTTGTCTTTCCATTCACTAACACTAGCTATTTTGGAGTCAAGGTAATCAACTTCTTTTAACACACCATCAGTCCAAAAAAACCATTTTCCGACTTTTTTGTTGTTATCATAATTACCTACAGCTAGTTTGTTGCCATTGATATCGAAACTTTTCCAAGTTCCGTGCAATTTCCCTTCGGCATTAAAAGTGCCTTGTTGCTGGATTTTTCCATCAGCATAAAAATAAGTTGCTTCAGTTAAATCTCCTTTTTTTTCTGTTTTCACATTCGTGTCAGCTTGTCCATAAGTTGAGGCTGCGACGAATAGAAGTGCTAATACTAATATACTTTTCTTCATAACGCGTAATGATTTAAAATTAAATTGCCGACACATCAAATATAAACATAAATTAACATTATAGCAATATTTACGTAACATTAAATTTACATTAAAATCATAACCAATTGATTTTGTACGTTTTATACTAATGTCAAAAGTGTTATTTACTTAATGTTTTATTAATATTAAGGTTACAATTATCTTATTTTTGTATCGCATATTTGCTACTGTCTTAAGACAAATAATTAGTTTCATATAATCTATTAGTTTTTGTCGACTACATTATCATGATTTCTAATGACTGCCTTTGGCCAAGGCAGTTTTTTTGTTTTATTTTTAATGTTTTGATTACATTAATTTAACATTGGTGTTAGTTCTTTGCAGCGACAAAAAACTAATACGTATTATGAAATTAAAACTAACGCTTTTTGCTTTAGTTCTTGTAAGTTTATCTAGCCTTACAGCTCAAGAAATAAGCGACACTTCATTTGGAAAAGGATTAATTAACTTTACTGCAAAAGACAGTTCATTTAGTATAAAATTTGCACCACGTTTTCAAGTGCGATCTGAGTCATCATGGGATCATAATGGCGCCAAATATGGCAGTCCAGATCACACTTTTATTGTTCGTCGTGCTCGATTAAAATTTGATGGTTATGCATATAGCCCAAAATTAAAATATAAAATCGAACTAGGATTGTCTAACAGAGACATTGCTGGGGCAAATGAATTTAACAGAGATACACCTCGTTATATTCTTGATGCCGTTATCATGTGGAGTTTTGCCAAAAACTGGGAGCTTTGGGCTGGACAAACTAAACTTCCAGGTAACGTTGAGCGTGTTGTATCCTCAGGTGATCTTCAACTTATAGATCGATCGTTACTAAATAGTCGATTTAATATTGACCGTGACTTAGGTATTCAACTAAGACATAATTCTGATTTAGGTGGTAACTTTTTAATGCGTGAAAAACTTTCGGTTTCACAAGGTGAAGGTCGTAATGTTACTGAAGGAAATGAAGGCGGATTACAATATACAGTTAGATTAGAGTTATTACCAATGGGAAGTTTTAAATCTAAAGGTGATTACACTCAATCTGCAATTGTACGTGAGGAAACTCCAAAATTAATGTTAGGATTTACCTATAACTATAACCAAGATGCGGTTAGAGAAAGAGGATTTGCAGGAGATTATATGATGCGAGCAGATGGTTCTTTATATGAAACTGACCAAACTACTATTTTTGCAGACGCTATGTTTAAATATAATGGAATTTCATTTATGGGTGAATATGCAAAGCGAACTGCAGATAATGAAATTGCAACAGAAGCTGATGGTATTACTCCAACAGGAGATATAGTATTAACTGGAAATGCTTTAAATTTACAAGCAGGATATATGTTTAAAAGTAATTATGAAATAGCAGCACGTTACACTACTTTAACGTTTGAAGATATAACAGGAGCATTACCAAGCAAACAATATACATTTGGAGTAAACAAATTTATTGTTGGTCACAAATTAAAAGTACAAAGTGATATTAGTTATACAACCTTAGATGGTAACGAGGATAATATTACATTTAGAATTGGGTTTGACCTTCATTTTTAAAACATAACATTAAGATAACACAGTAACAAAACGCGCATAAGATATTTGCAAAATAATTTAAGCTAAATATGGAAAATATATATTTATTAATGATAATTGCCCTTGCCTTTCTCGCAGTTGCAGATTTGGTTGTAGGCGTTAGTAATGACGCTGTGAATTTTTTAAATTCGGCAATAGGCTCAAAAGCCATCTCCTTTAAAACCATCATGATTGTTGCCAGCCTCGGTGTTGCAGTTGGAGCAATATTTTCAAGTGGTTTGATGGAAGTTGCTAGAAAAGGGATTTTCAATCCAAGTGAATTTATGTTTGATGAAATCATGATCATTTTCATGGCTGTGATGATTACTGACATACTCCTTCTTGATTTTTTCAACACTGTTGGCATGCCTACTTCAACTACAGTTTCAATTGTATTTGAATTACTAGGTGCTTCTGTAGCAATGGCATTAATAAAAATTGGTGCTGATGGAGGTACTTTTACTGATGTTGTTAATTACATTAACACTTCAAAAGCGACAGAGATAATTTTAGGCATACTACTTTCTGTGGTGGTTGCCTTTTCTGTAGGCGCCTTTATACAATGGGTTTCAAGGTTATTACTATCTTATAATTTTGAAAGAAAAGCCAATTGGGTTGGAGCTTTATTTGGTGGTATTGCTCTGACTGGAATTACTTATTTTATCTTTTTAAAAGGTATGAAGGGAACGCCTTTTGCTGGTGAAAGTTTTGATTTACTTGGTGGTGCAACCATTCAAGAATTTTTAGAAACCCAAGTTTTAGCTATTGTTGGTGTCAGTTTAGTGTTCTGGTCATTCCTTTCGTACTTAGTGGTTGCTACTCTTAAGTATAATATCTATAAATTAATCATTATTGTTGGAACTTTTGCTTTAGCATTGGCTTTTGCTGGAAACGACTTAGTTAACTTTATAGGTGTTCCTATTGCTGCTTGGCAATCTTATGAAGCTTGGGCAGCCTCAGGTATAGCTGCAAGTGATTTTAGCATGGAAGTGTTGGCTACAAAAGTTCCTACTCCTACTTTGCTTTTATTCATTTCTGGTTTAGTTATGGTATTGACCTTGTGGTTTTCTAAAAAAGCAAAATACGTTACCGAGACCGAAATAAATCTATCAAGAGAAGGAGAAAGTAAAGAGCGTTTTGAACCTAATTGGATGTCTCGTGGATTAGTAAGATTAGCAATGGCAATGTCACAAATGTCATCTACAGTTTTACCAGAGTCTTGGCAAACAAAAATTGAAAAACAATTTACAAAGCCTATCATTACTTTATCAAAAAATAAAGTGCACGAATTACCAGCATTTGATATGGTTAGAGCTGCTGTTAACTTGATGGTTGCCTCAGTACTAATTTCTGTTGCTACTTCAATGAAATTACCGCTTTCAACCACTTATGTAACCTTTATGGTTGCCATGGGTACCTCTTTAGCAGATAGAGCTTGGGGAGCAGAAAGTGCTGTATACAGAGTTGCTGGTGTGTTGAATGTAATTGGTGGATGGTTCTTTACTGCATTTATTGCATTTGCTGCTGCTGCTACTATTGCTTATTTTCTTCATTGGAATGTAAATGTAATGGTTCCGGTTTTACTTTTCTTAGCAATTTTATTATTGGTTAGAAGTTACATTTCACACAAGAAAAAAACTAAAACTATTAAAGCAGAAGACAGCTTAAGATCAGCCGAGAGCAGTTCTATTCAAGGTGTGATACATGAAAGTGCTGGAAATATTGCGAATGTTGTGAAAAGAGGCAATAAAATTTATACCAATGCTATTAATGGTTTAGCAAAACAAGATCTAGATTTATTGAAGAAAAATAAGAAACAAATTGTTAAGCTTTCTGATGAAATTGATGAGTTGAGAGATAATGTTTTCTATTTTATTAAAAACTTAGACGAATCAAGTATTGGTGCTAGTAGTTTTTATATTAATATATTAGGTTACTTACAAGACATGGTTCAATCTTTAGAGTACATCACTAAAGTGACTCATAAGCATGTAAATAATAAGCACAAAAAATTAAAGTTTAGCCAAATAAAAGAGTTAAAAGAAGTTGACGCACGTTTTGAAATATTTTTTGATAATACCAAAAAGGCTTTTGACTCAAGATCTTTTGAAGAGATTGGTGTCATTCTTGGCAGAAAACAAGAAATAATTTCTTTAGTTACAGATAAAATTCAAAAACAAGTGGCTCGTACTCGTACTGAAGAATCCAGTCCGAAAAACACAACACTTTATTTTAGTTTGCTATTGGAAACAAAAGATTTATTAAATGCAACAATGAGCTTATTGCAAGAATATCATGATTCTCATGATAGCTCTGTAAAACCAGCAACTCTTCCTAACGAAGAATAGATAGTTATAATCAAAATGAAAAGCACCTAGTCAATAGGTGCTTTTTTTATGTCGTTTTCTAGAAGTGTGTCTTTTTTTCCGTAAAGTAATTCGGCAACGATAATTAGGTTCTTTATCATATCATTTACATTATCATTATCATTTACTAATGACGATGCCATATCAACTGTTATCAAATCCTTTCGTATTAAATTATCTATGTCCAAGTTTTCTTTATAAACGTTAGCTTTAGCCTCTTCTTTTAGTTTAGAAAGCGTTTTGTAATATTTTCGGTTCTCTTTTTCTGTTCTGAACAAATAGATGATACGAAGCACTTTAGCGATACGTTTTCTAAGTTTATCATACTCCTTTTTAATATGTGGGTTTTCAGAATTTAAATATAACGTGACATTTCTGCTTAACTCATTAACATCTTTAATGATTTCAACCATACGTCTATTCGCGATTTTTATTTCGGCTATTTCTCTATTCTGTGCTTCGGTTAATGATAATGTGCTTTGTGCTTTAGAGGCAAATTTGATTATTTCTCCATAAATATGTTTTATTCTTGTGGTATAAAGCTCTCTAATATCTGTTTCAAAAAGAATGTTAGACTTTTTAATAACCTTCTTGAGTTTTAAGTCTGATTTTATGTCTTGCCTGTGAATATTTAAAGCATGTGCAACAATTTCAAAAACAGCATTCTTAAATAAATATTTAGATTCTTTTATAAGTGTAGCAATGGCTGTCTCCGGATATTTTAAAGCACCTTCGGTTAAAAATTTAGGTTCATCAACAGATTTTCCAGGGTCTATCTTTTCTGGTACAATTCGTTCAACAAATCTTGCAATTGGGTTTACAAACCAAACCAGTAAAAATGTATTAATTACATTAAATGTTGTATGAAATAATGAGATTGCTACAGGAATTGCTGCTGCACTTACATAAGGTGATTCAGATCCGAACTTCACTGACATCCAACTTATGAATTTTAGAAAAGGATAGAACAATACCAACATCCAAACAACTCCAATAATATTAAAAATTAAATGTGCTCTAGCTGTTCTCTTAGCTTGATAATTTGCTACGATAGCCGCAAGATTAGCGGTAATGGTGGTTCCAATATTTTCGCCTAAAACCATAGCTGCTGCCATTTCAAATGGAATCCAACCTTCGGCAGTCATAATAAGCGTTAATGCCATAGTAGCACTTGATGACTGGATGACAACCGTTAAAATAGTTCCTATCAATAAAAACAAAAGGATGGATAAATAACCTAAATCTGTATACCTGCTTAAGAATTCTAATATTTCCGGATTACTTTTTATGTCAGGCATTGCTTCTTTTAAAAACTGTAGCCCAATAAATAAAAGTGCAAAACCAATAATAAAACCTCCTATGTTTTTAGTTTGTTCTTTTTTAGCAAATGTAAAAGCAAATCCAAAACCAACAAGAGGTAGTGCAATTGCGCTCATGCTCACTTTAAACCCTAAAATAGTAATTAGCCAAGCGGTTATTGTAGTACCAATGTTGGCTCCCATAATAACACTGATAGATTCTGTAAGTGTGAGTAGTCCAGCGTTAGAAAAACTAACAACCATTAAGGTAGTAGCAGATGAAGATTGAATTACAGACGTGATGAAAAACCCTGTAAGAATTCCTAAAAAACGATTAGAGGTCATGGTTGCTAAAATGGAGCGCATCTTATTTCCTGCAAGTTTTAAAAGTGCATCACTCATCACTTTCATACCAAATAAAAACACTCCTAAGGCTCCAATAAGCTGAAGAATTTCATAAAAACCGTAATCCATACTTAGTTTTTGTCAACTATATTATTCTGAAAAGATAATATTACAAATTAATTTTTCAAAAAAATGTGATGACAGTCATATTTATATTATCCATAAAATTCCATTAAATTCGTAGAAATCAAAATAGCTTTTTAGATGAAAAATTATATCATTTTTACAATTATCACTTTAGTGTTTATGTCCTGTGAAAAAGAACTAACCTCAGAACAGGTTTTAAATAACGCAATTGCATATCACGATCCTAATAACATGTGGAATTCATTTAACTCAACCTTTCACGTCACTATGGAAACTCCTGATGCTCCAAATAGAGAAAGTGATATTATGATAGATAATACTGTTGGTGGATTTTACCTAAAAGCGGTTAGAGATACTACTATGGTAGAATACAAGGTACGTGGTGGTAATTGTAATATTGCTTTTAATGGAAGTACAACATTTACTGAAGAGGAAGCTAAGGCAAACAATCTTAATTGTGATAGAGCAAACATGTATAAAAACTATTACTCCTATTTGTATGGTTTACCAATGAAACTAAAAGATCCTGGAACACACATTTCTGAAACGGTTGAACGCAAAACCTTTAAAGACAAAGACTATTTAGTGCTTAAAGTAACCTATGACGAATCTGTAGGAAGCGATATTTGGTACATTTATTTAAACCCTGAAACCTATGCCATGGAAGTTTATCAGTTTTTTAAAACTGATGAAAATGGTAACCAAAATAACGAAAGCGGAGAGTATATTTTGCTCTCTGAAGAAATGGTAGTAAACAATATTAAAATGCCAAAAGTGCGTGCTTGGTATTATAATAAAGATAATACATATTTGGGAACGGATATTTTAAAATAAAAAAGCGCCTCTTTCGAGGCGCCTTCTTTATAAACACTTATTAAAAATTAACTTCCACACATTAAGCAGTCGTCACCTTCAGCAGCTTTTGCCTGTGCAATAAGTGCTTTCATCTCTTCTGGAGACATTGGTTGGACTTCAGTAGTTTGTTGGGCAAACTTAGCCGCTGTTTTAGCAGCTTTTTCTTTTTGTTTTTCTATAATAGTGGCATCAACTTGAGCTACTTCAACAACCTCAGCTATTTCAGCAACAGGTTCTTCTTTTTTCTTGGTGTCAAGTGTAAACTTAATGGCATCAACAGCGCTCTTGGTACGCAAATAATACATCCCTGTTTTTAAGCCGCTTTTCCATGCATAAAAATGCATCGATGTTAGTTTTGCCATCGTTGCACCTTCCATAAATAGGTTAAGTGATTGTGATTGGTCTATAAAATAACCTCGCTGACGAGACATATCAATAATGTCTTTCATACTCAGCTCCCAAACGGTTTTGTATAGCTCTTTAATGTCTTGAGGGATAACATCAATGTCTTGCACAGAACCGTTTGCTCGCATGATATCTTGTTTTAGACCTTCATTCCAAAGGCCTAATTCAACAAGGTCTTCAAGTAAGTGCTTGTTTACCACAATAAACTCACCAGATAATACACGACGTGTATAAATATTGGATGTATATGGTTCAAAACATTCGTTGTTTCCTAAAATTTGTGATGTGCTAGCCGTTGGCATTGGAGCTACTAATAATGAGTTACGTACACCATGTTTTTTAACTTGCTTGCGTAGTTTTGCCCAATCCCAATTTCCGCTTAGCTCTTCGTCTTTTATTCCCCAAAGGTTATGTTGGAATTCGCCATTACTTATTGGAGATCCTTTATAGGTTTGATAAGGTCCGTCTTCTTTTGCTTCTTCCATACTTGCTGTTACTGCAGCAAAGTATAAGGTTTCAAAAATATCTTGGTTTAACTTTTTGGCTTCGTCACTTGTAAAAGGTAATCGCAAACTAATAAAAGTATCTGCCAATCCTTGCACACCTAATCCAATTGGTCTGTGACGGAAATTTGAGTTTTCCGCTTCTTTAACAGGATAATAATTTCTATCAATTACTTTGTTTAGGTTTTTAGTTACACGCTTGGTGATTCTGAATAATTCTTTGTGATCAAATTCTCCGTTTTTAACAAACATTGGCAATGCAATAGATGCTAAATTACAAACGGCAACTTCGTCTGGAGATGTGTATTCTAAAATTTCAGTACAAAGGTTTGATGAACGAATAGTTCCTAAATTTTTCTGATTTGATTTTCTATTAGCAGCATCTTTATAAAGCATGTAAGGTGTTCCTGTCTCAATTTGAGATTCCATGATTTTTTCCCAAAGCTCACGCGCTTTTATGGTTTTACGTCCTTTCCCTTCAGCTTCGTATTTTGTGTATAATGCTTCAAACTCTTCGCTATGTGTTTCAGGCAATCCTGGGCACTCGTTTGGACACATTAACGTCCACTCTCCATCTTCCTGTACGCGCTTCATGAATAAATCTGAAATCCACATCGCATAGAATAAATCTCTTGCACGCATTTCTTCTTTCCCATGGTTCTTTTTCAAATCAAGAAAATCAAAAATATCTGCATGCCAAGTTTCAAGGTAAATAGCAAAACTTCCTTTTCTTTTTCCTCCTCCTTGATCTACATATCGAGCTGTATCATTAAATACTTTAAGCATTGGCACAATTCCGTTACTCGTACCATTAGTGCCAGCAATGTAACTTCCTGTCGCTCTAATATTATGCATTGCTAAACCAATTCCTCCAGCGGATTGAGAGATTTTTGCTGTTTGTTTTAATGTATCATAAATACCATCAATACTATCTTCTTTCATGGTTAATAGGAAACAAGACGACATTTGTGGTTTTGGTGTACCAGCATTGAATAACGTTGGAGTTGCGTGTGTAAAGTATTTTTTAGACATGAGCTCATACGTCTCAATGGCTGAATCTAAATCATTTAAATGAATACCCACAGAAACACGCATAAGCATGTGCTGAGGACGCTCAGCAATCTGACCATTGAGTTTCAGTAAATAGGAACGTTCTAAAGTTTTGAAACCGAAATAATCATAACCAAAATCACGATTATAGATAATAGTAGAGTCTAACTTTTCTTTATTATCCATGATAACCTTATAAACCTCGTCTGAAAGTAATGGTGCCTTTTTTCCAGTTCTAGGATTTACGTATGTATATAAATCTTCCATTACTTCACTAAATGATTTTTTAGTGTTTTTATGTAAATTGGAAACAGAGATTCTAGCAGCTAAACGTGCATAATCTGGATGAGCAGTTGTCATGGTTGCAGCAATTTCAGCGGCAAGATTATCAAGTTCGCTTGTCGTTACACCATCATACAAACCTTCAATAACTCGCATGGCCACCTTTAAAGGATCAACCAATTCATTTAAACCATAGCAAAGTTTTCTTATTCTTGCTGTGATCTTGTCGAACATCATTAATTCTTTTCTTCCGTCTCTTTTTATTACATACATACTCTTAGTGGTTTTTATCTTTTTTTCTGATAAACCTTCAGAAAAATGGGTTAATTAGTTAGTTATATTTTTAGGTCAATTTTAAATTAAAGGTTAACCATGGTTACTTCCGAGAATTCGGAATTTTTTAAACTCTTAATTTTAAATCTATTAGATTAATTAATTTGATTCCCTAATTAGGAAAATAAATTCGATTGATTTTTTAATTAAAAATCAGCATCAAAACTGAACTTATCTTTATCTTCTTCTTTATTTAAAACACCTGCTTTTTGATATTCTGACACTCTTTTTTCAAAGAAATTAGTTTTTCCTTGTAAAGAAATCATATCCATGAAATCAAATGGATTTGCTGTGTTATATTCCTTGTCGCATCCTAGTTCACTTAACAATCTATCTGTAACAAACTCCAAATACTGGGACATTAAATTAGCATTCATCCCAATTAAACTTGCTGGTAAAGACTCTGTGATAAACTCTCTTTCAATATCTAAAGCGTCAATCAGAATTTCTCTAATACGTTGCTTTGGCACTTTGTTTACAAGGTGTTTTTCATGCAAATGAACCGCAAAATCACAATGCACACCTTCATCTCTAGAAATTAACTCGTTTGAAAACGTTAATCCTGGCATTAAACCTCTTTTCTTTAACCAGAAAATAGAACAAAAAGCACCTGAGAAGAAAATACCTTCTACTGCAGCAAAAGCAATCAAGCGTTCTGCAAAACTTGGAGATTCAATCCATTTTAAAGCCCAATCTGCTTTCTTTTTTATAGCAGGAAAATTTTCAATAGCATTAAATAATTGATCTTTTTCCTTCTCATCTTTTACATAAGTGTCAATTAAAAGAGAATAGGTTTCGCTATGAATATTTTCCATCATGATTTGGAATCCATAGAAAAATTTTGCCTCACTGTATTGTACTTCGTTTACAAAATTCTCAGCTAGATTTTCATTTACAATACCATCACTTGCAGCAAAAAATGCTAAAATGTGTTTTATAAAATAACGTTCATCGTCATTCAACTTGTTAGTCCAATCTGTCAAATCTTGGTGTAAATCAATTTCTTCTGCTGTCCAAAAACTTGCTTCAGATTTTTTATACCATTCCCAAATATCTTTATGTTGAATTGGAAAAATTACAAATCGATCTTTATTTTCGGCTAAAATTGGTTCTACTTGGCTTGACATTAATGCGAGTGTTTTTTTAAGATTTTATGAAATAATTTACTTCGATTTGGGACTAACAAAGATTCAAAAATACAGACGATAATGAAAGGTATTTTTATAAACATTGTAAACAAGTTTTTAACAACGAGTGGTTGTTTTCTTACATTAATAATTATTTGAAATTTAATATAAAATATTGATTATCAATTAATTGTGTAACTAAAAAAGTCACTATCCTAATGAGAATAAGGGTTGTGGCGTTTTTAAGTTTAGTAATAAATTATAAATGTTTGGAAGTCTGTTTTTTGGGTTTTGTATTAAATAAAAAGTGAGAATGATACCATTCTCACTTTTCCCCAATAATTAACTAAACTAACTAAAACTATAATAAAACAATGATAGTTTTCATTTTTAAAAAAGGGAAATAAAAAAACCAGAATTACATCTGGTTTTTTTGTTGATTAATAGCATTTAATCAGAAAGTGATTCCCTAAACTCACTTAATATTGTAATAATAGAATAAACCCTAATTGATAATTCGTAATACAAATATGACAAAACCTGTTATTGTTATCGCTTAAAAATGTATAGTTGGATGCAATTCTTGTATAGTTGGTAGTATTGAATATGGTTTTAATTAGTAATTTTACACCAATAGTTAAGATAATTATACTTAATTTACTACTTACTCAGAAATTTTATTTAATGATAAATGCTGTTATAGTTGATGATGAGCCAAAAGCCATACAAAGCTTGTCTTGGGAGCTTACGAATTTTAGCGATGAAATTACTATTGTCAATACATTTTCAAGTCCAGAGGATGCTTTGGAGTTTTTAAAAAATAACACTCCAGATTGTCTGTTTTTGGATATACAAATGCCAACCATGGATGGGTTTCAGTTTCTAGACAAGCTTACAAATCGTGATTTTCCAGTAATCATTACAACCGCTTATGATGAATATGCTATAAAAGCATTAAAGCATGAAGCTATTGATTATTTGTTGAAACCTATTGATTCTGATGACTTGAGCGATACCATTGAAAAAATAAAAAAATTCAACTCTAAGCTTATCCCTATTGATAAACTGGAACAGTTTTTTCTGAATTTCAATAATGTGCCTTCCCACCAAAAAATAACCATTAACTCTGACGGGAAACTTATATTCTTAAATATTGATGATATTATTTTTGTGCAATCTGATGGTAATTACAGCACCATACATTTAAAGAACAACCAGAAAAAGGTAGTTACAAAAAAACTCAAGGATATTAACAATATTCTTCCGCAAGGCAGTTTTTTTAGAACGCACAATTCATATATTGTGAATCTTCACAAAATAAAAGAGTTTTTAAAAACTGAAGGCTACCTGGTTATGGAATCTAACCACAAAATTCCTGTTGCGCGTCAACGTAAATCTGAATTTTTGGACAAGCTATAATGAAGTACAATCTCATTACATATAATTTAAAAACAAAACGTATTTCTTATGCTTTGTTACTATTTCTCCTAGGTCCTTTTTTGGCTTTGGCGCAAACCAATCAGGATTATGATCAAGAGTTTAATAACAACTTAAATGACATCCTATTTACAAGGACTAAAAGTTATACTGAACTGGAATCAATGCTCAAAGCATTTAAAAATGATTCAGTTAAAATGAAACGCTTGCGCGAAAAAGCTATTGAATCTACTTACTTTGAGGCAGAAAGTTATGCCTTAAATGCGCTTGGTGTTATTTACAGGAATATCTCAAAATATGAAAAAGCCATTGAATATCATGAATATGCTGAAGAAGTTGCTACATATACCGAAAATTTAGAGCTTAAAGTTTTAAGCTTGAATATGCTTGGCGTAGTGTACAGAAGGATGGATTTGGTCAGTTCTGCACTAGAATACCACTCACAAGCATTGGAATTTGCCAATACGGCAAACCCAATAACTGAAGAATTACGCCTCAGTATTGCGGTTTCGTTAAACAGTATGGGGAATATTTACTTAGTTCTCAAGCAATTTGATTTGGCGCTGGAACAATTTAATAAATCTCTTGAAATTGAAAAAGAAACTGAAAATAAGCTAGGACTTGCCATTAACTATCAAAATATTGGTTATGCAAAGGAAGCTAAAGGCATGCTTGGTGAAGCCCTCAAAGACTATCAAACCTCATTGAGATACAACGAACTAATTAATTCTGAAGTTGGCCGTGTTATTTGCTACAATAGTATTGGCAAGATTTATATAAAACAAAAAAAGTATGATGAAGCTCTTACCATTTTACAAAAAGCATTAACAAAGGCACTTAAAATTGAAGATCAATACTACATAGCTACATCATACACTAATTTGGGCTGGCTGGAAAGCCTTACCAACAAAGAAAAGCTTGCAGAAGAACATTTAAAAAAAGCGGTTGAAATTTCCAATAATTACAACTTGCTTACATCAAAAATTGAGGCTCTTCAATATTTATCTGAAAATTATGCTAAAAAAGGTGATTTCGATATAGCTTTAAGAGATTACAAAATAGCTGATTCTTTAGAACAAACCATTAATAACCAAAGAAATTTATCTTACATCAATGATTTGATAATAAAATATGAAAGTGAGAGTAAAACCAATACCATTAAAGCGTTGGCTAATGAAAATGAGTTAGTAAAATCAAGACTCGAAAAAAACAGGCTTTCATTGCTATTTGCTCTTTTGGCTATTGTTTTGGTAACCGTTCTTCTTATTATTTTTAATAGACAACAACAGATAACACAAGAGAAAAAAATATTGACACTGGAGCAGAACATGTTAAAAAGTCAGATGAACCCTCACTTCATCTTTAATTCATTAAATTCCATAAAGCTTTACATAATTAATAACGAAAAAGAAAATGCTGTTTACTATTTAAACAAATTTGCCAAATTGATTCGTAAAATTTTAGTGGTCTCAAATGAAAAAGACATTTCATTGGCAGATGAGTTGGATACCATGAAACTTTATATGAACATTGAGAATATTAGATTTTCAAATGAAATAGATTTTAACATCAACATAGACAAAGGCATAAACCCGGAAAATATTAGTGTGCCTTCATTAATTTTACAACCTTTTTTAGAAA
Organism: Flavobacteriaceae bacterium; assembly: GCA_020435965.1. GTDB lineage: Bacteria > Bacteroidota > Bacteroidia > Flavobacteriales > Flavobacteriaceae > CAJQLB01. Next base: position 1,705 of record JAGQYS010000052.1, on the reverse strand, counting down.
ATTCGTTGTGGCATGGTCTGTCATCAAAAACTGGCGACAAAATTATTACACTTAATGTTAACAAAGATACTGACCATTACATAACCATTTCTATTACAGATAATGGTGTTGGCAGAAAAGTGTCAAATGAACGGAAGCTCAACAAAACCTTAAAACGTAAATCTATTGGCATAGAATTAACAAAAGAACGTTTGTTTAATTTCTCCAAACGCTTTGCAAAAATGTATGATTTAAAAATTATTGATTTATTTGATGATCAAAACAATGCAGCTGGCACAAAAGTTATTTTAAATATCCCAGTGTAGTTATTTGGTCATTTTTTCAGCCACTTTTTCCAATTCCATATACCAATCTTCGCCAAACTTTCTAATCAAGGCTTCTTTTACAAATTTATAAACAGGAACCTGAAGTTCTTTGCCAAGTGTACAAGCGTCATCACAAATGTACCAATGGTGATAATTTACAGCAGAAAACTCACTGTAATCTTTAACCCTTACAGGATATAAATGGCATGACACAGGCTTTTTCCATTTAATATCTCCTTGATTATAAGCTTCCTCAATGGCGCAAAGTGCTGTGTTATGCTCGTCAAATATTACATAAGCGCAATCAGCTCCATCAATTAAAGGTGTTTCATGTTCGCCATCATCATTTGTAGTGAATTTACCTTGAGCTTCAATTGCTTTGATGCCTTCTTTTCTTAAGTAAGGCTTAATTGTTGGATAAATGTCTTCCAAAATTTTAGTCTCTGCTTCTTCAAGAGGTGCTCCAGCATCACCATCAACACAACAAGCCCCTTTGCATGCAGATAAATTACACACAAAGTCCTTTTTAATAATATCTTCTGAAACTATTGTTTTTCCTAGCTGAAACATTTTTTTAGACACTTAATTCCACGCAAAAATAGATAAACTTTACCTTTATTTAATGGTCAATATTGCTTTAATAGATTACTTTTGCCAAAAATTTACATTCATAAGTCATGGAACTTAATTTTAAAGAAATATTTACTGTATTCATGGTGCTGTTTGCTGTAATTGATATTATTGGAAATATTCCAATTATTATTGATTTACGCAAAAAAGTAGGTCATATTCAAAGCGAAAAAGCCTCTATCATTGCAGGTGTTATTTTGATTGTATTCTTGTTTGTTGGAAAAAACATTCTCTCACTTATTGGGATTGGAGTAAACAGTTTCGCCGTGGCTGGAGCTTTCATCCTATTCTTCATTGCTTTAGAAATGATTTTGGGCATAACACTTTATAAAGAAGAAGAAAATAATGCCATGACTGCAAGTATTTTTCCTTTGGCTTTCCCATTAATAGCTGGGCCTGGAAGTCTCACAACTTTATTATCTTTAAGAGCTGAGTACAGCCTTGAAAACATTATTGTTGCAGTAATAATGAACGTTATTGTTATCTATATTGTACTTAAAACCTCAGCGAAAATAGAACGTGTTATTGGCCAAAATGGTATTAGTATTATTAGAAAAGTATTTGGTGTCATCTTACTTGCTATTGCAGTAAAATTATTTGCTCACAACATTAAAGAATTATTTGTTTAACAATGAAGATTTTTACATACATACTTACAGTTATTGCTGTTTTATTAATTGGTTACAATGTCACTCAAATTGATTTTGATGCGCCTTTTGAAGGTGAAAGTATGGTTGCTTTAATTACCATTTTTGCAGGACTTTGTGCTA
>JAGQYS010000051.1 GCA_020435965.1 Flavobacteriaceae bacterium | reverse complement strand
GAATATTGTGATCGTGTATCCATTATGGTCAATGGAAAAATTGAAGCATTGGACACACCAAAAAAACTAAAAGAACAATTTAAAGCTGCCAATATGAACGATGTGTTTTTAAAATTGGCAAGAGGATGAAACGATTTATAGGCTTCATAAAAAAGGAATTCTACCATATTTTTAGGGATAGACGCTCGTTGTTTATCCTTTTCGGGATGCCTATTGCGCAAATTATGCTCTTTGGTTTTGCCATTACCAACGAGATCAATAATGTTGACATTGCCATTTTAGACCATTCCAAAGATGCTACCACAACAGAAATTATAAATAAAATTTCAGCATCAAAATATTTCAGTATCAAACAAATTATTGAAAAAGAAGCTGATATTGAATCCGTATTTCAAAAAGGTCATGTAAAAGCGGTTTTAAATTTTGAAAACGATTTTAGTAAGAACCTTATTAAAGAAAACCAGGCAACAGTGCAAATTATTACAGATGCCACAGATCCAAACACGGCAAATACTATTAGTAATTACGTTAATGCTATTCTTCAACAGTATCAAAAAGAATTAAATAGAGACATTACTTTGTTGTACCAAATAATTCCCGAAACACGCATGGTCTATAACCCAGAATTAAAAAGCGTGTATATGTTTGTTCCAGGCGTGATGACCATTATTTTAATGTTGGTTTCTGCAATGATGACTTCCATTTCCATTACACGCGAAAAGGAATTAGGCACTATGGAAATACTTTTGGTATCGCCTTTAAAACCTTTTCAGGTGATTATAGGTAAAGTGTTTCCGTATATTTTCCTCTCCATTGTCAACGCTGTAGTAATTGTGATGTTAAGCATTTTCATTTTTAAAATGCCAGTGGAAGGAAGCTTGTTTTTGTTGGCTTTAGAAAGCATTTTATTTATCATAAGTGCATTGGCTCTAGGAATTTTAATCTCAACCATTTCGGCTACCCAACAAACAGCCATGATGATTTCTTTGATGGGACTCATGCTTCCTGTGATATTATTATCAGGATTTATTTTTCCTATTTCAAGTATGCCAGTGCCATTGCAGGTAATTAGCAATATCATTCCTGCTAAATGGTTTATAATCATTATTAAAGGTATTATGTTGAAAGGTGTTGGCGTGCAGTTTATTTGGAAAGAAACGCTGATTTTATTAGGAATGACGGTGTTTTTTATTGCGTTGAGTGTGAAGAAATATAAAATCAGGTTAGAGTAATGAAAACCATTCTGTACATCATACAAAAAGAGTTCAAGCAAATCTTTAGAAATAAAGGCATGCTTCCTATCATTTTTGTGCTGCCATTATTGCAACTCGTTATCCTATCCAATGCAGCAACATTTGAGGTCAAGAATATCAAATTTGGGTATATTGATAACGACCATACATCGACATCGAGAGCATTAGTCGAAAAATTTAAGGCATCCACCTATTTTAATGTCTTAACAGATTTTACTTCGGAAGCCCAAGCAAGTTCAGCGATGCTAAAAGGTGAAGTTGATGTGGTTTTAGAAATTCCGCAGTATTTTGAAAGCGATTTACAAAAAGAAAAGCACAACAGTTTAGGTGTAACCATCAATGCTATTGATGGTGCAGCTGCTGGAGTTGAAAACGTATATGTTACGCAAATCATTCAACGTTTTAATCAGCAGATTAAAGTCGATTTATTTCAAATTTCAGATACACAAGTTCAACCAGTAAACATCGAAACAATTCCACTTTTTTGGTACAACGAAACTTTAAACTACAAAACCTTTATGGTTCCAGGAATATTGGTGCTGCTGGTAACCATGATTACGTTGTTCTTATCAGGCATGAATATCGTACGCGAAAAGGAAATAGGAACTTTAGAGCAAATAAACGTGACACCCATCAAGAAAAGCCAGTTTATTATAGGCAAACTCTTTCCGTTTTGGGTAGTAGGAATGGGCTTGTTAAGCATAGGACTCATACTTGCCAAACTTATTTTTAATGTGCCAATGCTCGGTAGCATTGTACTACTTTACGCCTATACTTCTATTTACATTTTAGTAATACTTGGTATGGGACTGTTCATCTCCAACTTTACCGATACACAACAACAAGCCATGTTCATTGCGTGGTTTTTTGTGGTAATCTTTATTCTAATGAGTGGTTTGTTTACACCTATTGAAAGCATGCCAAAATGGGCACAAATTCTTACCGAGTTTAACCCTATAAAATATTTTGTAGAAATTATAAGAATGGTAATGCTTAAAGGCTCTGGATTTACCGATATTTTTCCTTTGGCCATAAAAACATTGGTCTTTGCTGTTATAATGAATGGATTAGCTGTATGGAGTTATAAAAAAACAACTTAAGAATTATGGAACATCATCAAAAATTTAAGCTTTCTAAGGATGAGTCATTATTTGTACGTGGTCCATTATCGCGTTTCAAGGAGTTGTCCTTTGCCTTTAAAGTCTTTTTCAATTTCATAAAAGCCTTCAGGAAAATGCATTTTATTGGTCCTTGTGTAACTGTTTTTGGTTCTGCACGATTTAACAATGATTCAGACCATTATAAAAATGCCGAACAAATAGGCGCTGCACTTGCCAAAACTGGATTTACAGTAATGACAGGTGGTGGACCAGGTATTATGGAAGCTGCCAATAAAGGTGCTTTTCAAGCAGGAGGACACTCGGTTGGATGCAATATTATCCTACCGTTTGAGCAAAAGCCAAATCCATACCTACACAGATGGATTAATATTCCATATTTCTTTTTAAGAAAAGTAATTTTAGTAAAATATTCCTATGCATTTGTAGTCATGCCTGGAGGCATTGGGACTTTAGACGAATTGTTTGAAGCACTAACATTAATTCAAACCAAGGTCATCCAAAACTTTCCGGTTGTCATTTTCGATTCAGGATATCATAAAGAATTATGTGAGCACATTCAATTAATGGCTAAAAATGAAAGCATCAGTCCAGAAGATATGGAGTTACTTTTTGTAACCGATTCTGTAGAAGATGTAATAAAACATATAGAAACGTATTCTATTAAAAAATTTGGATTGGTTAAAAAACAAGCCAAACCAAAGTGGTGGCTTGGAGAATTATCAAATAAACTGAAATAAAATGAAACCTAACAAAATTTTTATTGTAATAAGCGCAAGTATTTTGGCGTTGTTTGCATTACTCACTTTATTTTTAAGTAGTTCAATAATTTTCGATTGGTTTGGCGTTAGAGCCAAAGAGGGCAATTATGTATTGTTTATTGTAGGTATCAACTTTTCATGTGCCATTCTCTATTTAACAGCAGTTTATGGTTTTATTTTTAAAAAACTATGGACTTTTAAAGTGTTACTAACCGCTTTGTTTATTCTATTACTGGGTTTTATAGGCTTATTAATCCATATTAATAATGGAAATCTTTATGAGACAAAAACTGTTGGTGCTATGGTTTTTAGAATTGTATTTACACTTATTTTTCTTGTAATCGCTAAAAAAACATTAAAAAAATGAAAGTTTTATTAACCATACTATTAAGCTGCTGGGTATTTATACCAAACGCCAATTCAACTACAGAAGGGTATAGCCTTACTGTGAACATTGAGAATTTAAAAAACACGAAAGGCACATTGATTT
>JAGQYS010000050.1:15019-23790 GCA_020435965.1 Flavobacteriaceae bacterium | reverse complement strand
TATATTGGGTAGAGGTTGGGATCAAAATGATTGGGACGATAAAGCGTTTCCTAATAAAAAATTATTAGACAAATTATTTCCTGAAACTCCAATTGCTTTAACACGTATTGATGGTCACGCCATCTTATGTAATCAGGCGGCTTTAGACTTAGGAAATGTTACGGTAAATAGTAAAATAGAAGGCGGAGAAGTGGTTGTTGAAAAAGGAGAGTTAACAGGGATTTTAATTGATAGAGCTCAATTTCTGATCTTTGATTATTGGCCGCAACCAACGCGAAATGATAAGGTTAATGCCTTGTTATTAGCTCAGGATGTCTGCTTTGATTTAGGTATAACAACTGTTGATGATGCTGGACTAGACCAGGATACTATAGAGCTCATTGATAGTTTGCAACACACAGGAGATTTAAAAATGCGAGTGTATGCAATGGTGTCGGCAAGCGAAGAAAATGTCGATTATTACTTAAATAAAGGGATTATTAAAACCGATCGTTTAAACGTGCGTTCGTTTAAGTTTTACGCAGATGGCGCTTTGGGTTCAAGAGGTGCTTTGTTAAGAGAACCTTATAGCGACAAGGCAAATCATTTCGGATTACTGGTAACCGATTTAGAAACCTTCAATAAAAATGCAGAGCGTATTGCGAATTCAGACTATCAAATGAATACACATGCTATTGGTGATTCAGCCAATCATGCAGTGTTGCAAACTTATAATAAAGTCTTAGCCAACAAACCAGATCGACGATGGAGAGTTGAACACGCGCAAGTGGTCTCTCAGGAGGATTTTAAGTTATATGAAAATGTATTACCATCCATTCAGCCAACACACGCAACTAGTGATATGTACTGGGCTGAAGATCGCTTAGGAAGTGAACGTGTTAAAGGTGCTTATGCTTTCAAACAACTGCTAAATGCTTACGGAAAAGTCGCCTTAGGAACCGATTTTCCTGTAGAACAGGTGAGTCCGTTTTTAACCTTTTATGCTGCTGTGGCGAGACAAGATTTAGAGCAATATCCTGAAGACGGATTTCAAAAAGAAAACGGTTTGACCAGAGAAGAAACTTTGAAAGGCATGACCATCTGGGCAGCTTTTTCAAATTTTGAGGAAAACGAAAAAGGAAGCATTGAAGCTGGTAAATTTGCCGATTTTATTATTTTAGACAAAGATATTATGGTGGTTGATATTAATGAAATCCCGAATATTACAGTAGAACAGACTTTTGTTAATGGAGAGGCGCAGTAATTTTGGCTAAATAGTCAAAATGTTCACCGTCCATAACCTTTTCACATTTCAATCCAACACTTTCACAAGCTAACTTTAAACGCGGAAAGTCAATATAAAGCCATTTCATTGGGTCTTCATCTTCTCCTTTGTAACTCAAGAAATAATCTAATTCACCATAATAATTAGCGTTCGTATCAATCCAGAGTCCGCCATCTTCATCCTCATACATATATTGAATATCTGATGAATCAATTAAAATTTGTCCCTTAGGATTCAACAGACTTTTCAAATGCTTTAAATAGGTTGAAATTTGAGACAGTTCCTGAAATATTCCAGTACCATTCATTAAAAGTAAAATGGTATCAAAAGTTTCAGTTTCGTCAAGTAAGCCTTTCAACTCAATATGCGTGACACCTCGATCTCTGGCGACTTCAATAGCACCTTTTGAGACATCAATAGCTTTAACATTAAAACCATTTTCTTGAAGATATAAGCTATGACTTCCAGAACCACAACCTACATCTAAAACAGTTCCTTTTGCTAATTGTAAAGCCTGTTTTTCAAGCTCAGGCATTTCCGAAAAATTTCGAAATAAATAGGGAAGTGGTAAATCATCATCTTCTGAGATATTTGTTGAAGTGATGAGGTCTTCGGTATAATTATTGTTGTGGTAGTCCCGTAAAGCGTTTCCGAATACATCTTTCATGATTTTATTTTAACAGTGCTTTTTTAAGTAGTCCTTAATGTAGTATTTTTGTGTTATGCAAGACCTTATAAATAATCTTCCTAAGCTCGCCAAAGATAAGCATAAGGAGAATAAAACCTTCTTTACAAAGCTTAAAAAAAAAGTGCCTAAGCAATTAGATTATGTAATGCAAGAGCTTCATGAAGCCGAATTTAATCGTACCGATTGTTTGGAGTGTGCAAATTGTTGTAAAACAACAGGACCTTTATTTACGACCAAGGATATTGAACGTATTGCAAAACACTTCAGAATGAAGCCACAGCAATTTATAGATAGCTATTTAAGACTGGATGAAGAGAACGATTATGTGTTACAATCTGTTCCTTGTACATTTTTAGGTGCCGATAATTATTGTTCTATCTATGAGGTAAGACCTAAAGCATGTCGGGAATTTCCTCATACAGATCGAAAAAAATTTCAGCAAATCTCTAATTTAACTTTAAAAAATGTTGCTATATGTCCAGCAGCCTATAACATTGTTGAAGCAATGAAGCAGCGTATTAAATATTAATTGAAAATTTTATGAAGAAAATTATACTTACTTTTTTGATTGTTTTTAGTTCGCTTTTTGTTGGTCAGTCTCAAGAATGGATGACTTCACTTGAGGTGGCTAAAAGTTTAGCTTTTGTTCAGGATAAATTACTTTTGGTGATATGGGAAGACGTGTCATATGGTCAATATCCTATTTTAATTAAAACGGACAATGGTGTTGCTTATGTTGACGACCTGTTTAAAAATGAAAATGTAAACGAACTTATTTGGAAACATTTTGTTCCGGTTATTATCAGTGAATCCAGTTATAACGATTTGTTTAATGAAATTAAAGGAAAACGAAATCAGTTGTACATTGATAAATTTAATGACGATTCTATAAAAATTATGGATATCAATGGAAATATTATAAATACATCATTGGCTTATTATGATTATTTAGATATTGAAAAATTTATTTCAAAATATGCGCTCAATACTTCGTTTTTAAAAGCAGAACTGACCAATTATAAAACACAACAAGATTTTAATACAGCTTACCGTTTAGGTTCAAAGTATATCGACTTTGCAGTGCTTGTGAATGATGATGTTAGACCTGAAATTATAAAACTATCTAATTATTATTTAAAACAAGCCGAAGCATTATTGTCTGTTGAAAACTCAGACGATCTAAAACAAAAAATAGAATTTCAAAACATATATCAGGACCTGGTTTTGGGCAAACCAAAAAAGGTCTTAAGACAACTCAAACGAATAGACAGTACTCAGGTTGATGAATCTGATGAATCGTTTATAGCGTTTTTGTATTTTACATCTTATCTACTTTTAAAAGACGAAACTAATGCGAGTGTATGGCGAAGTAAAGTTTCTTTAGTAAATTTGAAAATGACCAATTTAATTCTCAAGAATAATTCTTAAATAGTTTGGAAACACTTATCAATTACTTTGAAACCATTCCATCACTCCATAGAAGTTTAATTTTGGTGGGTGGATTAACCTTTTTTTGGTTGCTTGAGGGTTCATTGCCTTTAATGAAATTTAAATACAAAAAATGGAAACACGCCGTACCTAATATCTTTTTCACTTTAACAACGGTAATTATAAACTTCGGACTGGCTTTTTTATTACTGGAAACAGCACAATGGGTTAGCCAAAATGATTTTGGAATTATTAACTGGATACCTAACCTTCCACTTTGGGCATATGTATTACTTGGTGTATTGCTTTTAGATTTTATAGGAGCATATCTTGCTCATTATGTGGAACACAAGGTAAAACCTCTTTGGATGGTACATTTGGTGCATCATTCAGATCATCATGTTGATACGACTACAGCCAATAGACATCATCCTCTTGAGAGTATAATCAGGTTTGCATTTACACTGGCTGGTGTTTTTATTGTAGGAACACCTATTGCTATAGTGTTTTTATATCAGTCACTTTCTTTAGTCGCCACTCAGTTTAGTCATGCAAATATTAAATTACCTAAGCAAATTGATACCATCTTGAGTTATGTTATTGTGTCTCCAAATATGCATAAAGTACATCATCATTACAAATTGCCTTACACAGATAGTAACTATGGTAATATTTTTTCTATTTGGGATCGACTCTTTGGAACTTATATGACATTAGACCCTAAACGTATTGTTTACGGAGTTGATACATTTCCAGATGAAGTGTCAAATGGTAAAATAGGAACGCTTCTGAAACAACCGTTTCATAAGTATAGAAAACCTACAACTGTTAATTCTTCTGAATAAATAAAACGACTAAGTGTATTCGATTAAGTGTTCATTTTTAAGGACTTACGGCATTTGCTTATGCGCTTGTATTTTTTAAAACCTTGTAGTTCATCGCCTTTTTTTATCAGTTTTTTTCATTCATCGACTGTTTATTAGTATTCAACTAACTTCTTATTGTTGATCATTTTCTGCGCATACATTTGAATATAATTACATACAATCCCTCACGGAGAATTTACCCTCATTGAGAGATTGGTTTAAGTTTTTAGTTAACCTTTAAATGACCCCAATCATGAACAAGATTACTACAATTGGCATGCCAATTCACGGCCTTATTGGTCTCGTATTGTTTGCATTGTTTTTTAATAGTAGCCTTTCTGCACAAGAGACCTACACCACCATTAGAAAGAATGTAAACCCTTTAGCTTTTAATTTGCATCATGAGTTATCTAGTACTCAGGACTCATTACTTTTAGACAACAAATTTCTATTTAAAAGAGTTCGTTTTATAAGTGATGAAGCTGAAAAAGTATTCGATTTTAAACCAGCAGTAAAACGTGCTAAAATTCCTTTAGATGAGTTGCCTCTAGGTAGTTATACTGTGATGTTTTATCAAGCCGATAAAATTATTGTCTTTCAAATAGACAGGTTATTACCCTTTGATCCTTTAAATGGAATAGAGTCTGAAACTGTCGCTTTAAATGATAGTGAAATTTTAGCAGATGAGATAAATTTTGATAATTCCAATCCAGAGTTACATAACAACAATGAAGTCGATAGTGTTGAACTTGATTTTGATTCTGGCAATTTGAATGTTGCAACAATTAATACTGATTTAAATTTTGAAGAGGAAATGGAGCATTTTACAAAAGCATATAACCTAACCGATTCTAATAGAGATAATGTGCAATCAAGAGCTGATTACAGAAGAAATAATTTAAGACCTAACGGTAAACCTTATAATGATTAAAGAGGTCGTAATCTGTAAGAATTTATCCATACTTCGGTTTTATTTGCTTTTCATAGGTTTTTTTGTGTTTAAACTCTAAAATAAATTTAGTTTCGATGTTCGGGATTATAATTATGCTATTAGTTCATTAACGTTGACGTTAACAGCGTTTATATATGAAAACAGTTTATGTTATAATCTTTCTTGTTTTAATAACTTCTCCTTTTTGCAATCTTCAGGCTCAAAATGAATTTGCCGTTCTTGAAAAAAATGTCAATGTAAGAGCTAAGGGTTTAATCCAAAAATTAAATGCAACTAAAGATACGCTCCTGCTTGAAAGTAAGTCTTTAATCAATAAGGTTTATTCTGTTAATATGAATTACAAAAGAGAAGTAGATCTTAATGTTAGAGATACTTCTGTAAAGATTCCTTTAAAAGAATTAAGTCAGGGAAAACATGTGTTTGTTGCTGTGCAATCTCCAGTTAGAATCGTTTTTGTTGTCAAAATTTTAAGAGATAATTCTGTATTGCTTGCTATGGAAGAGGATCAGTTACTTATTAAAAAGGAATAACTTTGTAATCAATCGTAAATCAAATATTTGCTTCTAACCTTTTTAAATTGATTAAGCCCTTGAGTCCATGAATGTCTTATCTCATTTTCAGATAAACCTTTTTCAATTTGTTTTTGTAAATCTTCAGTTCCAGCTAAGGTGGTAAAAAAGTCAATAAAAAATTCACGATTACCAACCGAATTATGATAGGCTCTGATTAAATATTCTAAATTCAATTTATGTAATGTTTCATGATCTCTAAGATCTTCTCCATAACATAGTTCGCCTTTGTGTTTTGGATATTTCGCACCTTCATTAGGTTGAGGAATAAATTTAAAGGTGTAGTCATCCTTGTCTAAAAACGGACTTCCATATACCTGAAACTGTCCAGAAGTTCCACGACCAGCACTAACGTTTGTGCCTTCAAAAAAACATAAACTCGGATATAAATTTACCGCTACATCATTTGGAATATTAGGAGAAGGTTTTATAGGTAAGCTATAAGGTGTTTGATGCGTGTAGTTTTTAATTGAGATAACCGTTAGCTCACAGGAGATTTCATTTTCTAACCATTTTTCACCGTTTATCATTTGGGCATATTCGCCTATAGTCATTCCATGTACAACAGGAATGGGATGCATGCCAACAAAACTTTTGTGTTTCATTTCTAATATTGGTCCGTCAATATAATGTCCGTTTGGATTAGGTCTGTCCAAAATAAGCACAGGAATGTTAGCTTCTGCGCAAGCTTCCATGACATAATGTAAAGTAGAAATATAAGTATAGAAACGAGCACCAATATCTTGAATATCAAAAATAACAAGATCTATATTAGATAACTGTTCTAAAGTTGGTTTTTTATGTGTTCCGTGAAGGGATTTTATAGGTAACTGTGTTTTGGTGTCGATGCCATCTTTTATAATCTCTCCAGCATCAGCCGTACCGCGAAAGCCATGTTCCGGAGCAAATACTTTTTTGACATCGATACCTAAGTTTAATAAAGAATCTACTAGATGTGTATAGGTACTGTTATCAGATTTAAAAATGACACTGGTTTGATTGGCAACTATCGCAATACGTTTTCCTTTTAGCAATGGTAAGTATTGTTCTACACGATTAGCACCAACGATAATTTGAGTCTCAGATTGAGCAGTTTCTTCGTTATCAATTTGATTTCTGGTTTCATTATTTTGAGCAGAATCCTGTTTAGTTTTACTTCCACAGGAAATCAGAACCAAAACAAGCATAATAATTATTGGGAAAACCCTATTTTTGAACATCGATAAACGCATATTTATATTTTGAATTACGAGTTTTTTATAGCTAAACGCATTATTGGTAGTAAAGCGTATAAAAGTAGTGTTTCAGCTCCAATAATAAAAATTGGAATCACAGCGATTGCCATTGGTATTATCGTTATGCTCATTGCAATTGCTACGGGTTTGGGACTTCAAAAAAAAGTGCGGGAAAAAGTGGTTGCGTTCAATGGTCATTTAACAATTAATAACTACGATAGTAATAGTTCTAATGAGTCGGTTTATCCTGTCACAACTCAACAAGAGTTTTATCCTGTATTCAAAACTGTAGAGGGTGTAAGTCATATTCAGGCCGTTGCCACTAAATTTGGCGTGATTAGAACTGAAACTGATTTTGAAGGAACGGTTTTAAAAGGAGTTGGAAGTGATTACGATTGGACTTATCTTCAGGATTTTCTGGTGGAAGGACGCCTGCCAGACTATTCAAATAATTTAAATAATGACGTTTTAATCTCAAGTTATTTGGCAAATCGACTTGGTTTTAAAGCTGGAGATAGCTTTCAAATGGTTTTTGGGAAAGACAATATTGAAGATCTTCCGTTTATCAGACAATTTACCATTGTCGGAATCTTTACTTCTGGTTTTCAGGATATTGACAAAACTTTTATGATTGGAGATATTCGTCATGTGCAACGACTTAATAAATGGGAAACAGACCAGATTGGTAATTTTGAAGTGTTTATTGAAGACTACAGTGAGCTTAAAGAAATGGATGCAAAAATAAGAGCAGCAACACCTTCAAATTTAAATACGCAAACCATTGAAGAGAAATATTATACAACGTTTGAATGGATTAAAATTTTTGATAATAATACCTATGGCATTATTGCTATTATGATTATTGTTGCCGGAATTAATATGATTACAGCGCTATTGGTTTTGATTTTAGAACGCACTCAAATGATTGGAATTCTTAAAGCATTAGGAAGTTCAAATTGGAGTATCAGAAAAGTCTTTCTTTATAATGCAACATACTTGATTTGCTTGGGCTTATTTTGGGGAAATAGTATTGGATTAACCTTATTATTTCTGCAAAAACAATTTAGTTTGCTCAAATTTCCAGATCCAGAGCAATATTATGTGTCCATTATTCCGGTTCATATTGGATTAGATTACATCATTTTATTAAACCTGGGAACCTTTATAGCTTGTTTGTTAATGTTGATGATTCCTTCTGTAATCATTACCAGAATTTCTCCAGTAAAAGCTATTCGCTTTGAGTAATTTGGGCGTTACCATCTTTCGCTAAAAACAGGTTTGTTTCATTATAGATACATAGAGATGCTTCAAATGGTCGCGCTCTCACAAGTCGCTCTTAAAAAAGGAGCTCCAACAATTGCTCCATCGCTAACGCATATCAGCAAAATTGGTAAACAATTATGTGTCAAACTAATTTAATCAACTTTTAACTTTCAAGGTTCTACTTTTACCTTAAATTTGCATCGCAAAACTATAGAAATGGATTACGCAGAAAACATATTAGAAACCATAGGGAATACACCTTTAGTAAAACTTAATAAGCTAACCGCTGAACTACCTTGTTTGGTATTGTCAAAATACGAAACCTTTAATCCAGGTAATTCTGTTAAAGATCGTATGGCTTTAAAAATGATTGAAGATGCTGAAGCTGATGGCCGTTTAAAGCCTGGAGGAACCATTATTGAAGGGACTTCTGGTAATACAGGAATGGGATTAGCATTGGCTGCTATTGTAAAAGGATACAAATGTATTTTTGTGATTAGCGATAA
>JAGQYS010000050.1:0-14964 GCA_020435965.1 Flavobacteriaceae bacterium | reverse complement strand
GTTTGTCCTACAGATGTTGAACCAGATGACCCAAGAAGTTATTATTCGGTGTCTAAACGTCTGGGTGAAGAAACACCAAATTCTTGGTATGTCAACCAATATGATAATCCGAGTAATGCCAAAGCACATTACGAAAGTACTGGTCCTGAAATCTGGAAACAAACCGATGGAAAAATAACACATTTTGTTGTTGGAGTAGGAACAGGTGGCACCATTTCAGGTGTTGGAAAATATTTAAAAGAACAAAACCCGAATGTCAAAGTCTGGGGAATTGATACTTATGGTAGCGTCTTCAAAAAATATCATGAAACTGGAATTTTTGATGAGAAAGAAATCTATCCGTATGTCACTGAAGGTATCGGAGAGGATATTCTTCCTGAAAATGTAGACTTTTCCATTATTGACGGATTTACAAAAGTAACCGATAAAGATGCAGCAGTTTATACGCAGTTACTGGCTAAGGAAGAAGGAATGTTTTTAGGAAATTCAGCAGGAGCAGCTATAAAAGGGGTTTTACAACTTAAAGAGCATTTTAAAAAGGATGATGTTGTTGTCGTGTTATTCCATGATCATGGAAGTCGTTATGTTGGTAAAATGTTCAACAACGAGTGGATGAAAAAAATGGGTTACTTGGATTAATATTATTGATAAAATATATTATATTTATATATACTTACATTAATATGAAGCAGACCTACTTTATTTTATTTATTATATCGACTTTTTCATTTGCTGGTTTTTCTCAATCATTTCAAATAGAATTGGTTGATGAAACTATTGGTACATCTCTAACAAGTCCTCCAGGGTTTTACACTAATGAATCTAATGATGCTGGGCTAAATCAAATTTTTGAGAATCATAATGTCATAGCTTATGAAGCATTTTCTCCAAATTATCCTTTACCATTTCCATATAATGCAATTAATTTATTTAATATAGTTGAATGTAATTCATGCAATACTGCACAGTTTTTAGCTGATTTAAATGCTTACACTTCAGTTGTTAGATATGCTAGTGTAGATGTAATTGAGGGTATTATTAATAATGCCTTAAGTGTATATTTATTGGATAATAATGTTGGTATGCCAATTGGAGACAATAATGGTATTATCGTGACAAATGATAATGGCTTAAATCAAATTTTTCAAGACTATAATGTTAGAGCATTTGAGCTTTTAGATGGAATATCTTTACCTGATTACTATGGATTAGTTTGTAGTTGTGATGCAACACAATTAAAGTTAGAACTTGATAATTATAATTCAGTTATATCTTCTTCTGAATATGCTACTACTACCTTTTTATTGTCAATTAAAAATACTGATATTCAAGAAGTTACTATTTATCCTAACCCTTTTCAAAACAGTATAGATATTTCAAATAGTAATTTGGTTGAAAAATTTCAATTATTTGACATACTAGGAAAGCGGTTGTTTAATTCAAAAGAAAAAGCCGCTTTTGTAGACTTTTCTGAAACATTAAAAGGAGGTATCTATATTTTGAAGCTTTCCGATTATGAAGGAAACTCTATTTTAAAAAAACTTATTAAGAATTAGAGGCTTAGCATATTTAGAACAACATTTCAAGAAGGATGATGTTGTTGTGGTCTTGTTTCACGATCATGGTAGTCGTTATGTTGGTAAAATGTTCAATAACGAGTGGATGAAAAAAATGGGTTATTTGGATTAGTTTTCTAAATGCTTAATTTCTTCATCCAATAGTTTTAAAAGATCTTGTACTTTGATTAGAATACGACCTCTATAGTGAAAGTTTAAAAGCACATCTAGTCTATTTCTATAGGATTTAATGAAATACAAAAATTCTTGATCGTTCTTTAATGCATCAAAGTATAGTGGTACAAGTCGAGGTTCATAGTTGGCTTTACTAAAGTTTACCACAAAGGACTCTTCAAATCGAGTATTAAAAATATCTTTGAGACCACGATCATTTTCATCCAAAACAAAGACTCTTTCGTAATCGAGGAAAAAGTTATACCCTGAATCATAAACATCAACTATGGCGTCTCTAACTTTTGGGTTTTTTATTAAATCTATTCCTTTTGATTTTAGGGTTTCAAAAGCACTGGTTGAATACAGAAATTTTACTGGAAACATCACAAAGCCAAAATGATCTGCAATAGAATCTCTATATGGTTCATCGTTTTCTAAGCTTTGAATGACTGTATTTGCTGAAGCTATACTCGAACTAATAAAGTTGGCATTGTAATTTAAGTCATTAAGATCAGTTTCTAGACCTACTTTTAGTGCTTTTAATATGTTAAGTTCTTCATTGGCTTCAATTCGGTTTTGATTCCAGTTATTTATTTGAAGCGCTATAAGAATTCCTATAACCACAAGAATGATTTCGCCAATAGCATATTTAAGGTACTTGCCTGTTTTATTTTCGCCCATAAGGTTATATCGTATTTTGCGAAAGAATTTAATCACAAGCTTAATTTTGAGATTTAACCATTTTGCGAATATCTTCTCTTAACTTCTCAGCGTCATAAATGATGCCATCTTTAATGGTATATTTTACTCCACCAACACGTTCCATTTTGCCAGTTTCATCATTTAGTCTTAAAAAGCCTGTTCCATATAAAACTTTTAGGTTTTCAATAGGATTTTCATCAACAATAACTAAGTCTGCCAAAAGTCCTGGGCGAATAACTCCAAACTCAATAGGTTTTCCTTTAGGTTCAAAAATGGCTTGAGCAGCATGAAGCGTGGCGCCTCTAATCACTTCCAATGGATGAAAACCTGCTTCTTGCAATAGTTCCATTTCTTCAATGTATCCAAATCCCCAAAGATTATAAATAAATGAAGCATCGTCACTTACAGTTACACGTCCTCCAGCATTTTTGTAGTCGTTAAGAAATGACATCCAGACTTTATAAAAATTCTTCCAAGCTACTTCATCCCAAGTGGTCCAATTAAAGAAATAGGAGCCATGATTTTCTCTATTAGGCGTGTAAAAATCCCATAATGATGGTAAGGTGTATTCTTTATGCCATTCAGCATCACGTTCTTTCATGACATCTCTTCCAGCAAGATAGGCTGTCATTGTAGGATCAATAATAAAATCTAACTCAAGAAACTCATCAATTAATTCTTGCCATTGTTTGCTTCCTCTAGGATGAATTTTATCCCATTGATAAGCCACTTGGCTGAAACGATGTTGCTCGTCATTATAATTGAAATTTGCTGGCCAATGCTGAATATCTTCGTCCTTATATAAAGCTTCAAACAAGCCATAATAATGCGTCATATTATCTAAACCCATCCTCGCTGCATCCAGCGCATTGGTTTGAGCTACCATTGGTTGAGCTATGTGTGCAACAGTTCCCATTTTAAACTTATGGGCCTCATCAATGGCTGCTTTTAAAACATCTGGATCATGATTGAAAAACTTTATGCCTTCAACACCTTGTTTGGCAGCCCATTGAACCCATTCTCTGGCTTTTTCTGGAGTATAAACGTCACCACCTTTCCAATCTTCTCCTTGACCTAGTGTATGAAAAGGGATTATTCTTGGAGCTACAATTTTATTGGCTGCGCTGCGTTTTTTCTCGCTTTGTGTCCACGCGACATTAGCAGCAGGAACTCCTCTAATTGTGGTGATGCCATGAGCCATCCATAATTTATATGGATATTCAGCATTGGGTGATTTTTTAGCACCACCAACGTGTGCGTGTAAATTGATAAATCCTGGTAATACATACTTGCCTGTGGCGTCAATTTCTTTAGTTGCACCTTGTGGTCGGCCAGCATCATTAATTGGAACATGAGGAACACCAACACTCGCCACTTTTACTATTTTATTACCTTCAATAACAATATCCATTGGACCCATTGGTGGTGCACCAGAACCATCAATAACAGTTGCACCACGAATAATTAATCTCTCAAAAGGACCTTCGCCTTCGTTGGGATTTCGGTCAGGTGCTGGATTTAAAATGTCTTGAGAATAGCCTAAAGTTATTGCCAAAAATGCAAAAACAAAAAATGTAAAAAGTTGTTTCATAATATTAAATAATGATTGGTTAGTTTTTAAAAGATTCTAAATGTTTGTTTTCTCCAGTCATTTGCCAATGTCCAAGTGAAATAGGTATACTGCCAATACTGTTCAAGGTGTCAAAAAAGTCTTTGGTTTTAAAAGGTTCTCCTTTAAGTTCTTGAAGTCTTGCATAATCTGCTAAAGCAGCTTCCAATAAATATTTTCCAGTAATGTAGCTTGTGCCATAACCTGGTTGACGTAAATACAAATGCTGCTCAAAGATTAGGAGTTCTTTTTCTGTTTTCATCCATCCTCTGGGTGTATATTCACTGTGTATACCTCCAGCTTCTTCCATGGTCATATCGTTAGAATGAGCATATAAAGAGCCCAATCCTCTAGCTGCACGTTGAGCAATCATAATATAAACAATTTCTTTCGTACGCGGACTATCATCGTATAAACCTGCTTGCATAAACATTTCCTCAACAGCAGTTGCAGTGCCTTCGTTTCTGGAATCGAAAATATTGTATAATAAAGGTCCTTTTCTTATCTCACTTTTGTGTGGTTCAGTATCCATTCTTGCTAATTCAAACCAATGGTAAAAATGCGAGTACAAAGGTCTAGGATCGTAGTGTTCACCAATTAAGAAAAAGTTGCGCTTTTCCTCTGGTACAAATTCACCTAAATGCTCACGCAATGCTGTATCGAAGTAAGGCTTAACGGTTACAATATCTTGTTTATCTAAGAAATTAATTAAGCTTTTTGCAGCTTCATCAGCCATTTTATCATAAGCTTCTGGTGAATTAGCAGCTACTAATTTTGGAAGGTTTCTGTTTCTGTGTTCCTCTAATTTTAATGAGGACCAAGCACGAGCTAGTTCACGTTTTAAAAGCATCACTTCATCATCCCAAGTTAAAGGTACAAGGTGTACATTTTGCATATACCACGTATAGTTCTCTTTACCAATACCTGATGGACCAGTTTTAGAACCTGACTCATCTTGTAACCATTTTACCAACTCATTAGTTGATGCAATAGCATCATTAATAATTGAGACAATTTCTGTATCATCCTTAATTTCTGGCTTTTCCTTTAAATTAGTTAATACAAAACTTTGGTATTGAATGTCTCTAATTCCTGTAATCCACAAATCTTTTGCATTACCTGTTAGGTTTTGCTGTGCTTGCTTATTTAATGGTGTTATGGCTTTTAAATCAGAAATAAAACGCACTCTTTCTTCAGATGATAAAGGAAAAGTGTATGTCCATAACTCTGTTGTGCTATGATGCGTTGGCCCTTCATGTGCAGGAACATCACTTCGATATTCCCAAACCGATTTGTAAAAAGCTGGATCTCGAACCCATGGTTTTAAAATATTATGGTTAAAGTCGTAACCGTTCATTTCGGCCCAAACAATCATCCAATCTACTTTATTTTCGATTGACCAGTTTGTAGTATCAATAGCTTTAAGTTGAGATTGAAGTGCTTTGAAGTTTGGCCAGCGCTTTTCAAACGTAGATTTTGTATAATCTGGAGCACCATCAAGTTTTGGAGGGTTTTCAAAGGCTCGCCATTCATGAAATAAGTTGACTAAATCTTTGTAGTCGTTTGATGAAAAATTTTGTGACGTTGTTTGAGTTTCTGTGCTTTCCTGTTTTTGAGAGTTGTTACAACTCAGCATTAGCAAAGCAAAGAAAATAAAAGATAAGCCTTTCATAATAGGTTGGTTTTAGTTTGTAAAAATTATTAAAGTAAGAATTCGTTTTAAGGTAGAAATATGGGTAAGAATTTTATATAATTCTTTGCTTGGTAAATTAACCAATTATTATGTAAATTGGTTTTTATGCGTGAAGATTTTTTGCACTACCTCTGGAAACATAAAAAAATTGATGTTTTAAAACTTGTTACATCAGGCAATGAACCTGTTGAAATCATATCAACTGGGCAACATAATTTGAATTCTGGACCAGATTTTTTTAATGCTCAATTACGTATTGGAGAACAACTTTGGGCTGGAAATGTTGAAATTCATTTAAAATCATCAGATTGGTTTTTACATAGCCACGAAACAGACAAGGCTTATGACAATGTAATTTTGCATGTGGTTTGGGAACATGATACAGATGTTTTTAGAAAAGATAATAGTAAGTTGCCAACATTGGTTTTAAGGGATTTTGTGAATCAGGTTACCATTAACAATTATCATACCTTAATGAACAATTCACATAATTGGATCAATTGCGAAACTGATTTTGCAAATGTTGACGATTTCATAGCCCAGAACTGGTTAGAGCGCTTGTATTTTGAACGTTTAGAAGAAAAGTCAAAAACAGTAGAAACCCTTTTGAAGAAATCCAATAACGATTGGGAAGCAGTGTTGTTTAAATTAATGGCAAAAAACTTTGGTCTTAAAGTAAATGGCGAGGCTTTTTTTAGCTTGGCAAATTCCATTGATTTTTCAATTATTAGAAAGCTGTATTCTAATGTTAAACAATTAGAAGCCTTATTGTTTGGTCAAGCAGATTTGCTAAACGAAACCATTGAAGATGCTTATTATATTGATTTACAAAACGAGTATAAATACCTCAAGCAAAAGTTTAAATTAAAAAACGAAGGCGTTTTACCATTGCATTATTTTAGGCTGAGGCCAACAAACTTTCCGACCATAAGAATTGCACAATTAGCAATGCTTTATCATTTACAACAGAATTTATTTTCAAAACTTATTAGTTTGGGTACGCTAAAAGAATTTTACAATGTCTTGTGTAATGGTACTTCAGAGTTTTGGCAAACACATTACACATTTGGTAAATCATCAAAATCTTCACAAAAAATAATTTCAAAATCTTTCATAGATTTATTGCTCATTAATACTATAATTCCTTTAAAGTATTGTTATGCAAAGCAAAACGGGAAGGATATTAATGAAGAAATCCTTAAACTTATTCAAGAAATAAAATCTGAAAAAAATAGTATTGTTAATAAATTTCAATCGCTTAGACCTGTTTCAACCTCAGCATTGCAATCACAGGCTCTGCTTCAATTAAAAAATTCATATTGTGATAAAAATAAATGTTTACAATGTGCAGTTGGAAATTCACTTTTAAACCGGAAATGATTAAATTGCGACTATGAATATTTTCTATAAAGCCTTATTTTACTTTCAAAAACATGGTTATTATGTTTGTCAACGTATTGCAGATAGATTAGGTATTAGGGCTAAAGTAGTTAGAACTTCATTTATGTACTTAACTTTTGTAACACTTGGTTTTGGGTTTGCACTCTATTTGTTCATAGCATTCTGGATGCGCATAAAAGATTTACTATACACAAAACGAAGCTCAGTGTTCGATTTATAACCTATGGCAAACCCATTAATAAAAGTATTTAGATCTAAGATAAACACTGCAATTATTCTATTGGTAGCATTGCTTGGTGTTGGAGTGATTGGGTTTAAAACCATGACAAACTATACATGGATAGATTCCTTGTATATGACAGTAATAACTATTACTACAGTTGGTTTTGGTGAGGTAAAACCCTTAGACCCAGAGTCGAAAATATTTACGATATTCTTAATTCTAGCAAGTGTAGTAATTGTTGGATATGCCATTAAGGTCATTACTGAGTATATTGTTACAAAAAACGATATAGAAGAACTAAAACAAAAAAAGATGCAAAAAAAGATTGATGCACTTTCCAACCATATTATTATATGTGGTTATGGGAGAAACGGAAAACAAGCAGCTAAAAAATTGTTGGCTCATAAAAGGTCATTTGTTATTATTGAATCCAAAAAGGAAACTGTTGACAAGCATCAAAGTGAAATAGTGCCTTTTGTTTATGGAAACGCAAACGAAGATGAAATACTCATGCAAGCAGGTGTAGATAGGGCAGACTGTTTAATCTCTGCATTGCCTAGTGATTCAGATAATGTATTTGTGGTACTTTCAGCAAGACAAATAAATAAAAATATCAGAATAATAAGTCGTGCATCACAGGAAACAACTTATGGTAAATTAAAACTAGCAGGAGCCAATAATGTTATCCTACCAGATAAAATTGGAGGTGATCACATGGCGTCTTTAGTTGTTGTTCCAGATTTATTGGAGTTTATCGATAATCTATCAATAGTTGGCGAATCAAACATAAATATTGAAGAAATTGCAGTTGAACGTCTTTACAACACTTCAGAAATTAAAACCATTAGAGACTTAGACCTCAGAAAAAAAACAGGTTGCAATGTTATTGGTTACAAAAACGAAAAAGGCAAATACCTAATAAACCCAGAAGCAGAGCTTAAATTAATGCCTAAATCTAAAATAATTGTACTCGGTAGGCCAGAACAAATTAAGAAGTTAAATACAATATATAATATAGAAGTAGAGTAACCTTTTTAACAAGCTATTTTTTAAAAACTCATTTTTTTTTAGCATCTTGCTACCTTAAACTAACAATTTAAATAAACAACTAACTAATAATTTTAATTATGAAGAAATATCTTCTTTCAATTTCAGCATTAATGTTACCCTTTATAGCCTTGGCTCAAGAAGCAGAAAAAGGACTTGATGAAAAAATAAACGATTGGTTTATGCCAATTGCAGTAGGATGGGAAAACATTGTACTGGCTACTGTGCCAATAGGCGAATACAATATTCCCTTTGTGGTAATACTATTGGTTGCAGGAGCAACTTTTTTCACGATTTATTTTAAATTTCCGAGTATTACTAAATTCTGGACTGCAATTAATACAGTTAGAGGTAAGTATGTTGATATTGAAAAACATGGTGTTGACAAACTATATAACAATGACGAAGCTTTAGCAGTTGAAGATATTCCAAATACAATTCGTGACGAAAGTGCACATGGAGAAGTGTCGCACTTTCAGGCTCTGGCAACTGCAGTTTCTGGAACCGTTGGTTTAGGAAACATTGCAGGTGTTGCTGTAGCAATTGCATTGGGTGGTCCTGGAGCAACTTTTTGGATGATTATTTGCGGATTACTAGGTATGTCTACAAAATTTGTTGAGTGCACTTTAGGTGTAAAATATAGAGATGTAGGAAAAGATGGGACTGTTTATGGAGGACCAATGTATTATATGTCTAAAGGTCTAAAAGAACGTGGTTTTTCTGGAATTGGCAAAGTATTGGCAGCTATTTTTGCAATCCTTTGTGTTGGAGCGTCATTTGGAGGTGGAAACGCTTTTCAATCTAATCAAGCAACCGTACAGATTACTTCAATGTTAGGCTTAGATGGTGGTTCAAATGGATTTGTTATTGGAGTTATTTTAGCAATCTTAGTGGGAATTGTAATAATTGGTGGTATTAAGCGTATAGCTAGTATTACTGAAAAAATTGTACCATTTATGGCAGGAATCTATGTGCTAGCAGCCTTAGTAATCATTTTTGCAAACTTTAGTGATATAGGTACAGCATTTGGATTAATTATTGAAGGAGCATTTACACCTATGGCTGGACTTGGTGGTCTAGTAGGTGTGCTTATTGTTGGATTTCAACGTGCTGCTTTCTCAAATGAAGCTGGAGCTGGTTCAGCGGCGATTGCTCACTCTGCTGTTCGTACAAAATATCCTGCATCAGAAGGAGTTGTAGCATTATTAGAACCATTTATAGATACTGTTGTTATTTGTACGATGACAGCTTTGGTAATTATTTTCTTCAATATTGATGGAGGAAACATGCAAAGCGTGTTCCAATATGGAGCAGCAGGAGATTCTTCGAGCGAGGTTTTATTAAATGCTGATGGTAGTTCAATTGGAGGTGTAGATTTAACATCGATGGCCTTTGATTCTGTAATCCCAGGGTTCTCTTATGTATTAACCATTGCAATCATTTTATTTGCATTCTCAACCATGATTTCATGGTCTTATTACGGATTGCAATCATGGAAGTATTTATTTGGTAAAGGAAAAACAGCAGATACAGTTTATAAAGTATTATTCTTAGTATTTATTGTAATTGGTGCAGCTGCTACTTTAGATGCTGTAATTAAATTCTCAGATGCAATGATACTTGCCTTGGTATTCCCTAATATGATTGGATTATTCTTCTTATTCCCTAAAGTGAGAGAAGAAATGAAGAGATACTTAGGGGCTATATCTATTAAAAAAGAAGCTATACAAGATGGTGCTGAAGATATCACCAAGCATATGTAAACTAAATTAAAATGAAACATATAAAATCCCATTTTAAGTTCACAAAAGGACAACGAAATGGGATTTTTTTATTGTTGCTCATTATTATTGTACTTCAGTGCATTTATACGTTTGTTGATTTTTCTTCAAAAAACATCGTAATCAACAAACCGGAACTTGCAAAATTTCAAAGCGAAATAGACTCACTTAAGTTAGTTGAGGTTGAAAATAACAAGCCCAAAATATTTCCTTTCAATCCAAACTACATAACAGATTATAAAGGTTATACTTTAGGAATGTCTTCTGAAGAAATAGATAGGTTGCTTCAATACAGAGAACAGGATAAATGGATTAACTCAACAAAACAATTTCAACAAGTCACAAAAGTATCAGATTCATTGCTTGCTGAAATATCACCTTATTTTAAGTTTCCAGAATGGGTAACTAATCCAACACCAAAACCCAATTACAATTACAAGAATAACTCAAATAAAACATTTGAACAAAAGGCCGACTTAAATACCGCAACTGCAAATCAATTACAACGTGTTAATGGTATTGGTGAAAAGTTATCTGAAAGGATTATTAAATTCAGAAACACATTTAAGGGTGGCTTTATTGCCGATGTTCAGCTTCAAGATGTTTATGGTATTTCACCAGAAGTACTAGAACGCTTATTAAATGAATTTACAATTAAAACTCCAAGGCAAATAGAAAAAATAAATTTAAATACTGCATCAACAGAACAACTAGTAACCATTCAACATATAGATTATGAGCTTGCTTACGAAATCATTAACCAACGTACTTTAAGAGAGGGTTACAAATCTTTAGACGAATTAACCAAAGTAAAAAACTTTCCTTTAGATAAAATCGAGATAATTAAGTTATATTTGAAGCTCGATTAAATTGCATGATTATGGATAGTATGTACTTCACCGAAGAACATCAATTATTTAGGCAAAGCCTTAAAGATTTTTTACAAAAAGAAGTGGTCCCTCATATCGAAAAATGGGAAAAAACAGGAACTATAGAACGCTTTATCTGGAGTAAATTTGGAGAAATGGGTTATTTTGGCCTAGCAACTCCTATAGAATATGATGGACTGGATTTGGACCTGTTTTATACAGTTATTCTACTTGAAGAACTTCAAAAAATAAATTCAGGAGGTTTTGCAGCAGCAATTTGGGCACATGCTTATTTAGCAATGACGCATCTTAATAAGGAGGCCAACCACGAACAGAAATTAAAGTATCTTCAACCTAGTGTAATGGGTGAAAAAATAGGATGTCTTTGCGTAACCGAGCCCTTTGGTGGAAGTGATGTTGCAGGTATGCGGACAACTGCTGTTAAGCAAGGAGATACTTATGTGTTAAATGGTTCAAAAACGTTTATCACTAATGGTGTGTATAGCGACTATATGATTGTGGCTGCCAAAACAAACCCAGAACTTGGCAATAAAGGAATCAGCATGTTCATTGTTGACAGTAAAACCAAAGGAGTTTCAGTTTCAAAATTGGATAAATTGGGTTGGCGAGCATCAGATACTGCTGAAATAGCTTATGATAATGTGGTTGTTCCAGCTTCAAATTTAATGGGAGATGAAGGGAAAGGCTTTCCGTATATCATGCAGCATTTTGCACTAGAACGATTGGTTATGGGAATTAATGCACATGCAAGAGCTGAGTATGCTTTGGATTATGCATTACAGTATATGTCTGAGCGTAAAGCCTTCGGAAAAACCATAAATAAGTACCAAGCACTTCGCCATCGATATGCCGATTTGTATGCAGACATGGAAATTTGTAAAACCTATAATTATTCAGTAGCCTATAAATTAAACAAAGGAGAGTATGC
The DNA here is from genome assembly GCA_020435965.1 of Flavobacteriaceae bacterium. Taxonomy (GTDB): domain Bacteria; phylum Bacteroidota; class Bacteroidia; order Flavobacteriales; family Flavobacteriaceae; genus CAJQLB01. The sequence goes on along the minus strand of JAGQYS010000050.1, from coordinate 2,960 downwards.
AGTAAAAGAAGCCACTATATCCAAATTGCGTTCTACAAAAATGGCAGATGAAGTTGCCTATGACTGCTTACAGTTTTTAGGAGGTTATGGTTATATGGAAGATTATCCAATGGCTCGTTTATTACGCGATAGTAGACTAGGCCCAATTGGTGGAGGAACATCTGAGATTCTTCGTGAGATAATTGCCAAAATGGTAATAGATAAAAAAGAATACCGCCCAGCTACCAAATAAATTGAATTATTGTTTTGATGAAAATTGTATCACAATTTAGTCAAAATGATAATTGATAAGAAGGAATGTAAATCAGCAACTTAAAATAATTTTTAAAATTTGAATTTTTAATTCATAATTAATTATATATTTGCAGCCTGAAATTCTAAAAGAGAGGAGGTTAAGATACTATGTTAATAATACCAATTAAAGAAGGAGAAAATATAGATAGAGCGTTAAAACGCTTTAAGAGAAAGTTTGACAAAACTGGAACTAAGCGTATGTTACAAAATCGTAAACAGTTTACAAAACCTTCAGTAGCACGTAGAGCTCAAATACAAAAAGCACAATACATTCAACGTTTAAAAGACTCAGAAGAAATTTAGTCGCTTTTTAAAATAAAGAAAAAAACCCACAATATTTATTGTGGGTTTTTGTTTTGTATAGGTTAGCTAAAATAAGTTTCGTATTTTTAAGCATCAACTTTGGCCTATGACCTTCAAATCGTTTTCAGATTATTTATCTCTAGAAAAAAACTATTCACCTCACACAATTAATGCGTATGTAAAGGATTTGGAGAGTTTTTCAAGTTTTTGTGAAGATGAATATAATAAGAATAGCATAGATAATGTAAATTATGCACAAATAAGAAGTTGGATAATTAATCTAGTAGAGAACAATATTTCCAATAGAAGCATTAATAGAAAAGTGTCATCACTCAATAGCTATTATAAATTTCTGTTGAAAATAGAAAGCATAAAAGTAAATCCTTTAATAAAACATAAGGCGTTAAAAACAGAGAAAAAAATTCAGATTCCATTTTCTCAAGCCGAAGTTGGGTCAGTCTTGGATTATTTTCAATTTGGCAATACATTTGAAGGATTAAGAGATAAAGCAATCATTGAGCTGTTTTATTCCACCGGAATAAGACGCATAGAATTAGTAAATATTAAATTAACGGACTTAAACCTTCAACAAAAAACACTAAAAGTTTTAGGTAAAAGAAGCAAAGAACGAATATTACCACTATTAAACTCTACAATTGATACCATAAAGAAATATTTAGTAGAGCGAAATAAATTACCAATTGTTAGTGATAAAGAAATGTTATTTTTAACAAAAAAAGGAGTTAAAATTTACGAAACACTTGTTTACAGAACAATAAATGAGTATTTTAGTTTAGCATCTTCAAAAGTGAAAAAGAGTCCGCACATACTGAGACATTCTTTTGCAACACATTTATTAAACCAAGGTGCAGATTTAAATGCAGTAAAAGAATTATTGGGACATTCAAGTTTAGCGGCAACTCAAGTTTACACACATAATAGTATAGCTGAACTAAAAAAAGTGTATGCTAAATCTCACCCAAGAAATTCAAAGAATTAAATAATTGTCTAACCAAAAGTGTAAAAATCATGAAAGTAAACACACAATCAGTAAACTTTAACGCAGACAAAAAGTTAATAAACTTTATACAAAACAGAATGGATAAACTGGATCGTTATTACGACAAGGTCATTAAATCCGATGTTTTTTTAAAAGTAGAAAACACTAGTGATAAAGAAAACAAAATATTTGAAGCAAGAGTAGATGTTCCTGGCGATAGTTTTGTTGTAAAAAAGGTTTGTAAAACGTTTGAAGAAGGTGCTGACTCAGCCGTAAATTCCTTAGAAAGACAATTGAAAAAACGTAAAGAAAAATTAAGATCACATTTATAATGAAAATTTTTCAAAAAATGTTTTGAAACAAAAAAAATATATATACATTTGCAGTCCGTTAGAAATAGCGGACTTTTTTGTTGCCAAAAAGCAGTAAAAATAAGCCGATGTAGCTCAGCTGGCTAGAGCAGCTGATTTGTAATCAGCAGGTCGTGGGTTCGAGTCCCTCCATCGGCTCAAATAAGTGAAAAGCGCTAAGGAAGTTGATAATTAATTAAACAAAATTATTGACTTGGGACGAGAAGTTTATCCTGAGCGTAGTCGAAGGGAGTCCCTCCATCGGCTCAAGTTCTTTTAAAAGAGTGAATTTTAATATTGGGGAGATACTCAAGCGGCCAACGAGGACAGACTGTAAATCTGTTGGTTTTACCTTCGCAGGTTCGAATCCTGCTCTCCCCACTTTTAAGTTTACATGGATGTGTAAAAATTGCGGGAGTAGCTCAGTTGGTAGAGCGTCAGCCTTCCAAGCTGAATGTCGCCGGTTCGAACCCGGTCTCCCGCTCTAAAATTCCTGCTAAAGCAGGGTCTCTTAACTGAGATTAACAAGCACTTTACGCCGATGTAGCTCAGGGGTAGAGCGTTTCCTTGGTAAGGAAGAGGTCACGAGTTCAATTCTCGTCATTGGCTCAATCAAAAATAAAAATTGAACACTAATATAAATTAAGATTAAAATAAATTAAACATGGCAAAGGCAACTTTCGATCGTTCAAAACCACACCTTAACATAGGTACAATTGGACACGTAGATCACGGTAAAACAACTTTAACTGCTGCTATTACTAAAGTATTAGCTGATGCAGGTTTTTCAGAAGCAAGATCATTTGATCAAATTGATAATGCACCGGAAGAAAAAGAAAGAGGTATTACAATTAATACTTCACACGTAGAATATGCAACAGCAAATCGTCACTATGCTCACGTTGACTGTCCAGGTCACGCGGATTACGTAAAAAACATGGTTACTGGTGCTGCTCAAATGGATGGTGCTATTTTGGTTGTTGCTGCAACAGATGGTCCTATGCCACAAACTC
>JAGQYS010000049.1 GCA_020435965.1 Flavobacteriaceae bacterium | reverse complement strand
AAAAAAAAGAAGATCATTTTTGCATTCAAATAGATTAATATACTTCTTAAAAAATAAGGTTTGATTGGGAATACTTTTAGTATGTATAGTTAAACACAAAACATATCGGTTATCAATCATTATTTATAGGTTTTTCAAAATCCTAATTTGGCGAATTAAAAACTATAATTTTTCTTAGCGGATTACGGATTTCCGTAAGATAATCTTAATTACAATAGCTATTTTTATTTCAAAACAATTATAAAACATTTATTTTTAAAAATATACAAGCTATTAAACCAGGCCCAAAACCAAATAAACATGATGGAACACCAGACAAAAGAAGACGTGTGAGACCCGAAACCAAACCAAAACATCCAGGGTTAAAACCTCACATACATAAACCAGGTGATTCATATATACGCACTTTAAAAATTAATATTCTTGATTACATAACATGAATGTTATTTGTGAAATTTTGTTTATAAAAATTATACATGAATATGAAAAATATAATGCTTTCTGTAATACTTGTTTTATTAACAACAAGTGCTTTCGGACAATTTCATATATCTACCAATTCTAGAGTAGATTACAAATGGAATGAGACAAACAGTGAGTGGGAGTTTGATAGTAAAGATGAAGAATCAATAACTTTTTTGGAATTTAATAAAGATTTTACTCTTGTAAAACACACTACAGCCTCAACGATTTCTGGGTACTTAATCAAATCTCAGGAACACGATGAAGAAGATGGAAATGATCAATATCTATTTACTTTAGTTAGTGATATTGGAAATGAGTACATCATGATTTATGATATTAAAAACAATAATATCCGATTTATAACCGATGATTTTACAAGAATGATAAAATTTAAAATTAAAAGTACCTGGGCAGATGAATAGATTCACTTTAATATATTTCAATTTCTTAAAATTTAATTCCTCCCAATTTAAAAATAAAATTTATCTTAATGGTCTAAGTTTAGATAAAACAAATAAAACCAATATAATATGAAAGCAGATAAGTTTACAAAAGTGGTATTAACTATTATTGCAATTAATTTAACATTACTAACTATCAGAAATCTTGATCTAATTCCAAAAAGTTATGCCAACACCAATGCTAACAATACCATTCTTACACCTAATACAAATTATGGAATTGTCCCTTTAAATGAAGATGGTTCCATAGATGTTAGGGTTAAATCTTTCAGTCCAAACAGTGTGATGGATGTAAATATTGAAGAAGTTGGTGGTTATAACACTTATGGAGAGTTAGAAGTGAAAATAAAAGGACAGCCTATTTATGTTGAAATGAATTAATTATTATTTATATATAAAATGAATAAAATCATTCTTATCTACTTTTGTTGTATTTCTATTAGTTATGCACAAAACATAGAATCAACCACCAGAAAATTTATAGACGAAGCCCAATTCACAAGAATAAATAAAGACTGGACAACCATTGCAGAATTTAAATCCGGAATAAACGAACATGTCAATTTTTATCCCATTGAAGTTATTGATTTAAAGTCTGGAAAAAAAATCAATGCCTTGCAATTGGATATGTACATTAAAAATCCTGATATCCATAAAACGGCTTGGGTTGGTCTTGATGAAATTGAAGAGTTTATTCAATTTATAGAAGATAACGTAATCCCAAATTTAGATTTAAGGTATAAAGACAAGTCCTCTGAATTTATTTTTAAAGCAAAAGAAATGACGCTCTCCTACTTTGTTCATGAAAGAAGCAGAAGGCTCACAATTAAACTGAACAGTTATGATGATGACCCAATTAAAAATTACACCTTTTGGACAGAAACACAAGTGGATAAAATTCCAAGACTTTTAGAGATCCTAAAACAAATTAAATAGTCATTACAGTAAGATTGCTAAAAATAGTTTTAATCTTCAGTTACATTTAAAGCCTCCATAATTTCTTTAAAGCTATTGAGACCTGATTCTATGTTTTCAATGATTTCATTGGCCAAAATGTCTGGGTCTGGGAGATTGTCTAAATCGGTTAGGCTTTTGTCTTTGAGCCAAAAGATATCCAAACTGGTTTTATCTCTTGCAATAATCTCCTCATAGCTGTATTTGCGCCATCTGCCCTCTTCTCCTGAGCCTGTCGAAGAATCAGCACTCCAAGTTTCTTGGCGTTTATTGATATTACTTGGATTGTAGAGCGTTATAAATTCCTCTAAATCGGACAGTGTTAGTGGCTTTTTCTTTAGGGTATGGTGTATGTTTGTACGGTAATCGTAGAACCATATGTCTTTTGTCCAAGGGTCTTTACTTGCTGGTTTGTTATTAAAGAACAATACATTTGCCTTAACCCCATGTGCATAAAATATACCAGTTGGCAGTCTTAAAATGGTATGGAGCTCGGTGGTTTTAAGTAATTGTTTACGTACTTCCTCTCCTGCACCACCTTCAAACAATACGTTGTCTGGCAATACTACCGCTGCCTCACCATTTATGGCCAGCATGGTCTTGATATGCTGTAAAAAGTTTAGCTGCTTGTTGGTTGTGGTTTCCCAAAAGTCCTGACGGTTATAACTTAAATCCTCTTTTTCTATTTCGCCAGCTTCGTTGGTAATGGTCATGCTGCTTTTTTTACCAAATGGCGGATTTGCCAATACGTAATCAAAGCGTTTGCCATCGTCTGCTATTAGGGCGTCGTTAGGGTTTATGAGGGATTCGCCATCTATTTCCCCAATGTTGTGCAGGTACATGTTCATAAGGCACATACGACGGGTATTAGCCACAATTTCGTTACCGTGAAAGGTTTTGGTTTTTAAAAAGGCTTTTTCTTCGCGGTCTAGCTGGTTGTTTTCCACAATCCAATCGTAAGCAGCTAAAAAGAAACCACCAGTCCCACAAGCTGGGTCTGCAATGGTTTTTTTTGGTTTGGGTTGTACACAAGCCACCATGGCCTGAATTAA
>JAGQYS010000048.1 GCA_020435965.1 Flavobacteriaceae bacterium | reverse complement strand
TTCTTATCAGGCAAGGAAAAGATTATAATATTAGAATAATAAAATTTTTCTATTCAAAACTCTTAAAGCTTCCTAAATCATTTTTTGATTCTAGAAAAACAGGTGATTTAATCGCTCGTATGAACGACACTAGTAGAATTCAAAATACTGTTACAAGTTTCATCAGTAGCATTATTGTAAACCTTTTAATGATAATAGTTTCTTCAATTGCTATATTTAGTTACAATTGGAAGATTGGTTTATTATCTTTACTTTGGTTTCCTACTTTTTTAATCATTGTACTTTTCTTTCATCCGAAAATACTCCAATCTCAAACAAAACTGATGCAGTTTTATGCACAAAACGAAAGCAACTACATAGATACCATAAAGGGAATTGAAACCATAAAATCATTTAATAAACAAAATATTTTTACAGCTTTAACTTTAAATATTTACACAAACTATAAAGTAGAAAACTACAAATTGGGAAAAGTAGGACTACAATATCAGTTGGTCTCCCAAAGTATAGGTTCAATATTTATAGTAGGATTGATTATTTATGGCTCCTACCTAACAATTTACAGTGATTTTACAAGTGGTGGAGTTATTGCTGTCTTACAATTGTCTACCATGCTTATGGGTTCTGTAGCTGGTTTAGCAATGTTAAACATACAATTGCAAGAGGCTAAAGTCGCTCTTAACAGAATGTTTGAATACACAAGCATTGATGAAGAACAATTATTGGAAGTAGAAAACAAAAAATTGGACGTTAACGCATTAGAATTGATTGATGTTTCATTTGGATATCCAGGTAGGGCAAAAATTTTGAACAATATTAACTTTTCAATAAATAAAGGGGAATGTCTAGGTATAGTCGGAGAGATTGGCACAGGTAAAAGCACTTTACTTCAAATCATTCAACAATTTTATTATCCAAACTCAGGAACTATAAAGATTAATAACTCAGAAAATATTAATGAAATAAATATAACTGATTGGAGAAACAAATTATCGGTAGTATCTCAGCAAACTCATATATTTAATGGAAACATTTTCTACAATATCGTACTTGAAGAAGATTATGATCAAGAAAATATTGCAGCATTTTGTAAATCATTCGGAATTGATAGTTTTATTGATATGCTACCTCAAAGTTATTTTACTATAGTTGGCGAAGAAGGAGTGAATTTATCTGGTGGTCAAAGACAAATTATCGCATTTGCAAGAGCCCTATACAAAAAACCTCAACTCTTATTATTGGATGAGGCCACAGCATCAATGGATACAAAAACTGAAGCCTTTTTCATTGAAATATTGCAAAAAATTAAAAATGAAATTATCATTATTTTTGTTACCCATAGAATTGAAACTTTAAGCAAAATAGCAGATAAAACTTTACAATTGTAAAAAAACCCAAACCTTCACCATGGACTTATACAAAAATACCACTAATCACAACAACATCTGAAACTTTAATTGAGGTTTTTTACTCTTACTTATAATTTAAAGCACATAAAACAATGGAAAATGATAGTGTCCTAAATATTACCTCCAAAACTTTTAGAACAATTTTTAGATTTTTTTGTTGAATTGCTAAACAGTATTACTCATAACTTTCCAATGTCATACTTACCAATTCCATTATTTTTTGAAATTGCTCGTCTAATGTAAGGTTTGAATTGTCTATTTCAATGGCATCATCAGCCTTAACTAATGGTGAATCTGCTCGATGCGAATCGATATAGTCTCGTTCCTGAACATTTTTAAATACTTCATTGAAATTGACTTTATCTCCTCTTTTAGTTAATTCATCGTATCGACGTTGAGCTCTTACTTCTGGTGAAGCTGTCATGAATATTTTAAGTTCGGCATCAGGAAATACAACTGTTCCAATATCACGACCATCCATAACAATACCTTTATCCTTACCCATTTTTTGCTGCTGTTTTACGAGTTGATATCTAACTTCAGGTACTGCAGATATTGTACTCACAAAACTAGATACTTCCATAGTACGAATAGCTTGCTCTACGTTTTCTCCATTTAAATACATTTCTGCAAAACCAATTTCTGGATTGAATTTAAATTCAAGTTCAATTTCATGAAGTACCATAACGAAATCATTAGCGTTAAAGTTGTTTTCACTAATAAATCCGTTCTGTAAAGCATATAAAGTGACAGCACGATACATGGCACCAGAATCTACATAAATATACCCTAGCTCTGTGGCAATTTGTTTTGCTAATGTACTTTTTCCTGTTGATGAGTAACCATCAATCGCTATGGTAATTTTATGCACTATCTTAAATCTATTTGTAATCCGAAAAAACTAGCGTTTGATGCACTTGTATATCTTGCATGTGTGTAGCTAAATCGCATTTTATTTAGTTTAATTCCTATTCCGAAAGATAATCCAGAAAAATTTCTTTGATCTAAAATACGCAATTCTTCAGCCCTTCTAAAATTATATCCTAATCTTATATTAAATCCTCTATCTGGAAACAATTCTGCTCCTAAAATGGTATGTCTAATCACATTAGCTAAAAACCCTACTTTTTCTTCTGTCTGATTGCCTTCTAAATCTGTTGTAACATGAGAAGGATTAGGACTAGCAATTGGCCATTTTTGTAAATTTTCAAATGTAATGTGCCAACGCAAAGGCATATGTTCTAAGGTCTGTGACATCCCAAAATTGACTTCTAAAGGTAATTTCTCTTGAAGTCCAGCATAAGTGGTTATTTGTGTTCCTGCGTTTCTAACTACTAAGGCTGCATTAAAATCGAGTTTTTCGTTAATGTAAAGCAAACCAATATCTGCAGCAGCTCCAAGTGATGTGTACTGTTCTAGTTTAGAAGTTATGAACTTAATATTTCCTCCTAAATAAAAGTCTGAGTATCCTATTTGCATTGCATAACCAACAGATAAAGCGGCTTCATTACCAGTAAACGAGCCAGTTGGAACACCATTTTCGTCATAACCATCAAAATCACCATAATTAATGTAGGTAACTCCTACATGAAGTGTTTGAGTTCGTCTGTCCCAAGTATAAGCATAAGCAGCAGTGCCATAACTAATACCTCCTAAATAACTTGAGTAGTTTAAGGCAAGCTGATTATCCATTTCAACATTTATAGTTGCAGGATTATAGAGGCCTTGAGTGACATCATAATCAACATTTGTTATTACTTTTCCTCCAAGAGCAGCTTGACGTGGAGAGGATACTAAATTAAGAAACTGATACGTTGCTTCACCTCCCAACTGTGGAAAGGCAAAATTAAAACACACCAAAACCATTAAAGTAGTAATCGTTCTTTTCATGAAAAAATTTTCAACTTATATAAAGCCAAATTCCATTTATCCTTGCTTATTTGTAGCTGATTTTTACAAAGCTGCAAAGTAACTAAATCTATCTTAAAACGATTACATGATTTTTTTATTTTTGAATGCATAAAAAAACCTCGAGAAATCGAGGTTTTTATTATATTATAACTTCTTAGCGTTTTTAACCTTCTGCTTGGTTATTGCTATATCAATAACCTCACTCATGTCTGAGACATAATGAAAGGTCAATCCTTTTAAGTATTCTTCTTTTATTTCTTTTATATCGCGTTCATTTTCTTTACACAAAATAATCTCTTTAATTCGAGCACGTTTTGCAGCTAATATTTTTTCTTTAATTCCTCCAACTGGAAGCACCTTACCACGTAAAGTGATTTCTCCAGTCATGGCTAAACTCTTCTTAACTTTACGTTGCGTAAATAGAGATACTAAAGAGGTTAACATGGTAATGCCAGCACTAGGTCCATCTTTTGGAGTAGCTCCCTCTGGAACATGAATATGCACATTATATTTATCAAATACATCAGTATCAATCCCAAAAGTATCAGCATTAGCTTTTATGTATTCCATAGCAATCGTTGCAGATTCTTTCATGACTGTTCCTAAGTTTCCTGTTATGGTTAGTGTTCCTTTTCCCCTTGATAATATGGATTCAATAAATAAAATATCACCACCAACACTTGTCCAGGCCAAACCAGTAACCACTCCAGCAACATCATTGTTTTCGTATTTATCACGCTCCAATTTAGGTCCACCAAGCACTTCTATAATATCTTCGTTAGTCACTTTAATGTTATAGTCTTCTTCCATTGCAATATTTTTGGCGGCATGACGTACCATTTTGGCGATTTGTTTTTCTAAACCTCTTACACCAGATTCTCTTGTGTAGCCTTCCACAATTTTCTCCAATTGAGGTTTAGCTATTTTAAGATGATTTGTATTTAAACCATGTTCTTTTAATTGCTTTGGTAACAAATGACGCTTACCAATTTCAACCTTTTCTTCAATGGTGTAGCCTGTTACATTTATGATTTCCATCCTATCTCTAAGAGCAGGTTGAATAGTTGAAAGGTTATTAGAAGTTGCAATAAACATCACTTTAGATAAATCAAATCCCATTTCAAGGAAGTTGTCATAAAACTCTGAATTTTGCTCAGGATCTAATACTTCTAGCATGGCAGATGAAGGATCTCCTTGATGTGAGTTGGATAATTTATCAATCTCATCCAAAACAAAAACAGGGTTTGAAGTACCAGCTTTTTTAAGACTTTGCAAAATACGTCCAGGCATTGCACCTATATATGTTTTTCTATGTCCTCTTATTTCTGCTTCATCACGCAAACCACCTAAAGACATTCTTACATATTCACGTCCTAAAGCTTCAGCAATGGATTTTCCTAAGGATGTTTTACCAACTCCTGGAGGACCATACAAACACAAAATTGGTGATTTCATATCGTTTCTCAACTTGAGTACAGCCAAATACTCAATGATTCTTCGTTTTACATCATCCAAACCATAGTGGTCACGATCAAGAATTCGTTTTGCTCGTTTTAAATCGAATTTATCTTTACTAAATTCATTCCAAGGTAAATCTAGGAAAAGGTCTAAATAATTTCTTTGAATAGAATACTCTGCAACTTGAGGATTCATACGTTGCATTTTTGCCAATTCTTTTTCAAAATGGGTTTTTACTTTTTCATCCCATTTTTTTGATTTGGCACGAACTTTCATTTCATCAACCTCTTCTTCATAACTCACTCCACCTAATTCTTCTTGAATGGTTTTCATTTGTTGATGCAAGAAATATTCACGTTGCTGCTGGCTCATATCGCTTTGAACCTTAGATTGGATGTCGTTTTTAAGTTCCAGTTTTTGAAACTCGACATTCATATACTTCAACGTTTCTAATGCACGCTTTTTCAAATCGCTGGTTTCAAGTAGCTTTTGCTTGTCCTGAACACTAATATTCATGTTTGAAGACACAAAGTTGACCAAAAACGAGTTGCTCTCTATATTATTGATGGCAAATGACGCTTCACTAGGAATGTTTGGGCTTTGCTTGATGATTTGAAGCGCTAATTCTTTAATGGAATCAATAATTGCTGAAAACTCTTGATTATTATTTATTGGAGCACTTTCCGGAACCTCACGAACTGTTGCATTCATATAAGGTTCTTCAGTAATTACTTCGGCAACTTTAAAACGCTTTTTTCCTTGAATGATAACGGTTGTATTACCATCAGGCATTTTAAGTACTTTAAGGATTCTTGCAACAGTCCCTGTTTCATAAATATCTTTTGCTGTTGGATCCTCTATGGTTTCGTCCTTTTGAGAAACCACACCAATAACTTTGGATCCCTTATTAGCATCATCTATAAGTTTTATGGATTTGTCGCGTCCAGCTGTTATTGGTATAACAACACCTGGAAACAATACTGTATTTCTTAACGAAAGTATTGGAAGTGTTTCTGGCAGCAATTCGTTATTTATTTCTTTTTCATCTTCAGTAGTCATTAATGGTATCAATTCTGAATTTTCATCAAATTCCTGAAATGACAATCTGTCAAGGCTTGTAAATTTTGATTTTGCCATATTATTTTTAAGTCATTCTGTCATTAAAACAGAACATTTTATTATTATCTTTATTACACAATTACTTGTATTATCTCTATATTTCAGAGAGTTACAAGCATATAGTCTTTTAATTCATCTCTATTAGTTCAATTGTTATGCCAATGTAAAGAATGTATTTTAAAATAAAATCATAAATATTTTTTTCTAAAAGTGTAACAATGCAACTTAATCTTCATCATTCTAATAAACAATTTGTTTTCTGATACCAACCAACCTAAATATTGAACAACTTGTACAGCAATGTAAATCTGGAAACCAAAATGCGCAATTGGAAGTTTACAACAGATATTACAAAGCAATGTACAACACAGCAATAAGAATTGTTAAAGACAGCTTTGAGGCCGAAGACATTATGCAAGATTCGTTTTTAACAGCCTTTACTAAGTTGGACAGTTTAAAAGAAGCTGTAACCTTTGGGTCTTGGTTGAAACGAATTGTAATAAACAACAGTATTCACCACTTTAATAAAAGTAATAAGTACAGTGAAGTTGCTCTTGATGACGTACTGTTTAAAGTTGAATATGATGACGAAGACGGCATTGCAAGTGATTATGAGTTTACAAATTTGAAAGCGCAGCAAATTATGGACACCATGAAAACACTTAAAGATAATTATCGATTGGCATTGACATTACACTTGATTGAAGGTTATGACCACGATGAAATAAGTGATATTATGAACATTAGTTATGCAAATTGTAGAACTACCATATCAAGAGCTAAAGAAAGTTTAAGACAAAAACTGCAAAAAAGAGCAGTGAAATAAAACATTAAATTATGAGCGAAAGTAATTTAAATACCATTTTTGAGAATCTGAGAGCAGATTTTGATGTAGAAGAGCCTAATACTGGACATGAAAACCGCTTTTTAACAAAGCTTAGTAATCAAAACAGAGAGGTTATCACTTTAACACAGCCAAAATCTAATTTCTGGAAACCATTTTTAAGCATTGCTGCTTCAGTTGTGTTACTTGTAACTGTATTTGTAAGTATCAATAAATCAAACGAGCCACATGATCTAGCAAGTATTTCTCCAGAAATGGCTGAAACTCAAAATTTCTTTACCAATGCTATTTCAGCAGAATTAGAGAAACTGAATAATGAATTAACTCCTGAGTTCCAAGATTTAGTGGTTGATGCTTTATTTCAAATAGAGCTTTTAGAAGCAAACTATAACAAACTAAAACAAGATTTAACTGCAAGTGGAAATGACAAACGTGTTATAAACGCTATGATTTCAAACTTTCAGGACAGAATAGATATTTTAAATAACGTATTAAATCAAATAGAAGAAATAAAATCAACAAAAATCGAAACTTATGAAAACAGCACTACTTTATAAAACCATTTGCACTCTTTTACTGGTTCCTGTATTTGTTTTTGCAAACAACGGAAAATGGTCTGGAAAATACACCAAAGAGAAAAAGCTTCATAAAGAATATAATGTAAGCGCAAGTGCAACTGTAAATATTGACAACAGTTATGGAGATATTGACATTGTAACCTGGAACGAAAACCGTGTAGTTGTAGATGTTACCATTACTACCAATGGCAACGATGAAGATAAAGTTATCAAGAAACTTGAAGGTATTGATGTGCTCTTTGATAATTCGCCCAATATGGTTTCTGCAAAAACCAAATTCAACAACAGTAAATCTTGGTGGAATTGGGGAAACAACAACGTAAACATGAAGGTTAACTACGTTATTAAAATGCCAATGAGCAATAATGTAGATTTAAGCAATGATTATGGAAGCATTAACCTTGATAGACTCAATGGTCGTGCAGTTATTGATTGCGACTATGGTAAAATCACCACAAAAGAATTAATGGCAGACAACAATGATATTTCTTTTGATTACACAAAGAACTCATATTTTGAATATATAAAAAGTGGAAAAATCAATGCAGATTACAGTAGTTATACAGTTGCAAAAACCAACTGTTTAAGCATAGATGCAGATTACACTAAATCTGAAATAGAAATTGCAGAAGATGTCACTTATAATTGTGATTATGGTTCGTTGACTATTAACAATGCAAACAATGTAAAAGGAGATGGTGACTATTTAACGCTTAGACTTGGAAGTATATATAAAAACGTATCAGTATCTGCAGATTATGGTTCATTAAAAATTGATAACATGACTGCCAATGCTGGAAGCATTGATATTTCATCAGATTATATGAAGATCACCATAGGTTATTCTGAAGGTTACAGCTTTGATTTTGAATTTGATTTAAGTTATGCTTCACTAAGAGATACTGATGATTTTGAATTTTCAAAACGCATAGAAAAATCAAGCAGCAAATATTATTCAGGTTACTTTGGAAAGCAAAACTCAGGAAACAAAATTAAAATAGAGTCAGATTACGGAAGTGTAACGTTTAAAAAGAACTAAAATAAATCAATCTAAAAACAAACAATTATGAATAAATCAATCTTATTAATAGCAGCCTTAATGTTTGCCACTGTTTCACATGCTCAATGGTGGGGAAATAAAAAAATTAAAGGCAATGGAAACATGACTACTGAAACCAGAACTACTGGTGATTATGATGGTGTTAAATGCGCTGGCTCAATGGACTATATTTTAGTAGCTGGAACTGAAGGCAAAATTAAATTAGAAGGGGAATCGAATTTATTAGAGTACATCATCACTGAAATTAAAGGAGGAGATCTTATAATTAAAGTTGAAAAAGGTATTGACCTTAAACCTAGTTGGAACAAAACCTTAAAAGTAACAGTTCCTTTTAAAGATATAAGCAGCGTTTCGTTGGCAGGTTCTGGAGATTTATGGAATGAAGATAAAATTTCTGCATCAAATTTTAATGTTTCTCTAGCTGGTTCTGGTGATATGACTCTTAATATAGAGGCATCATCAGTTGAAGGCAATTTAGCTGGCTCAGGTGATATTACCTTAAAAGGCAACACTGAAAACTTATCGTTAAGATTAGCTGGTTCTGGTGATATTCATGCTTTTGGTTTACAATCTAACCATACTGAAGCATCAATTGCTGGTTCTGGTGACATAGAAGTTGTTAGTAACCAAAGTCTAAAAGCACGTGTTTCTGGCTCTGGTGATATAGAGTATAAAGGAAATCCAAGTAAAGAAGACACTAAGGTTTCTGGTTCTGGAAAGATCAGTAATTAATAGCACTTTATATATTTTAAAAACGCTTTCTTATCAGAAAGCGTTTTTTATTTGACGTACTTATTACCTTTAATGGTGAACAATATAATTAAAGCTATTAAAAAGAAAATCGCTAAAAACAATACAGACCACTGCATGGAATTTGTGATAGAAATCAATAGACCAAACACAAACATCCCAAGTACAATTGCGATTTTTTCTGTAACATCATAAAAACTAAAATAGGTGGCATGATCTTCGGTTTCTGGCAATAGCTTAGAATATGTAGAACGTGACAACGATTGTGTAGCTCCCAAAACCAAACCAAGTATTGCGCCAAGTGCATAGAAATATAAATCTACATTAGTTAGAGTTTTATCTAAAGTAAACGCAATAAAGCAAACCAATCCCCAAATCATCAATGTTATTTTTAAAGCTTTTAGGTTTCCGTATTTATTAGAAATTCTTGAAAAGATATAAGCACCTGCTATTGCCACAATTTGGACAAGCATGATAGTCATGATTAAGTTTGTTGTTGGCAAACCTAGTTCTTCACTCCCAAAAATTCCTGCCATTAACACTATGGTTTGAACACCAACACTAAAGAAGAAAAAAGACACTAAAAATCGTTTTAGTTCTCTGTACTCACTCAATTCTTTTGCTACTTTTTTTAACTCTCTAAAACCTTTCCATATATAATCTTTTTCAGGTTTATGATTGTAAACATTGTTTGGTAATCGTTTGTAAGTTATTTGTGCAAAGCCTAACCACCAAATACCAACTAACAAAAAGGTTATTCTAGAACCATAGGCTGCATCCAATAAACCAAATACACCAGTCTGAACCAGAACCAAACTCAATATCATTAATATTACTGAGCCAGTATATCCATAAATAAATCCTTTGGCACTCACATTATCTTGTTGTTCTGGATAAGCTATTTCTGGTAAATAGGCATTGTAAAACACGATACTTCCCCAAAAACCTACACTAGCTGTAATTGTAAAAAGGAGAGCTATCCAAAGTGTTGATTCATCTTTAAAAAAGAACAAGCTCATTACAGAAAGCGATCCTAACAGGCAAAAGAACTTAAGGAACTTTAGCTTATTTCCTGTATAATCTGCAATTCCTGAAAGTATAGGAGAAATAAATGCTACAATTAAAAATGAAAAAGACAAGGTATAATCATATAATGTAGTTGGATTCCATTCTGTTCCTAAAAAAGTGATATCGCCTTCTACATTAGCAAAAGAAGCTGTCATGCTACTATAATAAATAGGAAAAACTGCTGTGCTTATTACCAATGAATAAACTGAGTTTGCCCAATCATAAAAAGCCCAAGCATTCAGTAGTTTTTTATTGCCTTTTTCTAAAGTTGCCATATCAAAAATTAGTTTTTAACTGAAATGTTTTTCGGGACTCTAAACAACAAAATAATACCTAATAAGAAAAATACAAAAAGAAATAAAATTGCATTTCGCATAGTTCCTGTTATTTGGTCAACAGCTCCATAAATAAGCATTCCTATAATGATCCCTACTTTTTCAGTCACATCGTAGAAACTAAAGTATGATGTAGTATCATCTGTTTTTGGTAAAAATTTTGAATACGTAGAACGTGATAATGCTTGAACGCCTCCCATTACAAATCCAACTATTGCTGCTGTAAAATAGAATTCAATTGGTGTTTTTACAAAATAGGCAAATACACAAATAAACATCCAAATAACATTTACACCTATTAATGTTTTAATGTTTCCATACTTAGTTGATGCGTTAGCTGTTATATTAGCTCCAAGGATTGCAACTAATTGAATAACCAAAATACTAATGATTAATCCCATTGTTTTCTCATTAGAATTGGACCAAGAAATTTCTTCCTCTCCAAAATAAACTGCCATTAACATGATGGTTTGCACAGCCATGCTGTAAACAAAAAAAGCATTCAAAAAACGTTTCAACTTTAAATCATCTTTCAATTGCAACCAAACAGAGTTTAATTCTTTAAATCCATTCAACAAGACATGTTTAATCACTTTTTTCTCTTGCGAATTTCCTTTTGGCAAATGATAAAACGTGTATTGCGCAAAGAGTAGCCACCAAACACCAACTGTAATGAAAGAAACTCTCATAGCAAACATTGCAGCTTCTTGTTCGGTTCCTTGAATTCCAAACCAATTAGGTTTCATAACCATTGCCAAGTTAAATATTAGTAAAATAACACTTCCAATATATCCAATAGAAAACCCTTTAGCACTAATAGCATCTTGTTGTTCCGAGTAAGCAATATCAGGTAAATAGGAATTGTAAAAAACCAAACTTCCCCAATAACCTAAAAGTCCACAGAAATAAAAAAACATACTCACATAAATATGCTCCAATGAAAACCAATACATTCCAATACATCCTATGCTTCCTATATAACAGAAAAACTTCAAGAATAACTTTTTGTTACCAATATAATCTGCTATTCCAGATAAAATTGGTGATAGAATGGTAATCACAAAAAATGTAAAGGCAGTAACAAAGGATATAAGAGCAGTGTTTTTTACTTCAAAGCCAAAAAAATGAATGCTTCTTACATTATCTAAAAACAAAGCAGAATAAAATATGGGAAAGATTGTAGAAGCTATTGTGAGTGTATAAACTGAATTCGCCCAATCATAAAATGCCCAAGCATTCAGTAGTTTTTTGCTTCCCTTTTTTAATATTACCATAAACAAAAAGCTGCTCTATTATGAGCAGCTTCTAAAGTAAACATTTATTTTTTAACTTTTGAAAATAGATTATTCTCTAAATGAGGTGATTCCGAATTTGGCAGCTTCTTTTTTTGCTTCTGGAGCCCATTTCGTAAGGTTAGCTATACGTGTATCGTTTGATGGATGCGTGCTTAAAAATTCAGGTGGTGCTTGTCCTCCACTATTGGCTTTCATTCGTTTCCATAATTCAGCTGCCTCATCAGGATTATAACCAGCAATTGCCATTAAACGTAATCCTATTTCATCTGCTTGTGTTTCATGACTTCTACTAAAAGGCAACATACCTCCAACATTGGAAGCTATTCCATAAGATTGATTAAAAATATTAAGCGATTGTTCATCTTTAATGACAACATTCCCAGCTATTGCTATTCCAGCTTGCAAATAAGCAGCACTCATACGTTGCTGACCATGATTTGCCAATGCGTGAGCAACTTCATGACCCATTATAGCTGCAACACCAGTTTCATTGGCCGCAATTGGTAAAATTCCAGTATAGAAAACAATTTTTCCACCAGGCATACACCAAGCATTAACTGTTTTATCATCTACTAAATTGTACTCCCATTTATAATCTTTTAAATAACCTTGATAACCATTAGCATTGAGCCAACGTTCAGCCGCAACTGCAATACGCTGTCCAACACGCTTTATCATTTCTGCATCCTTAGTGCCATTAACTACTTTATTTTCAGTTAAAAATTGATCGTATTGCGCAAAGGCTGTAGGGAACAATTGTGAATTAGGAACAAAAGCCATTGTTTTATTTCCAGTAAACGGATTCGTGGCACAAGAAAAGAAGAATACAACTGCTAAACTTGTGATTATGCTTAATTTAAATTTCATTATAAATGGTTTATATAGTGTTTGAATAAAAGTACAAAAAACGTACCATTTTTGTGACACAAATATTTTAAAAAAGTCACTTGATATATATTTTCACCAAAAAAACAACGTAAGTTATGAGTTAGAAAATCGACTTATAAAGTATCATTAAAAATGATTAAATTTACATTATGAGAAAGATCTTAATATTTACTTTGATTAGCATTTTTTATAGCTGTAACTCTTCAGCTCAGAAAAAAGATTCAAAAGAAACATTTGCTGTTACCAAAACCGAAGCCGAATGGAAGGCTCAGCTTACCGAGTTACAATATTATGTATTAAGAGAAGCAGGAACAGAACGCGCTTTTTCGAGTCCACTAGACAAGAATTATGCAAAAGGTATTTATGTATGTGCAGCCTGTGAAACACCTTTATTTAAAAGTGAGCATAAATTTGACTCTGGAACAGGATGGCCAAGCTTTGACAGACCAATTGAAGGCAACGTGACGTATTCAGTAGATTACAATATTGGCTATGCCAGAAACGAAGAACACTGCTCCACTTGTGGTGGTCATTTAGGTCATGTATTTGATGATGGCCCTAGAGAAACAACAGGTCAACGTCACTGTATAAATGGAGCTGCCTTGAAATTTATTCCTAAAAAAAATGACCAGTAGTTATTTAACAAGCATTATAAAGCAATTTGAATATTATAAAAACCTAGGTGAAAAAACTTTTTCTCAAATAACTGATTCTGATCTCCATTGGCAGTACAACTCCGAAAGCAATAGCATTGCTATAATTACGAAGCATTTAGTTGGCAATATGTTATCTCGATGGACTAACTTTTTAACTGAAGATGGTGAGAAAACTTGGCGTGAACGCGACCAAGAATTTGAAGACACGTATTCCAATAAAGAAGAAATGCTTAAGGCTTGGCAAAAAGGATGGAAATGCCTATTTGAAGCTATAATACCTCTTAAAGAAAAGCAACTAGAGCAAATTGTTTACATACGCAATCAAGGCCATACTGTTACAGAAGCCATAAATAGGCAATTGGCACATTATGCATACCACGTTGGACAACTGGTATTTCTTGGCAAAATGATAAAAGGTGACAATTGGAAATCGTTATCAATTCCAAAAGGAAAATCAACAGCTTTCAATCAAGAAAAATTTGCTCAAGAAAAACAACGCAAGCACTTTACAGACGATTTAAAATAATCGTTTTTGAATTTGTCATTTGTAATTTCTTTTTTTCAATTTAGGTTTCGTAAATTCGTAGCTTCAAAAATCGACTAAAAACATTCCCATGAGTAAATATGATATCATCGTTCTTGGTAGTGGTCCAGGTGGCTATGTAACTGCAATTAGAGCGTCTCAATTAGGATTTAAAACTGCTATTGTTGAAAAGGAAAGCCTTGGAGGTGTATGCCTAAATTGGGGCTGTATTCCAACAAAAGCTTTATTAAAATCTGCTCAAGTATTCGAATACTTAAAACATGCTGAAGATTACGGACTGTCTGTTAAGGATGCTGATAAAGATTTTGGTGCAGTAGTAAAACGAAGTCGTGGTGTTGCCGAAGGCATGAGTAAAGGTGTTCAGTTTTTAATGAAAAAGAATAAAATCGATGTTATCAATGGTTATGGAAAAATTAAACCTGGAAAAAAGGTTGATGTTGATGGAACCGAATACAGTGCAGACCATATAATCATTGCAACTGGAGCACGTTCACGTGAATTACCAAGTTTACCTCAAGATGGCAAAAAAGTAATTGGGTACAGAGAAGCGATGAGCTTAGACAAACAACCTAAAAAGATGATTGTAGTAGGCTCTGGAGCCATTGGTGTTGAGTTCGCCTATTTTTATAATGCCTTAGGAACTGAAGTTACTATTGTAGAATACATGCCAAAAATTGTTCCTGTTGAAGATGATGATGTATCAAAACAATTAGAACGCTCGTTCAAGAAAAGTGGCATAAATATTTTGACTTCTGCCGAAGTTACAAGTGTTGATACTTCTGGAAAAGGTGTGAGAGCGACTGTGAAAACCAAAAAAGGAGAAGAAGTTCTGGAAGCAGATGTTGTGCTTTCAGCTGTTGGAATTAAGTCAAATATTGAAAATATTGGACTTGAAGATGTTGGTATTGTAACTGACAGAGATAAAATATTAGTCAACGACTACTACCAAACCAACATTCCTGGTTACTATGCCATTGGTGATGTAACTCCAGGGCAAGCCTTGGCTCATGTAGCCTCTGCTGAAGGTATCTTATGTGTTGAAAAAATTGCTGGAATGCATGTTGAAGCCTTAGATTATGGCAACATTCCTGGCTGTACCTATTGCTCACCTGAAATTGCTAGTGTAGGTTTAACCGAAGCTCAAGCCAAAGAAAAAGGTTACGATATTAAAGTTGGTAACTTCCCATTTTCAGCGTCTGGAAAAGCAAGTGCTTCAGGAGCAAAGGATGGCTTTGTAAAAGTAATTTTTGATGCTAAGTATGGCGAATGGCTTGGTTGCCACATGATTGGTGCTGGCGTAACAGATATGATTGCTGAAGCTGTTTTAGGCAGAAAACTAGAAACTACAGGACACGAAGTATTAAAAGCAGTACATCCACACCCTACTATGAGTGAAGCTGTAATGGAAGCTGTTGCTGCAGCCTATGGTGAAGTAATTCATTTATAGCCCATCCTAAATCCTTCCCAAAGGGAAGGACTTTCACTCCAACGAGGAAGGATAAAAATTAAAATGATTTATATTTAAAGTACTATTCAAAAATTTGAATAGTACTTTTTTATTAGAGTATGAGTTCTCTCCCTTTGGGAGAGCTAGAGAGGGCTTAAAGAAAACTTTGAATAGCCAACTCATAACTTTGTAACCCAAAACCAATAATGACACCTTTTGCATTAGGTGATACAAAAGATTTATGCCTAAACTCTTCTCGATCAAACGTATTTGAAATATGCACTTCAACAACTGGAGTTTCTATGGCTTTTACTGCATCACCAATACCAATAGAAGTGTGTGTGTATGCAGCAGCGTTTAATATAATCCCATCATAGGAAAAACCTGTTTCATGCAACTTATTAATAAGCTCGCCTTCAACATTTGATTGAAAATGCTCTAAACTAACTTGAGGGTACTTCTCCCTTACGGTTTTAAAAAACTCGTTAAAGGTCAAGCTACCATAAATATTAGGCTCACGCTTTCCTAACAAGTTTAAGTTTGGTCCATTAATGATGATTAGTTTTTTCATACTTCAAATGTATAAAAAAAGGAAGCAAATGTGCCTCCTTTTTTGTTTTAACAATATAAAGTTTCATTTATTTTAAAAAGAAAGAAAAACCAGCTCCTACACCTAAAGTATTAGATTTATTTTTAAAATCATTTTCTTCTTTATTTGATAAGTTAGCATATAAATACTCCACACCAATATTAATAGCAACTGAACTATTTAAAAAATAAGCTACACCTCCATTTGCATTAATTGCCAAACCTGAGAATTTTGTGAAATCTCCATCTCCTCCTGTTGACATAAAGCCAACTCCAGCACCTAAATAAGGCCTTACATTGCCTTCACTAAAAAAGTAAGTTGCGTTTGGAATTACAGCAAAAGTATTCGTTTTGTCTTCTTCAGTATCTCCATCAAAGTCAACTTTAGAGTTTGAACTAGAGAATATAAGGTCTAATCCAACAGCTAAATTGTCTATTACAAAGTAATTTGCACTTGGTGTAAATGAAAATGATGTCACTGTAATTTCAGTACCAAAATCTTCACCATCAAATTCTGGAATAGTTTTGTTTGAAGCAAAAGTAATACCAGCATCAGCGCCAAAAAACCAAGTTCCTTTAGTAGTCTGATTTGTAGATTCGTCTTGTGCATTTGCACTAAATGTAAATACTGCAACTGCAGCTAATAACATTAATTTTTTCATAATAGATTTGTTTTAATTTTTATTTAAAATTTACGGATGGCGAAAATAGATTGAAAAATAAATATGTGCAAGAAAACATTCACAAATCATATAAGGTTATTCTCTATTAACAAAAAAAAAAAAAAAAA
>JAGQYS010000047.1 GCA_020435965.1 Flavobacteriaceae bacterium | reverse complement strand
TTTGCCATGCTTATACGAAAGGAAGGCTTTGTATTTCAAAAATTGTTATTTATTTAAGTGGAAGCCTAAGAGATTTGGAATTTAAATGTACATTTTTTAATCGGATAAATTAAATAATAAATGATATAGCCCAAATGAATATTTTCATTTGGGCTATCCTAATTTATAGTATTATTTCTGTTAAAAAACTTATTTAGTTATTTCTTTTTTACCAGCTTTTTTCAAAAGTTGATTTATTTTTGATAAATCTGAACTTAGTGTTTGGTCTAATTTACCTAGATGCTGTTCTAATTCAGCAGACAACTCTTTAAAAACTTTATAGGCGCCATCAGTGGGTCTTGCATCGCCAGTTTCAACACTACGTCTTAAAGAAGCTAATCTGTTGTTTAGTTTAATTGGGAAATTAAGTGGATCTTGTCCAGATTGATTTTTTACTTGGTATAGATCTTCCTCAATGGCTGAAATTTTCTTTACAAAAGGATCTACTGTTCTGCTATAATCTGAACTGGAAATTTTTCCTTTAGCGTCATTTAGTTGAGATTTTATTTCTCTAATTTTAATAACAGCTTCATTAGCAGCACTAGTTTTGCCCATAATTTTAGAAGCTAACTCGTATTGCTCCTGTAAATCTTCTTTGGTAATGCCTTTTAAATTTGGATCTATTTTTATTTCAAAATCATGGGTTTCTGAATAATCTCCAACTTTCATTCGGATTTTATAATTGCCAAGAGGCGCTTTTGGTCCATTTGCTGGACGACCGCTCCAAATAATCATACCTTCAAAAGTTGTGGCTCCAGGATAACGTAAATTCCATGAATAGGTATTTAAGCCTTTGGCTGTAGTTGGTTTGGCTGGTTCACGTTGCCACCAAGGGACATTAGGATCTCTTTTGTATTTTGGTTGGTCACCAGAAAATGAAGTTATAAAATTTCCATCTGCATCCAATATTTCAAATGTAACAGTTTCTGCTTGCTCGCTTAAATAATATTGAAGATCAAGATTGCTAATACCTCTAATGGCATCAGCTGGTTTAAAAAGCGTGGCTTTTTTGGTTTTCATTTCGCCTTTAAATTGACGTAATGGTTGAATGTTATCTAAAATCCAAAATCCACGACCATGTGAGCCTAATACCACATCATTATCTTTGATAACTAAATCACGAATTGGTGTATCTGGAAGTTCCAATTGAAGGCTTCTCCATAACTCACCATCGTTCATAGAAAAGTAAACTCCATGTTCAGTAGCCAAAAACAATAATCCAGGTCTTACTGGATCTTCTCTAACCGCTCTAGCAAAATGACCTGGAGCAATTCCGTTAATGATTTTTGTCCATGTTTTGCCATAGTCATGCGTTTTAAATACATAAGGCTCTCTATCATCTACTTGGTATCTGTTTGCTGCTACATAGAGCGTTCCAGGATTATGAATGGATTCATCAATAATACTCACTCTTGAAAACTTTGGTAAATCTTTTGGAGTAATATCTTCCCAGTTTTTCCCACCATCTCTTGTGATGTGAATTTTCCCATCATCAGATCCAGCCCAAATAGTATTGATATCATGATTTGAAGGTGCTAAAGCAAATACCGTAGCGTAAATTTCAGGGCCATTCATGTCCATTGTAATTACACCTCCAGTTTTTCCTAAAGTTTCTGGATCTGCATAGGTTAAATCTGGACTTATCTTTTCCCAAGATTGACCATCATCTGTAGTTTTCCATACATGTTGAGAGCAAGTGTACATTACATTTTCATCTTGTGGAGCAAACATGATTGGGAATGTCCATTGCCAACGCTCTGGTAATGCACTAGCAGGCTCACCTGAGAAGAAACGAGGATATACTTGAATATCTCTTGTTTGCCCATTACTTCTATCATAGCGTGTTAAAAGAGCGCCTTGACTTCCAGCATAAAAAATATCTGGTTTGGTTGGATGTTGTGTTATCCAACCACTTTCGCCACCACCAACAGCATAGTACCAACCATGATTTGGGCCTCTTGCCTGCATGTGATCCCAACCATCGCTTGGCACTGCAATAGTGCTATTGTCTTGTTGTGCTCCAGCAACGTGATATGGCACATCACTAGTTGTCATGACATGATATAGTTGAGTTGTGATGTAATCTTGTTCAGTCCATGTTTTTCCTCCATTGATTGATACATTTCCACCTCCATCATTGGAACTGATCATCCGTTGTGGATTATTTGGGTCTATCCATAAATCGTGGTTGTCACCATGTGGTACATTAATTTCGATATCAAAAGTTTTTCCGCCATCCGTAGATTTCCAAAAATCCACATTGAGTCCGTAAACAATATCCTTGTTCCAAGGATCTGCATAAATTCTTGAATAATAAAAGGCACGTTGTCTTAATTTGCGCTCATCGTTGGTTCTAGTCCAAGTTTTTCCTGCATCATCAGATCTAAAAACACCACCTTCATTGGCTTCAACAATGGCCCAAACTCTATTGGAATCTGCTGGAGAAACAGTGACTCCAATTTTCCCAATTGGACCTTCTGGCATTCCAGGATTTTTAGTGAGGTCTGACCAAGTTTCTCCTCCATCTGTACTTTTCCAAAGTTTACAATCTGGTCCTCCTCCCCACATTTTCCATGCTTTTCTGTAAACTTGCCATGTGCTTGCATACAGAACGTTTGGATTGTTTCTATCAATTATTAAATCTACAGCACCAGCTTTTTCACTGACAAATAATGTTTTTTTCCATGTGTTGCCACCATCTGTACTTTTAAAAACACCACGCTCAGGATTATCGCCATAAGGATGTCCTAATGCTGCTACATAAACAATGTCAGGATTTGTTGGGTGAATGCGAATACGTGCAACAGCTTGAGTTTCTTCAAGGCCTAAATGTCTCCATGTTTTTCCGCCATCAGTGGTTTTATAAACACCATCACCTTGAGTGATACTACCGCGTAACTGGACTTCTCCCATTCCAATATATACAATATCTGGATTGGTTTCGGCTACTGCAACAGCTCCAACAGATGAGCTAGTAACTTGGCCATCTGTTACTGGAAACCACTCGGTTCCACCATCGACGGTTTTCCATAAGCCTCCTCCAGTGGCTCCAAAGTAATATTCGTTTGGTCTTCCAGGGCTTCCTGCTGCTCCAAGTGAGCGACCACCTCTATAAGGCCCAATGTTTCGCCATTCTAGTTGATTGTAAAAATCTTCGGGAATTTCGGTGTCTTGATTTGAATTTTGCGCTGTAATACCATGAAATACAAATGATAACAGGGCAATACAAAGAAAAGTTGTAAAGCGTTTCATAATAAGAATTTAATAGTTGAAAATGTTGGTTTTTAAGTGTGTTCTAAAAATACCAAATCAAATTATAATAAAGCTTTGTTAGTTGTTAAAAGATTCTTAAAATGAAACTTTTTGTAGTAAAATGGATTATATGGATTTTTCCATTTTATAATCATCCATAATAAATCCATTGCCAATGTCTATAACTAATTCTTCAATTATTTTAAAACCAATTTTTTGGTATGCCATAATGGAGTTCGTGTTGTATTTATTGACTGTGAGATAGATTTTTTTGCAGTTTAAACTTATAGCTTGTTCTATAATAAATCTCATAGCAACTTTACCAATTCCTTTACCTCGATTAGCTTTGTCAATATATATTTTGCTTAAAAATAGAGAGGCTTTTTCCTTTTTAATTGAAAGATAGCCAATAGGTGAGTTTGTGTTGCAAATTATAAAGTATTTATAACCATTATTTGCTATTTGATTTTTAATTGCTTTTTCAGACTGAAATTTTTTCAACATATAATTTACTTGGTCAGTACCAATAATAGGAGTGTAGTGCTCTGTCCAAATGACTTTGGCCAATTCAGAAATAATCTTGAAATCTTTAGTGTTTATTGCGAGCTTAAAATCTACCATTGCTTAATCTTCAATACGATTATCATCAAAAGCGGAAGGTAATAATTTGGGTATTAGCTTTACAAATAGAGGAAGTAGTAATGCACCACCTGGAAGCATGAAAATAGCCAGACTAGGTATGGTTTTTATGATATCGATGAGTTGTTCTTGTAGTTGTTTAGACTCTTCTTTAGATAAATCCCTAACGGTTGATTGGCTAATTAAAACCATAAGCTCTTTGCTTTGTTGAAGCTCTTTTTGTAATCTTTTTTTATTTCTAGACACAAGCTTGCTCACCATTTTACTTGAATTATCATAAAAATTTTGAACAATATTTCTTGAATTTAATAAACCAATGTTGTCTTTGTGCTTAGTGTAAAAGGAGTTTACAGAGTTTATGGAATTTATAATTATGTCATTGGATAAATTTAATTCCTTTCCTAAATTAAATAGAAATGCTTGTTCCCTTTCATCAATAATTTTGTCGCTCCATGTAGACATGCAAGAGATGTCAAACAGATACCATTTTTCGTGTTTTGAGGTTAAATTTGCAATAGCATCAGCATGACTTATGTATGAATTGTCTTGATAGCGCATTGAAGATTCAAAAAGCTTTATTAAGCTCTCGTCATATTTTGTTTTAATGATTTTTGCATTCAAAACATCTAAAACAATCTTTTCAATTGATGCTTCAAGTTTTTTAATGTAATCAATTGATATTAAGTTAGTTTTTAAATATTCTTTATAAGCAAGAATATCAACATAAAGCAATGCGTTGATAACAAAATAATTAAAATTCTTAATTAAGATATTGTCATCTATCTGAACGCGTTTGTGAATGATTTTTTCTAATAAACCATTCGATATTTTACCAGAAAATATAGAATTTAAAAAGGATGACTTATAAACATCAATGTTCTTATAAAATTCAATTATGGAATCTAAAAACTTCAAATTACTTTCAGATTTATAATGTGTAAAATATAATGCTAAGAACAAGTTTATTTTACAGATTTCCTCATCAGTTAAATCATGTGCCTCAATAAAATTTACAATCAAGCTTTTGTTATTGCCATAAATAAAACCGGAATCTTTCAGGCTACAATATAGAGATGCTTCGGGTTGATTTATAAACCCTTGATGTTCTGATAATTCTTTTAGAAGTTTTGTAATCCATCCACTGGCTGAAGGATTCATAATGCATTCAAGTTTTGGTTAGTGTAAAGATAAATTTTAAATCCTAAAAACACATCAATTTTTCTATTAACAAAACTTTAACAAAACCGCCTTTTAGATTTTTGCGTAGGTATGGCTGAAGAACAAATTTAATTAACAATAAAACTCTTTATTATGAAAAACAACAAATTGATTTTAGGAATCGCTGCACTAACCTTAGTAGTATTCTTTATGATTTCAGCAGATCATATTGATGCACCTGCTGTACAAGGTGGTTCAAGCGATATCACTGATTTTTATGCCTTTCAAGGCGAAGACACAAACAACCTAGTGTTTGTTGCCAATGTTCAAGGTTTGTTAAGCCCTTCGGCAACTGCAACAGCGACGTTTGATGAAAACGTGTTAATAGAATTCAATATTGACACTACAGGTGATAATGTTGAGGATTTAGTAATACAAGCCATTCCGAGGGATGGTAAAATGTACTTTTTCGGACCAACTGCTCCAACAGCTACAGGTTTAAACAGTGCTATTGAAACCATGGCAACACAGTCTGTGGTAGATATTACAACTTATGGTACGTCTGCAAGTGTAGCAAACAATGCTGGAATGCGTTTTTTTGCAGGACCACGTGATGATCCATTCTTTATGGATTTTGCGCAATACTCAGCCATTATTGGTGGAACAGCTACAAGTTTTAACAACCCTGGAAGCGACACGTTTGCTGGTAGTAACGTGATGTCTGTTGTTGTAGAAGTTCCTAAATCTATGATTGGTACTTCTGGAACCATCAACACTTGGGTTGAATCTAAAAGTAAACAGTAATAACTAATAAAAACAATAATTATGAAAATTTTAAATAAAGTTCATGCACTAAACACAAAAGACATGACAAACCATCTTAAACTAGTATTGAGTACCTTATTAATGACTGCTTTAATAATGAGTTGCTCAAACGATGATGACAACAATATGCAAAATCAGATTGATTTTTCTGGAACTTTTGCACAACAAGATCAAATGGGACGACCAGCTGTAAACACAGTATTTGTTTCATCTTCAAGCAAGGATATGTTTAATACAACAATTCCTTCACAACAAAATGCAGCATTCCAAACCATGTTTCAAACTAATTTGGAAGGGTTAAGTCCAGCGTATGCAAACCCTGGAGACACTAATGCATTAGGACTTGATGCTGCAACCTTTACAGGATTATTAGCAACTGACGTACTTAATGTTTCCTTAGATGGAACTACAACATTTTACGATGGAACCAACGTATTAACAGGTCGTGCATTAGCTGATGATGTTATTACAGTTGAACTGTTATTGATTTTTGGTGGCGAGGATTTTTCTGAAAATCCAGGACTATCAAACGATAACGTCGATGCAAACGATAAGCCTTTTTTGACCTCATTTCCTTACTTAGCTTCGCCTTGGTAAAATTAAATTCATCAGAGTATGCAATTGTGTGCTCTGATGATGTTTTAAACCAATTCAATAACCCTAAAAACAATAAACATGTCATTTAAAAATATTTATATCATACTGCTCGTTACGGTTTTTATAACAAGCTGTAATTCGCGAGAGCATCAGATTACAAAAGTTGAAGACTATAACAGCTATCTCGAAGTCAATGAGAATACGCTTATAAGCCAAACTTTAGAAGACAACAACTTTTGGGAAGAAAAGCTAGAAAAAGACACCAACCAATTTCCTTATAATGCTAAAATAGCAGCCTCACAATCACAGTTGTTTGAATTAACAGGAACTATTGAGCATTTAATTGAAGCCGAAAAGCATTTAATAAAAGCTAATAAAAAAACCAATTATACTAATGCATCTTACCTAAGAAGCCTTGCCAGAAATTATATTTCTCAGCACAGATTTCTGGAAGCTTTGGATCTCCTTGAAAAAGCTGAAACCAATGGCGAAAAACTAGAGGCAACTCAAAAAATGTTGTTTGATGTACATCTGGAACTAGGTAACGTAAAAGAGGCAAAGCAATACTTAAATACGTTTATTGACCATAATGATTTTGATTATCTAATCCGATTGGCTAAATGGAAAGATCACGAAGGCGATTTAGCTTCAGCTATAACGTATATGGAAAAAGCTATGGCATTGGCCGAATATTCTAAAAACGATGCTTTAAAACAATGGTCTTACACAAATCTTGCAGATTTTTATGGACACGATGGCCAAATTAAAAAATCTTACAATTACTATTTAAAAGCCTTGAAGTTGAACCCTCAAGATGCCTATGCCAAAAAAGGAATTGCCTGGATTGTGTATTCTTATGAACGAAATCCAGAAGAAGCTTTGCGCATTTTAAACTCGATTACTGAGTATTACAATGCACCAGATTACTATTTGCTAAAAGCTGAAATTGCAGAGTATATGAACAATGTTAAAGAAAAAGACAACAATTTAATGCTGTATGCTTTTGCAACTGAAAACAAACATTATGGTGCCATGTACAACAAATACAATGTATTGTTATTGGCAGAACATCCTGAACAAATACAGAAGGCTTATGAGCTAGCTTTAGAAGAAGTTAAAAGCAGACCAACAGCACAATCGTACGATCTGTTAGCTTGGGCACTTTACAAAAAAGGCGATGTTAAAAAAGCGTTAAATTTTATGGAGTTTTTTGTTGTAGGAAATACTTTTGAACCTCTTGCTATGTATCATTTAGCTATTATCTATAAAGCCAATGGTTTAAATGAAAAAGCTAATGATTTAAAACAAGAACTAACAGCTAGCATTTATGAGCTAGGACCACTCATGGAGCAAGATATTAATCAACTTTAAACAACTAAATCAACCAATTATGCCAAATCAAATTTTTAAAAGTTTTATCATTCTGTTTTTTTTTCAATCAAATTATTTATGCGCAACAAATCAATGGTGTGGTATCTGATGAATTTTTACAGCCTATTGAAAATGTGTATGTATATAACACTAACTCTTTAAGTCATGCACATACGTTGTCTAACGGAACATTTATCCTCGAAAACAACAGTATTGGCGATACCTTAAATATTGGTTTATTGGGATATGAGAAAGCTATAGTTGTTGTAACAAATGCACATTTAACAGAAGGACTTAAAATTACCTTAAAAGCCAAATCAATTTTGTTGGACGAATTAGTGATTACCGAACAAGTCAACGCTTTGAACAGTGTGGCTAAAGTAGATTTAGAAACAAGTCCAGTAAACTCATCGCAAGAAATATTACGCAAAGTACCTGGTTTAATTATTGGGCAACACGCTGGAGGAGGAAAAGCCGAACAGATTTTTTTGAGAGGCTTTGATATAGATCATGGTACAGATATAAGTTTATCGGTTGACGGTATGCCTGTAAATATGGTCTCACATGCACATGGTCAAGGCTACAGTGATTTGCACTTTATAATCCCTGAAACAATTAATAATATCAATTTTGGGAAAGGGCCTTACTACGCCAATAAAGGAGATTTTAACACAGCAGGTTATGTAGATTTTAACACAAAAAACAATTTAAAAAATAGTGAAATAAGTTTCAGTTTAGGGCAGTTTAATTCCATGCGAACTCTTGGTATGTTTGATCTTTTGAGTAGCAGTAAAAATTCCAATGCGTATGTGGCATTAGAGCATATTCAGTTTGATGGTCCTTATGATTCGCCTCAAAACTTTAACCGTTTAAATATCTTCGGAAAATACAACACGTACTTACAAGGTAATGATAGGCTATCCTTGTCTGTATCGCATTTTACTAGTCGTTGGGATGCTTCAGGGCAAATTCCGCAACGTGCTGTAAATAGTGGCTTAATTACTCGTTTTGGTGCTATAGACGATACCGAAGGTGGCACAACTTCTAGAAGCAACGTTAACTTAAGTTATGATGCCATTTTAAAAAACGATTTACAGTTTAAGTCTAACGTTTTTTATACCAAGTACGATTTTGAACTGTATTCAAATTTCACGTTCTTTTTAGACGATCCAATAAATGGCGACCAAATAAAGCAACATGAGTCACGAAGTATTTTTGGGTTAAACACCAAGTTTATAAAAGACACCTTTGTTGGTGATGTAGAAACAAAATTAAGCTCAGGATTTGGTTTGCGTCACGATGTGGTAAACGATGTGGAATTATCGCATACGTTAAACCGAAATGAAACCTTAAACTATTTGGCTTTGGGAGATGTGAACCAAACCAATTTATACGGTTTTGTTAATGCTGAATTTGAGTTGGAAAAGTTTGTAATAGCACCAGCATTACGATTGGATTATTTCAAGTTTATGTACAACGATGACTTGATTACTCAATACGAAACTCAAGCAGAAACAAAAACAACTTTAAGTCCAAAGTTGAATGTGTTTTTCAATCAGAATAAAAACATACAGTGGTTCTTAAAATCTGGTATTGGGTTTCACTCTAACGATACTAGAGTAGTGGTACAGCAAAATGGAAAAGAGATTTTACCAAAAGCCTATGGAAGCGATTTTGGATTGATTTGGAAACCAACGCCAAAAATGGTTATCAACTCTGCCTTGTGGTATCTGTTTTTAGAGCAAGAATTTGTGTATGTTGGTGATGCAGGCATTGTAGAGCCAAGTGGAAAATCGGAGCGTTTAGGAATCGATTTAGGTATGCGTTACCAGTTTACAGATTGGTTGTATGCAGATACTGATGCTACCTACACACATGCCAGAAGTATTGATGAACCAGAAGGAGCAGATTACATTCCGTTGGCACCAGATTTTACCTTAACAGGTGGTTTGGCAATTAACGATTTAAACGGGTTTTCGGCAGGTTTGCGCTATCGTTATATAGATGACAGGCCAGCAAACGAAGACAACTCCATTGTTGCCGAAGGGTACTTTATAACCGATTTGAATGCGAACTATAAACTCAATAACAATGTAACGCTAGGTTTTGCTATAGAAAACCTATTTGATGTTGAATGGAACGAAACACAGTTTGCTACCGAATCGCGTTTACAAAATGAACCAAACCCAGTTGAAGAAATACATTTTACACCAGGAACTCCTTTCTTTATAAAAGGCATGGTGAGTTATACATTTTAAATATTAGTACCACAAACTATTTTAGAGTTTTGTTGGTTAGTTAGGAAAGCGTAGGTTTAGCAATAAACTAGCGCTTTTCTTTGTTTATAGAAGTAATGTACTATAGGCAGTTAAGGCAAGTTTTTTTTATTCATTTTCATCGTTAATTTATTTCCATTTTCTGCAACTAATCCTTCTAAATTTATACCATATTTTTCATAAACAAGATCCATAAATTTCTCTCCGTTAGCCTCTTTAATAACCTCTGCTTTGTTTAGATTTATTGCTGGACAAAAAAGAACACCAAATTTTCCCTCTGGGAAGTGTACCGCTATTGCTGGTTTAAGAAGATTAAACGACCTCATATATAAAGCAAGAAATGCACCTTTTTCAGGTCCGCCGAATGGAATAATTTGACTCTGCTTTTCTTTAGAAAATGTTATTATTCCAGGTCGGAATGATACTTCAGCACTCATTTAATAAATGAAACAATGTTTTTTTATGTTTTCTTGGTAAACCGTTTCTATTGATAAGCAAAAATCAGCAACATCTTCAATTTCTTCGTTTTCAATTACCGATTTAAATGCTTTATTAATTTTAAAAGATTCTCCTTTATTTGAATTATCAGTATGATAATATTCTTGGAACTTATTAAAAGCTAATTGATTTCCTATCCAAGCGTTTTGTTGATTTTGTTGAGCAGTTTTGTTGGAAATCTTGATTATTATAGCATTTCCATTTTGAAGCGAAGCAATTATAAAATCAGTTTCGTCGTTCGATTCGATATTTGCTTTCAAACACGAAAGGACTAATTGCTGTAAGCTTCCAATTCTATTAGAGTAAAATAACTCAAGTATTTTTTCTGCGTAATGTACATTTCCTGCAAAACTTAAACTCAAGTATGGATTCAAGATTAATGATTTCAGATTTCCAGCTAGTGGATTGTTTCTTACTGCATTTTTATCAGTAACTTTTGAATCAGATACGATATAAACCTTTTCTTTTATTTGACGACATATGATTAAAGTCATTTGGTTTTCTCAATTTTATCCAAAAAGGTTATAATAAGAACTAATATAACATTATCTCAGTTTATTTTTTCAA
The DNA here is from genome assembly GCA_020435965.1 of Flavobacteriaceae bacterium. Classification (GTDB taxonomy): domain Bacteria; phylum Bacteroidota; class Bacteroidia; order Flavobacteriales; family Flavobacteriaceae; genus CAJQLB01. The sequence continues at coordinate 4,432 of JAGQYS010000047.1, read as the reverse complement.
ATAAGAAATATAAAGTTATAAAATTAAGGAGCAGAAGCTACAACACCCAAAGTATATAATTGCTCCATGGTTGGTGTGTCGCTTCCACCAGCTGGTTCAAGGGTTATACCAAAAGCTTCAGAGGCATTGGTATTGGTTATGGCAAATATTTTGTTAGCATCTGTGTTAAAATTGTCAATAGTACCTAAACTGGTTGGCGTTAATGGGTTTAAGGTAAGCGACCACACTTGGTACACTTTTCCTTCAGGCGCTTCAGGCAAATCCTTAGCATCTAAGTAAATGCTGTTGCTGTTTTTGTCCCAATACACTTTGGCATAGGCATTGGCAAAATTGCCTTGGCCAGCCAATGGCACTTCAATGATGTTTCGGTCGCGTAAAATATCAACCAGTTTTTCAGCCTCGGCTAAGCTATTGTTGGCATTTTCAATTTGAGTTTCTAAAAACTCTTTATCAGTTTTAACAACTTCAATCTGTTGTTTTAATTTGCTGTTTTCATTCACCATCCACAATAATCCTGCTGCCAATACTAAGGAGGCAGCCCAACCAACATAAGTAAACCAATTTGTTTTTTGTTTATCTAGAGGGATTACTTTAACATCATTATCAGTAGAGGTAATTTGTGCCTTTATGGTTTCAAAAGAAGGTGAGACATCCTTAGGAGCCACAGCAGCAGTTAATTTAACAATGCTTGCTTCAATGCTTTTAACTTCTTCCAACAACTCAGGATATTGTTGTGTAAGCGCATAGACTTCCTGACTTTCTTTTTCAGAAAGCGCTCCTGCAACGTAAAGTTCCAGAATTCCAGAGGCTATGTATGCTTTAATATCCATAATTATACGTCGAGCATGGCTCTAAGCTCGTTAATGCATTGTCTATTTCTTGTTTTTATGGTGCCAATAGGCATCTTTAATGTTTCTGAGGCTTCTTTTTGGGTATATCCTTTAAAGTAAAGCAAATCAATAACTTGTTTACATTTTTCAGCGAGCTTCGTCACAAATTTTTTGATGCCAATGGCATCAGTTTGGTTGTCTAAACTATCGCTGTGTTCAAGAATACCTACGAAAAAATCGGCATTAAGGTTTTTGTTTGCGTTCTTAAAGTTTTTGGAGCGTGTTTTATCAATGGCAGCATTGCGAGCAATGTTTAAAATCCACGTGAAAAAGCGTCCTTTACTATCCGAATATGTATCAGACTTATGCCAAGCTTTAATAAACACATCTTGCATGATTTCTTCGGCAATTTCTTTATCTCTCACTATATTATAAATCACTCCATGCATGCTCTCGCTGTACATGTCGTACAACGTTTCAAAAGCCTTGATATCTTTTTGTTGAAATTTAGAAACCAGTTGTTCTAATTGCATGAAGTTATTTAATTAATGAATAAAAAAAGCTGCTTATTCAAGCAGCTCTTAATGTTTTTAAAATGGTTTATTGAATAACACCTCCACAGCTTATGCGAGCACCTGCTGCACCTGATGGTTGTGATGTAAAATCATCTATGCCTTGATGAACAATAATTGCTTTTCCAAGTATGTCTTTGGTTTCGTCTCCACAACCAATACACCATTCGTCTGTAACAAAAGTAATAGTTCCTGTACCATTAGCATTTACGGTAAAGTTGCCTATATCACCTTTATGGTATCCAGCTTGATCTCCCCATTTTCCATGTGGCTGACCTGTTGGATTCCAATGACCTCCAGATGAGGTGCCATCTTCAGCAGAGCAATCGCTTTTTTCATGTAAGTGTACAGCATGTTCTCCTTCTTCCAGTCCTGAAAAAACTGCAGTCATGGAAACCGTATTAGCACGTTGTCTAAACACAACATTTCCTTGAGCTGTACTGCCGCTTTTAGGTTCCATCATGACTATAACTTTGTCTGAATCTTCAGATGTAGATGAGTTTGTAGCATCTGAATTGGTTGTTTTTTCTTGAGTTTCTGTTACTGCTTCAGGTTCTGTATTTTTCTTTTCATTTTTACAAGACGTTGTAAAAGCAAAACCTAAAACAATCAGCAATATAAACGATTTTTTCATGTTTTAATAGTGTTTGAATTTTGGATTTAAAGTTACTTCAATATTAAGCGAATTGCAAATTTCTTTTTTAGAAATATTTTAGTGATTTTATAAATTAAAGCTGATCTCTATATGATAAATGTCATAGTTTTTTGAGATGACAAAATTTAATTTTGCACTATAAATGTTAGGTATGAATACATCATTGGTAGAAAAATATAATATTCCTGGGCCAAGGTATACAAGTTATCCAACGGTTCCTTATTGGGATGACAGTACGTTTTCTTTATTAAATTGGAAAACATCATTAATAAAATCATTTAACGAAAGTAATGAGAGTGAAGGCATAAGCCTTTATATTCATTTACCATTTTGTGAGAGTCTTTGTACATTTTGTGGTTGTAACAAACGTATTACCAAACGCCATGAAGTGGAATTGCCATATATTGAAGCTGTTTTAAAAGAATGGTCTTTGTATTGTGAGTTGTTTGATGCAAAGCCATTAATAAAGGAAATCCATTTAGGAGGAGGAACACCAACTTTTTTTAGTGCTGACAACTTAAAAAAACTTATTCATGGTATTTTAAGCAAGGCAAAACTTGCAGATGCTTATGAATTCAGTTTTGAAGGACACCCAAACAATACCACCAGAGATCATTTAGAAACCTTGTTTCAGTTGGGCTTTAAGCGTGTAAGTTTTGGTGTGCAAGATTATAATGAGACTGTTCAAAAGGCCATTCATAGAATCCAACCATTTGAAAATGTTAAGCGTGTTACTGAAATAGCAAGGGAAATTGGCTACACAAGTATTGGTCACGACCTAATTTTCGGATTACCTTTTCAAACTGTTGAGCACGTTATCGAGACTATTGAAAAAACAAAGTTGCTATTGCCAGATCGAATCGCCTTTTATAGTTATGCTCATGTACCATGGATAAAAGGAAATGGACAACGTGGTTTTAACGAAGCTAATTTACCTTCACCAGAATTAAAACGTAAGCAATACGAATTAGGAAAAAAACTATTGTCAGATATAGGTTATGTTGAAATAGGTATGGATCATTTTGCCTTGCAAACAGATTCACTTTATAAATCCATACAAAAGGGTGAGCTGCATAGAAATTTTATGGGTTACACAGCTTCAAAAACTCAATCTATGATTGGCTTGGGTGTTTCATCAATAAGCGATAGTTGGTATGGTTTTGCACAAAATGTAAAGCGTATTGAAGACTATTATGAACTTCTGGAAGAGAACAAAATACCTGTTTTTAGAGGGCATATACTTAATACAGAAGATTTAATAATAAGAAAACACATCCTCAACCTGATGTGTAACTTTACAACCTCGTGGATGGATCCCAATATGAAAATCCCTGAAATTTCAGACATACTCATTCAGTTAAAAGAAATGGAAAAAGATGGACTTATCGAAATAAACTCCACACATATCAAGGTACTTGAAAAAGGATATCCTTATGTTAGAAATGTGTGCATGGCATTTGATTTACTTTTAAAACGGAAGACACCAGAAACACGTTTGTTTTCAATGACTATTTAATAAACACTAAAACCCAATACGATGAAAAAAATAATTGTACCAATAGATTTTTCAGAACATTCTGAATATGCTTTAAAAACAGCTGCTAAATTGGCAAAAAAGTACGATGCCGAAGTATTGGCATTGCACATGTTAGAAATGTCCGATAGTTTACTCACTGAAAATGATAATGAAGGTGAGCAGTACCGAAAAACAGTGTTTTTCTTAAAGCTTGCAGAGCAAAAGTTTGAGGCTTTTTTAGAAAAACCATATTTGCAAGATGTAAAACTGGTTCCAATTATAAAACACTTTAAGGTGTTTAGCGAGGTTAATGATGTGGCAAACAAAGAGCATGCAGATTTAATAATAATGGGTTCACATGGCACTAGTGGTTTTAAAGAATTCTTTGTCGGATCAAACACAGAACGTGTTGTTAGAAATGCAGATATTCCAGTTTTGGTAGTAAAGCACGAATTGGAGAACATCAATTTTGAAAAAGTGCTTTTTGCTACCAATTTTGATGATGAAAATATTCAACCATACCTAAGAGCATCCCGATTGTTTGAGAAACTAGGTTCTAAACCGACACTGTTATATGTTAATTTGCCCAACGAACACTTTAAAAGTTCAATAGAAATTGAAAGTAAAATTACAGAATTTTTAATGGCTGCCCATGGAAATTTAGATCAACGAGATAACGTTGCTTATCATGCAGATTACACAGTTGAACAAGGTATTTTAAACTATGCCAATAAAATAGAAGCAGATTTAATTGCAATCCCTACACACGGAAGAAAAGGTGTAACACATTTCTTTGCAGGAAGTATTGGCGAGGACGTGGCAAACCATTCAGAGTTACCAGTAATTACATTTAAAATTT
>JAGQYS010000046.1 GCA_020435965.1 Flavobacteriaceae bacterium | reverse complement strand
GATGAGTGCTGTTTCTAGTGCTTTTACTATTTTATTCATGTTCTGGTCTATTACGTTATTACTTAAGCACATCATTGGTTCAACTGAAACAATTTCTAAAGCACAAGGACAAGCCATACTTGGAAGTGCTTTGGTTGGAAGTTTAGCCTTTACCTTTACAGATTCGTTTTGGTTTAATGCAGTTGAGACAGAAGTTTATGCCATGGCAACTATGATTATGGCAATCATGTTTTATTTAGGTCTGCGTTGGGAGCAGGATATGGATAAACCTCGAGGCAATAAATGGCTCATTTTGATATCATTTATTGTTGGCTTGTCTTTTGGAGTCCATTTTATGGGATTATTGACTATTCCTGCTATAGGATTAATTTATTTCTTTAAAAATTACAAAACTGTAACGGTACAAAACTTTATCATTGCCAATGTTGTTGTTGTAGCTATTTTATTGTTCATATTTAAGTTATTAGCTCCAAACATCTTAAGGTATTTTAGTGCTTTAGAGATATTCTTTGTCAATTCTATTGGCTTACCTTTTAATTCAGGATCTGTTATTGCAGGAGTTTTACTAGTTGCTGCTTTTTACTTCGGAATAAAATATACAAGAGAAAAAGGCTTAAGGCATCTTAACACAGCTGTTTTATGTTTAGCCTTTGTGATTATTGGATTTTCCACTTGGCTTATGCTGCCAATTAGAGCCAATGCCAATGTGGTTATTAATGAGAACGACCCTTCAAGTGCGAGAGAGTTGCTTGCTTACTACAACTTAGAGCAATACCCAAAAACCTATTTGTTTTATGGACCACAATTTACAGACATGTATTCTGGGTTAGATGAAAACAATCCTTATGTTGATGATAAGCCAAAATATGAAAAAGATTACGAAAAAGGAGAGTATGTTATTGTAAACGATTATAAAAACGCAACACAAAACTACAACTCTAAACACGCTTCAATTCTTCCAAGAATGTGGAGTGGTGAACATGCCGAAAATTATATGATGTATACAGGTTATTTGGATTTTAAACTAAAACCTGAATACCAAATGCAAAATGAGTTGCGTAACATTATTGCTGAAACCAAGAGTAAAGCAGCTCAAGGCTTAATGGATTATGAAGATTATCATAATTTTTTACGTCAGTTTGCTCAATATATTGAAGTTGAAAAACCATCGTTGGGTTCAAACATTGCTTACCTTTTAGAATACCAATTAGGTTATATGTATTGGCGTTATTTTATGTGGAATTTCACTGGACGCCAAGATGACATTCAAGGAAAATACGATTCACATGGTAATTGGATTAGTGGCATCAAACCCATAGATGAGTGGCATTTAGGTTTGTCTCAGGATAACTTGCCAAGTGATGTGCTTAATAACAAAGCCAGGAACACCTATTACTTTTTACCTTTAATTTTAGGCTTAATTGGTTTGTTTTTTCTTTACAATAAAGACAAAAAATTGTTCTGGACCATGCTTGTGTTTTTTCTTTTTACAGGATTAGCAATTCAAGTATATACAAACGTAAGGCCTTTTGAGCCTAGAGAACGTGATTATTCAGTTGTAGGATCGTTTTATGTGTTTGCTATTTGGATTGGTTTTGGTGCTTATGCCATATTTAATGCATTACAAAAATACAGTAAGCTTCAACTTTTAGCACCAGCTATTTCAGTTTTATGCTTAGTATTAGTTCCTGGAATATTAGCCGCCAACAATTGGGATGATCATGATCGTTCTGGTAGGGAAACTGCTCATGCAATGGCCATTAAGTATTTAGAATCTTGTGATCCGAATGCCATATTATTTACTATTGGTGATAATGATACTTTCCCTCTTTGGTATGCTCAAGAAATTGAAGGTATCAGAACTGATGTTCGTGTAGTCAATACTAGTCTATTTCAAACCGATTGGTACATAGACCAAATGAAACGTAAAGCTTATGAGAGTGATCCTGTTCCATCTTCATTAACACATGATAAGTATAAATTTGGAACAAGAGATTATATTTTAAAGGATACCATTACAAGCGATACGATTCCTATTAATGAATTCATGAATTTTATTACTAGTGATGATCCTAGAACAAAATACAAGCATGTACTACAACAGGGAGGTTATGATATTAGCAGAATTCGTAATCAGGAATTAAATGCCAATTACCTTCCAACAGAAAATGTTAGGATTCCCGTTGATAAAGAAGCCGTATTGAGAAATGGCATTGTTCCAGAAAAAGATGCTGACAAAATTGTGCCTTACATTGATATTACAATTAAAGGTAATGCTTTGACTAAAAACCGGTTGTTAATGTTGGATATAGTAGCCAACAATAACTGGGAACGTCCAATTTATTTTTCTGGAGGAGCTTTTAGTGATGATGATTATATCTGGATGAAAGATTATTTACAACTTGATGGGTTATGCTATAAACTAGTTCCTATAAGAACGTCTGTTGACAGAGCAAATCCGTTTGATATGGGAAGAGTAGACCCTGATAAAATGTATAGCTTGGTTAGCAAATGGGATTGGGGAAATAGTGGTGGTGATATTTACCATGATGTTGAAACTAGAAAAAATGGCATCACCTACAGAGGAAATTTGGCGCGTTTAATTGAAGCTTTAATAAATAATGATGAGTTAGATAAAGCTGAAGAAATTGCTGATTTGGCAATGGAAAAAATGCCTGTTAACATCTTTGGTTATTACACCTTATTAGAACCTTACATTAGTGCTTATTATGAAGTGAATTCAAAAGATAAAGCACGAAAGCTTTTTAAGGATGTGTCTAAAAAATACCAAGAGAACTTAACGTATTACAGTTCTCTTTCTATCAAGAATCAGCAAAAAATGTTCGAAGAAATTTATACAGATATTGAACGTTACAGAGGCTTAGTAGATGTCATTATTGTAAATGATGATGATGAGGAATTCATTAAAACAGAAATGGAAGCTTTCAATAATACACTACGTTTGTTTAGCCAATTAATTGGTGACGACTCTTACGAAGAACCAGAACGTAATGATGTAGATATTCCTACAGATTCAAATGTAATTGAAATAGATAGTAATTAAAAGCGATGAATTTTACACCTATAACAGTTTCAAAGGTTGTAAAAAAAATGTTCCCTAATTTTGTTTGGAGCATCGATTCTGAAGAAAAAACTTTATATCTCACTTTTGATGATGGTCCCACACCTGAAGTCACAGAATGGGTTTTAGCTTGCTTAAAAAGATACAATGCTAAAGCTACTTTTTTTTGCATTGGAAAAAATATTGAACAACATCCTAGTTTATTTAAGCAAATAATTAAAGATGGTCATGGCATTGGCAATCATACAAATAACCATTTAAAAGGTTGGAAAACTTCTGTTGATTCTTATTTAAAAGATGTCTCACAAGCACAAAATATTATTAATGAGCAACATCAGGAATCAGAAATCAGAAATCAAAATTTATTTAGGCCTCCTTATGGTCGTATAAAAGCAAGGCAATCAAAATTACTCATTAAACAGAATTTTAAAATTGTAATGTGGAGTGTTTTGTCTTTAGATTGGGATAAAAATGTATCGGAACAAAAATGTTATGAAAATGTTGTAAAAAATGCTGTTTCAGGAGATATCGTTGTATTTCACGATAGCATAAAAGCATTTAAAAATATGCAGTTCACACTTCCAAAAGTTCTTGATTATTTTTCAGAAAAAGGATATGATTTTAAGCGTATTCCTGAATAAGGGCAATAAGTGTATTGGCATCTTGTTCGCCACTTTGACGCCATTTCATTTCGCCGTTTTTGTAGATAATCAATGTTGGCAAACCTTTAATACGAAGGGCTTCTGCTAAATCCTTGTTTTTATCAACATCAATTTTAATTACCTTAGCCTTATCACCAAGCGCAGCAGCAACGTCTCTTAACACAGCGTGCATTGCAGTAGATTCATCATCCCAATCGGTAAAAAAATCCAATAACACTGGAATGTCTACATCAATAAGTTCCCCAAATTTTGACATAATTACAAATTTTAGTCAAGTGTGCTATTACAAACCTACAATTTTTTATTCGTTTTGAAAACCAATAGGTTAAATATGGCCATTTAACCTAAAAATAAAAATACTCAAAATTATTTTAAAAACAACTTTTTCATATTATTATACTGGTTGTGAACCTTTTTTAAGTTCAATCACTGTAATTTCTGGCCAAATACCAACACGTCCTGGATAGGCTAAAACACCAAAACCTCTATTAACATTAATGTATTGACCGGCTTCTTTATAAATTCCAGCCCAATATTTATAGCGCCATTTTACTGGGCTCCATTTAATCCATCCAGGAATTTCTATTCCAAACTGCATACCATGCGTATGGCCACTTAAGGTTAAATGGTAGTGGTAATCGTCATCAATAACTTGTTTTTCCCAGTGTGAAGGGTCGTGGCTTAACAGTATTTTAAAATCATTTGCGTCAACCTGTGCCTTAGCTTTGTTTAAGTCTCCTGCTTTTTTAAATCCTCCAGCTCCCCAATTTTCAACACCTACAATGGCAATTCGTTGATTGTTTTTTTCGATAAATCGACTTTCATTAAGTATTAAATCGAACCCAATTTCTTTTTGAATGTTTTTTAAATCTTCAAGATTTTGTTGTTTTTCTTCGGTAGAATTCCAATCAACATAATCGCCATAATCATGATTTCCTAATACAGAGTACAAACCATCATTAGCTTTTAATTTTTTAAAAACAGCTTTCCAAGGTAACATTTCGGTGGCTTTATTATTAACCATGTCACCAGTAAACATAATCGCATCCGATTGTTGCTCGTTTATTAAGTCTACTGCATAAGATACCTTATCTTTATTATCAAAACTTCCACTATGAATATCACTAATTTGAGTGATTTTATAACCATCAAAAGCCTCCGGTAAATCATCAAAATGTAGCGTATATTTTAATACTTTAAAATTATACTTGCCTTTGTACATACCATATAAAAGCGATGTAAAAGGTATGGCTGCAAGACCTAAAGCAATCTGGCTAACAAATTTTCTGCGTGATGGTAAATGAAACGTATCGTTTGAAGAAAATACTTTATTATAAATGCCTACAAAACCCCTAAAAATATCTTCACCAAACATAATTGGCACAACTACTATTTTTAGAGCTAAAAGCGTCAGTAAAAATCCAAATGCATAACTTTTTTCTGGTGACAAAACCCTTCCGTCGCTAGCTTGTGTAAACTGAAATATAAAATTACCAAATACAACTACCGACACCAAAATATGCAGGTAATGAACCCAACTGTTTTTTGTAATGGTTTTAACTGCCTGAAAAGCGTAAAAATCTACTATTGCATAAATTGCAACAAATATCACCCATCTTATCATTGTTATTTTTTTATGCTTTGTACAAAAATAAGTCCAAAACTTACATTGATTGGTTAATTTAGTAAACATTAACATATAAATACTGAATAAATGACAGTCAACCCATTAACCCTTTTTATTAAAACCTCCTGGATTTTTTATATGATTTCCTAAGTTTTATTATCTTTCAACATCTTTTAAAAACCACTAATGAAACGATTTTCTATCTCCCTCTGCGTTATTTTAGTATTACTAAGTTGCCAAGAAAAAACAGATAATTCACCAGCAAAAAAAGACAAACCCCTTATCTCTTATGTTAACCCATTTATAGGCACTGGAGGTCATGGTCACACCTATCCTGGTGCAACGTTGCCATTTGGGATGATGCAATTAAGCCCAGATACACGATTAGATGGTTGGGATGGTTGCTCAGGCTACCATTATTCCGATAGTTATATTTACGGTTTTTCACACACACATTTAAGTGGTACTGGAGTTTCAGATTATGGAGATATTCTACTTATGCCAACTAACGAAGTTGTTTTTAATAATGGCGCTGATGGCAAAAAAGGTTACAAAGCGCATTTTAGCCATGATAACGAAGTTGCCGAACCTGGTTTTTACAAAGTACATTTAGATTCAACTGAAATAGATGTTGAATTGACAGTTTTAAAACGAAGTGGTGTCCATAAATATGAATTTTCCAAAGGCGAAAAACAAATTGTCATCCTAGATTTAGAACATCGTGATGAAGTGTTAGACTCTAAAGCAACTGTGTATTCCAACACTGAAATTGGTGGGCATAGACACTCTAAAGCTTGGGCAACAGACCAGTTTTTGTTTTATAATATGGTCTTTTCAAGGCCTTTTAAAAATATGACTTTTTTAGATGATGTTAATGAAGGAAAAAAGGTAAAAGTCGCTTTTGAGTTTGACAATATTGAAAGCAATACTCTGGAAATAAAAATTGGAATTTCTCCAGTAGATGAAGAAGGTGCTCGAAAAAACAGACGAGAAGAACTCGATGAAAAATCATTTGAAGATATTAAAACAGAAGCTCAAAATACTTGGGAAAAACAATTAGAAAAAATTGTGATTGAGAGTAACAATGACGATTATAAAACCAATTTTTATACGTCGATGTATCATGTAAGTATTGCACCAAATCTCTACCAAGATGTGGATGGTAGATATAGAGGAATGGATTTAGAAATTCACGAAACACAAGATTTCGACTATTATACAGTATTTTCTCTTTGGGATACGTACAGAGCTGCACATCCTTTATATACCATCATTGAGCAAGATCGAACCAACGATTTCATTAATACGTTTTTAGCAAAATATGATGAAGGTGGCATTATGCCTATTTGGGATTTATCAGCTTGTTATACAGGTTGTATGATTGGCTATCACGCTGTCCCTGTGATTGCTGATGCTTACTTAAAAGGCTTGAGAGGTTATGATGTTGATAAAGCTTTTGAAGCTATGAAACATTCTGCCAATCAGGATAAATTAGGTTTAGAATCCTATAAATCGCATGGATATATTCCAGTAGAATTTGAAAGTGAATCGGTTTCAAAAACATTGGAATATGCTTACGACGATTGGACCATCGCACAAATGGCTAAAGACTTAGGAAAAGACGATGACTATAAAACATTTACTGAACGAGCTCAATACTACAAGAACATTTTTGATCCAGAATCACAATTTATGAGAGGTCGTTTTCGCAATACTTGGTTTGCGCCATTCGACCCTTACGAAGTCAATTTCAATTATACCGAAGCCAACTCATGGCAATATAGTTTTTATGTGCCACAAGATATTTCTGGATTTATGAATTTACTTGGTGGTAAAGATAAACTCGAAGAAAATCTTGATGAATTATTTACCGCTGAAACCGAAACTTCTGGTCGTGATCAGGCAGATATCACAGGTTTAATTGGACAATATGCTCATGGCAACGAACCAAGTCACCACATGGCATATCTATACAATTTTGTAAACAAACCGCACAAAACGCAAGAGCGAGTGCATCAAATTTTAACCGAGTTATACCAAAACGCACCTGATGGAATTTCGGGAAATGAAGATTGTGGACAAATGAGTGCATGGTATATTTTAAGTTCTATGGGTTTTTATTCGGTGACGCCAGCATCCAACCAATATATCATTGGCACACCTTTGTTTCCAAAAGCCACAATCAATTTAGAAAACGGAAAACAATTTACTATTGTCGCTCATAATATTAGTGACTCAAATATATATATTGAAAGCGCAACGCTAAATGGAAAATCTCTAGACAGAACCTTTATATATCACAACGAAGTGGTTGATGGTGGTGTTCTAGAATTTCAAATGACAGATAATCCAGCTGTTTGGGGAAGTCGTGAAGGACAAGAACCTAAAACCGAAATAAAAGATCATCTAATCATTCCAGCGCCATTTATCGCCAAAGGTGATGTCGCTTTTAAAAGTAAAACAGAAGTAGTTTTAGAAAATGTAGATAAAAAAACACCTATTTTTTACAAGCTTGGAGAAGAAGATTATAAAAAGTATGAAGTGCCTTTTACTATTTCTGAACCAACAACATTAAGTGTCTATTCTGAAAAAGAAGGTGTAAAAAGCTCTGTTATAGAAACACCATTTTATAAAATAGACCCAAATATTTCCATTACACTAGGCACCGAATACGCCAACCAATACAACGCTGGAGGCAATGATGCGTTAATTGATGGCATTGTTGGTGCTCGCGATTTTAGAACAGGCACTTGGCAAGGGTATTTTGACGAAGATTTAATTGCGACTGTTGATTTGGGAAGTGAAAAACCAATCAACACCATTTCTGTAAACTTTTTAAAAGATCAAAAATCATGGATATTTTATCCAACAGAAGTGGAATGCTTAGTTTCTAAAGACGGAATCAACTTTAAGTCAATAGGAAACTATGCTTTCGGTGAAATAACACCAACTGATGAAGTAGACATCAAAACAGTTGAATTTAAACAACCAAATACCAAATATCGTTACGTAAGAATCATTGGTAAAAAACTTGGCAAACTACCAGAATGGCATTTAGGCTACGAACACGATGGACGCAGTTGGTTGTTTGTGGATGAAATCACTATAAAATAATTGTCATTCCAAGGAATGCAATGACGAAGGAATCTTTTAATATTAAGAACATAACAACCAAAATAGATATGAACCAACCAAAATCCTATCGCTCCTCATTCATACTGTTAACCACACTGTTTTTCCTTTGGGGATTTATAACCGTATTGGTAGATTCTTTAATTCCACGCTTACGTGAGCTATTTACACTAACCTACTTTCAAGCAGGTTTAGTGCAATTCGCTTTTTTTGGTGCTTATTTCTTGCTGTCTATTCCAGCAAGTTATATTTTATCTAAAATTGGGTACAAAAAAGGGATAATTCTTGGGTTGTTAACGATGGCAACAGGTTGTTTATTGTTTTATCCTGCGGCTTCCTATCGTGTGTTTGGCATTTTTATGTTAGCCTATTTTATTCTCGCTGGAGGGATGACCATTTTACAAGTAGCTGCAAATCCGTTTGTAGCGGTTTTGGGTAGTGAAGATGGTGCATCTAGCCGATTAAACCTATCACAAGCCTTTAACTCCTTAGGAACAGCCATTGCGCCAGCAGTTGGTGCTTTATTTATATTAAGTGACAAAATAAAAACCGAAGACGAAATTGCGGCTTTAACAGGAGCTGCCAAAGACACGTATTTAGTGGCGGAAGCTTCGGCTGTTCAGACACCATTTTTAGGGTTAGCCTTGTTTATTGTCCTTATTGCTGTGATTTTCTTGTTTGCCAAACTCCCAAAAATGATAAGCGAAACCTCCACAGGCACTTATGCCGAAGCCTTTAAAAACAAAAATTTAATGTTGGGTGTGTTGGGTATTTTCTTCTACGTAGGTGCCGAAGTTGCCATTGGAAGTTACTTAGTTAACTATTTTTTAGATATGAATCTCGTTGATGTTATTAAAGAGAATGGTTTAATGAAATCTATCGCTGAGGGCATCTTGAATTCTGGTATTACCGAAAATGACAATAAAGCAATCGTTGGTGTGTTTGTTACTTTTTATTGGTCTGGTGCCATGATTGGCCGTTTTGTTGGCTCGTATCTCACACGTATTATGAAACCAGGAAAAGTACTTGGTATATTTGCAACCATAGCAATTACTCTAATTTTAATTTCAATCAGTACCACAGGTTTAGTGAGCATGTGGAGTATTTTAGCAGTTGGACTGTTTAACTCCATCATGTTCCCAACCATTTTCACCTTATCCATTGATGGTATTGGCGACTTAAAACCAAAAGGCTCTGGTCTATTGTGTACAGCTATTGTTGGTGGTGCATTAATTCCGCCTTTATATGGTTACTTAACAGACCAAATTGGGTTTAAAACAGCTTTGTTATTCATCATAATTTGTTATTCATACATTCTTTGGTTTGGATATAAAAACTCAAAAAAATCAGTATCTCATGCATAAAAAAATTGTATTCTTGTTATTAATAGTAATTGTGTTTAGTTGTAAAAACGAAAACACTTCAGAAGAAAGCTTAACACCCAATTCTTCAAATAAAGACTATACGCAATATGTCAATCCTTTTATTGGCACTAGTAAAATGGGACATGTATTCCCAGGCGCCACAGCACCTTTTGGGATGGTACAGTTAAGTCCGCAAACAAATTTTGAAGTGATGCACAACGACGATGGCAGTTACAACACCGAAACTTACGAGTATTGTGCTGGTTATCAATATCGAGATTCGACCATTATTGGCTTTGCGCACACCAATTTTAGTGGTACAGGACATAGTGATTTGGGCGATTTTCTAGTCATGCCAACCACTGGCGATTTAATCCTCGACCCTCTAGAAACAGCAGAAGGTGGCAAAGGGTTTTACTCGACCTTTTCGCATGACAACGAGGAAGCTTCTCCTGGTTATTACAAAGTCGATTTAGACAGTTACAACATTACAGCAGAATTGACAACAAGTGAGCGTGTAGGGTTTCATCAGTACACATTTCCAAAATCCAACGATGCACATATCATCTTAGACATGGTCTATAATGTGTATCATCACGATAATAAAAATGTATGGACATTTATTCGTGTAGAAAACGATTCGACAATTACTGGTTACAGACAAACTAAAGGTTGGGCAAGGGATAAAAAAGTATTTTTCGCAGCTAAATTCTCTAAACCCTTTAAAAGTTATGGCCATAAAAAGTATGATGAGATTAAATATGATGGGTTTTACAGGCGCTTTAAACAAGACAAAAATTTTCCGGAAATGGCTGGAAAAGACCTTCGTGCCTATTTTAATTTTGATACTGATGAAGGTGAGCAAATACAACTCAAATTTGCGTTGTCCAACGTGAGTTCTGCTGGTGCCATAAAGAATCTGGAAGCCGAAATTCCTCATTGGGATTTTAATAAAGTCAAAACAGAAACTCAAGAAAAATGGAACAAAGAATTGTCTAAAATAGAAGCTGAAACACTGACTGAAGATGACAAAACCACCTTTTACACAGCCATGTATCATACCAATTTGTCGCCCATTTTATATGAAGATGTCGATGGACAATATCGTGGCTTAGACCAAAACATTCATCAATCGGAAGGGTTTACCAATTACACCATTTTCTCGCTTTGGGACACCTATCGTGCCTTGCATCCTTTGTTCAACATTACACAACCTGAGCGAAATAACGACATGATAAAAAGCATGTTGGCACATCACGACCAAAGCGTACACAACATGTTGCCCATTTGGAGCCATTATGCAAATGAAAACTGGTGTATGATTGGCTATCATGCAACCTCTGTCATTGCTGACGCAATGGCAAAAAACGTTGGCGATTTTGACCATAAACGTGCTTTACAGGCATCTGTAAATACTGCAAATGTGAGATATTTTGATGGCTTAGGAGAATACATCGATTACCAATATGTGCCTGACGATTTAAGCCATTCATCGGTTTCAAAAACCTTAGAATATGCTTATAACGATTGGTGCATTGCACAAATGGCAAACAAAGTTGGAGATACTTCAATAGAAGAAGAATTCTTAAAACGCTCAGAATATTACAACAATGTATATGATCCAAAAATTGGATATATGCGTCCAAAATTGAGTGATGGAACCTTTAGAAAAAACTTTGACCCAATGGACACACATGGACAAGGTTTCATTGAAGGTAATGCTTGGAATTATGGACTTTATGTGCCGCAAAATATTGATAAAATGGTCGATATGATGGGTGGAAAAGAACGCTTCTCTCAGCATCTAGATTCTCTGTTTACTATGGAAATTGATGATAAATACATTGAAAAACACGAAGACATTACGCGTGATGGTATTATTGGCAACTATGTCCATGGCAACGAACCAGGGCATCATATTCCATATTTATACAATTGGACAGGGCATCCAGAAAAAACCCAATCTCGTGTGCGTATGATTATGGACACCATGTATGGCCCAACCGTTGAAGGCTTATGTGGCAATGACGATGCTGGACAAATGAGCGCTTGGTACATTTTTAGCAGCTTAGGGTTTTATCCTGTCACTCCTGGATCGCCAGATTATGCATTGGGAAGTCCGTTGGTTAAAGAGGCGAAAATTCATTTAGAAAATGGAAAAACTTTGACGATAAAAGCAAACAATCAAAGTAAAGAGAATGTATATGTGCAAAGTGTGTCAATCAATGGAAAAGTACTAGAAAACAACTTGTTATCACATCAAGATATAATGAAAGGTGGCGAACTCATCTTTGAAATGTCTAATAAACCAAAACAATAAATGATGAACTATAAATATAAAGTATACGTCATTATTGTTTTAACACTAACATTGCTTGGTTGCAAAAACCAAGAGAAAAATGAGCTTCCCAATACTAAGAAACAGGAAATACAATTCTCTGGAAACCCAATAGCTGAAGGTTGGTATGCAGATCCTGAAGGTGCTGTTTTCAAAGATGAATATTGGGTGTTCCCTACATTTTCTGCAAAATATGAAGAACAGGTATTTCTTGATGCCTTCTCTTCAAAAGATTTAGTGACTTGGGAAAAGCATGAAAAAGTATTGGACACCTCCATTATAAAATGGGCAAAACGTGCGATGTGGGCACCATCTATTATAGAAAAGGACAACAAATACTATTTGTTTTTTGGAGCAAACGATTTGCAAAAACCTGGAGGCCCTTATTGGGACGAAAACAATCCAAACAACCACAAAGGAGGTATAGGAATTGCTGTTGCAGATTCGCCTTCAGGACCTTATAAAGATTATTTAGGCAAGCCTTTAATTTCAGATTTTTATAATGAAGCACAACCTATTGACCAATTTGTATTTAAAGACGATGATGGCACACATTACATTATTTATGGTGGTTGGCAACATTGTAATATTGGTATTTTAAACAATGACTTTACAGGCATCGTTCCTTGGGATGATAACAATTTATTTAAAGAAATCACACCAGAAGGCTATGTAGAAGGGCCTTTTATGTTTAAAAGAAAAGGCATATATTATTTTATGTGGTCTGAAGGTGGTTGGGGAAACGATACTTATAAAGTGGCGTATGCTATGGCTGATAAAGCCACAGGTCCTTTTAAAAGAATTGGCACTATCTTAGAGTCCGATAAAGACATTGCCACAGGAGCTGGACATAATTCAGCCATTAATATTCCTAATACTGATGAGTGGTTGATGGTGTACCACAGGCGACCTATTCCCAATAAAGGGAGAGACCATCGTGTGACATGTTTGGATAAAATGGAATTTTATGACGATGGTACCATCAAGCAAATACAAATGACCTTTAAAGGCGTAAAACAACATATTATCAAATAAAACCAACAAAAAAAATGAGAAACAAAATTGTATTACTATTACTTCTAATGATTAGTGTTTTTTCATGCAAAAATCAAGATAGTGAAACTGAAAAAATTACATTAAAACAAAAAGATTTAGTTGATTATGTAAACCCTTTAATGGGAACAGATTCTAAATACAGCCTCTCAAACGGAAACACCTATCCAGCTATTGCCACACCTTGGGGAATGAATTTCTGGACACCAATGACCTCAAAAATGGGTGATGGTTGGACCTACAAATACAACGAAAATAAAATACGAGGTATTAAGCAAACGCATCAACCAAGTCCTTGGATAAACGATTATGCAGCCTTCTCATTTATGGCAGTAACTGGCGATTTAAAATACAAAGAAGAAGAGCGTCAGTCATGGTTTTCACATAAAGTAGAAACCGTAAAACCACATTTCTATGAAGTGTATTTGGCAGATTATGACACTAAAGTAGAAGTCACACCAACCGAACGTGCTGCACAGTTTAGGTTTACCTTTCCGGAATCTGATAAATCATACATCATGCTAGATGCTTTCTTTAAAGGCTCTATGGTCAAAATTATTCCAGAAGAACGTAAAATCATTGGCTATTGCCGAAATAATTCAGGAGGTGTTCCAGATAATTTCCATAATTATTTTGTTGCCGAATTTGATAAAGACTTCGAAATCAACCACACTTGGACAGACGATTGGACACTACAAGAAAATACCACAGATAGCGAGGGCGAACACGTTGGTGCCATCATTGGTTTTAAAACTAAAAAAGGCGAAGTGGTCAATGTAAAAGTAGCCTCATCATTCATTAGTCCAGAGCAAGCACAGCTTAATTTAGATAGGGAAATTGGCGATGACTCTTTTGAAACCACCAAACAAAAAGCAAAACAAGCTTGGGAAACCGAGCTCAACAAAATCCAAATTGAGGATGATAACATTGATAACATCAGGACTTTTTATTCCTGTTTGTATCGCTTGCTACTATTCCCAAGAAAATTTTATGAGTACGATGCCAATAATAACATCGTGCATTACAGCCCTTACAATGGTGAGGTACGCCCAGGTTATATGTTTACAGATAATGGTTTCTGGGATACGTTTAGAGCGGTTTTCCCTTTCTTTAATATGATGTATCCTGAACTGAACAGCCAGATTATGGAAGGATTGGCAAACACCTATAAAGAATCGGGTTGGCTACCAGAATGGGCAAGTCCTGGGCATCGTGATTGTATGATCGGTTCCAATTCGGCACCAATAATTGCTGATGCATTTTTAAAAGGCAACGTTAATGACAAAGATACTGCAACACTATTCGAAGCCATCTTAAAAAATGCCGAAGTTGAAAAAGGAAGACCTGTAGAATCTGTGGGCAGGGAAGGATTAGAATATTACAACAGCTTGGGTTATGTGCCTTACGATATTGGTGTCAACGAAAACGTTGCAAGAACCTTAGAATATGCTTACGCTGATTTCACAATTGCTCAAATGGCAGAAAAATTAGGTGAAACCGACATTGCTGAAAAATTTTACAAACAATCCGAACGCTATAAAAATGTATTTGACCCATCCACCAACTTAATGCGTGGAAAAAATGAAGATGGTACGTTTCAATCCCCTTTTAACCCTTTAAAATGGGGAGATGCCTTTACCGAAGGCAATAGTTTGCACTACACGTGGTCTGTGTTTCAAGATGTTGAAGGTTTAGCCAATTTAATGGGTGGTAAAGAAAATTTCATTAAGCAATTGGATGGTGTGTTTACCATGCCTCCAGATTTTGACGATTCCTATTATGGCATTACCATTCACGAAATCCGTGAAATGCAAATCGTGAATATGGGAAATTATGCACATGGTAATCAACCCATACAACACATGATTTATTTATATAACCATGCAGGCGTTCCTTTTAAAACACAAGAAAAAATAAGGGATGTGCTCACAACCTTATACAGTGCGACTCCTGATGGCTATTGTGGTGACGAAGACAACGGACAAACCTCAGCGTGGTATGTATTTAGTGCGCTTGGGTTTTATCCAGTAACACCTGGAACAGATGAATATATCATTGGTAGCCCATTATTTAAAAAAGCAACCATGCACTTAGAGAATGGTAATACATTTGTTATTGAAGCAGACAACAATTCTGAAGATAATTTTTATATTCAGTCGGCTTCTTTAAACAATTCATCGTATTCAAAAAATTATTTAACCTACGATGCTATCCAAAATGGAGGTTTATTGAATTTTGAAATGAACAATAAGCCCAACAAAAATTGGGGAAGTAAAGATGAAGACTTACCTTACTCAATGAGCAAGAATAGAAATTCGGACAAAAAAATTAAAATGTAATACTATGAAACGCAGAAACTTTATAAAAAATGCATCACTCACTGGAGTTGGCCTTGCTGTTGGCAACACATTAGCCAGTTGTGTTGAAAACACTTCAGAAGAAAAAAAATCAGTAATCGCTACAAATAAAGCATCATTACCTTTGGTTATTGCCACTTGGCATGTTATTGATGCCACCGCAAAAGCCATGGAAGTACTTCAAGCTGGTGGAACAGCATTAGATGCTGTCGAACAAGGATGCAAAGTGGAAGAAGCTAACGAAAAAGGACAATCTGTTGGCAAAGGTGGTTTACCTGATAGAGATGGTAATGTAACTTTAGATGCTTGTGTTATGGATAATCATGGTAATTGTGGTGCTGTAGTTTATCTAAAAAATATTAAACATGCTGTTTCAGTAGCTAGAAAAGTAATGGAAGACACTCCGCATGTGATGTTAGCTGGTGATGGTGCCCAAAAATTTGCTTTAGAGCAAGGTTTTGAAGCTGAAGATTTATTAACTGAAGCATCAAAAGAAGCTTGGGAAAAATGGAAAGTTGAAGCCAAATACAAACCTATTATCAATATCGAAAATCATGATACTATAGGTATGTTAGCCATTGATAAAAATGGTGATATTTCTGGAGCATGCACAACAAGTGGATTGGCTTATAAAATGGCTGGACGAGTTGGAGATAGCCCAATCATTGGGTCAGGTTTATTTGTAGATAATGAAATAGGTGCATGTGTCGCAACCGGATTGGGTGAAGAGGTTGTAAAAACCGTTGGTAGTTTTTTAGTTGTAGAATTAATGCGCCAAGGAAAATCACCTCAAGAAGCCTGTGAAGAAGCTATTAGTAGAATAGTCAATAAACCAAATAGTAACTACAAAGATTTTCAAGTTGGTTATATCGCTGTAAACAAACAAGGTGAAACTGGACATTACTCTATTCATCAATATTTCAGTATGACTAAGTTTCAAGATGGTATAAATGAACAAATACAATCAGATTACTTTAATAAGGAATAAATTCGATAATCAGTTTTTTCCTACATATAAATAAATTTGTATTCCGTGGAACGGTTAAAATACATCTATCATCTGTAAAATGCATATTTTAAAGGTTTAATGGCAAGGTCAGAAAATGCAGTTCATCGATAGTTCTTGTTCACTGCTCCTAAAAAACCAAATTTTTATGCACTTCATCAAATATATTCAGCATCAGAGGAGGTTCGGTTGTTTATTTGCTTCAGAAACCTACAAGAATAGAAATGATGAAAAAAGTAATATTAACATTAGCAATTTTAGTTGTCCCTTTCATGATGACTGCTCAAAACAGTGATGAAAATGCTAAAACTGAGCTTAATACTACTATAAAGACTGAAGTTGAAGTTGCTGCTAAAAAGAAAACAGAACATATTAGTACAAATCCTTTAGAGCAAACACTTATGAACTTTAAAAAGAGCCAAGACATTATAAGTATTAATGCTTATATTAAAAGCTTACAAATAAAAGGAGATACTGCTTTAAACAGTTAGTCCTTTAAATATACAATAAAAAAAGCATCTCAAAATTGAGATGCTTTTTTATATAAATCGTTTGTTTATTTAATCCGCATAGTTCAATTCGCCTTTGGCTTCTTGTTCTTTAAAATGCTTCACCAAGTCCAAAGCATCAGGAATCACATCACTACATAATATAATAAGCGATCCTTTTACAGCATTTTTTACTGCAAACTTTATGGCTTCTTTTTCAGAGGGTATAATCGTTGTTTTTTTGTTTGGATCTTTCATTTGGATACCATCGTTTAGCATCTTAATGAGTTCTTCCTCCGTTCTGCCACGTAAGCGTTTATCTTGACGTATTATGATTTCATCAAACATTTCGGCAGCAATGCTTCCAATTTCATTTGTATCCTCTTCTCGCCTATCACCAACACCTGCGATGATCCCAACTTTTACTGTTGCTTCCAGTTCGTCTGTGAACTTCTTTAAAGCCCTCATTCCAGCAGGATTGTGAGCATAATCTAATAAAATTGTAAAATCATTGAACTTAAATAAATTCAATCTTCCAGGAGTTTGAGATGCCGAAGGAATAAAGGTTTCAAGTGCCGCTTTAATATCTTCAATACTGATACCTTGTACATGAGCAGCCAAAACAGCTCCAAGCACATTTTGAATCATGAATTTCGCTTTCCCTCCATAGGTTAATGGAATATGTTCAGCTTTCATTATACGCATTTTCCAAACACCTCTACAAATAGTTACATATTCATTTTCGTAAACAGCTGTGATTCCGTTTAATCGTTGTAATGCTTTAATTCTTGGGTTGTTCTCATCCATTGAAAATAAAGCAACATTACACTCTACAGAACGTCTCATATCATAGACTAAATCGTCATCAGCATTTAAAATTGCATATCCATTAGGAAGTACGGTTTCAGGTATTACGCCTTTTACTTTTGCTAATTGCTCAATGGTGTGAATTCCTTTAAGACCTAAATGGTCTGCTGCGACATTGGTTACAATGGCCACATCACACTTTTTAAATCCTAAACCAGCTCTTAACAATCCGCCTCTGGCACATTCTAAAACTGCAAAGTTTACGGTTGGGTCTTTAAGGACAAATTCTGCACTTGCAGGTCCTGTACAATCACCTGACATAAGTAATCTGTTTTGTATATAAACTCCATCACTAGTGGTATAACCAACGCGATAACCATTCATTTTGGCAATATGAGCCATTAAACGAGACGTTGTTGTTTTTCCGTTGGTTCCAGTTATGGCTATAATTGGAATACGTCCTGTATCACCCTTTTTAGGGAATAATTTATCTATAACTGGAGCAGCAACATTACGTGGTAATCCACTAGTTGGCGCTAAGTGCATTCTAAAACCTGGTCCTGCGTTAACTTCTAAAACTGCACCACCTGTTTCAGATAAAGGTTTAGTTATATCGGTTGTCATTATATCAATACCACAGATATCAAGATCGATTATTTTTGAAATTCGCTCAGCCATACTCACATTTGCTGGATGCACAATATCAGTAACGTCTTCAGCTGTTCCTCCTGTACTTAAATTTGCTGTGTCCTTAAGAATAAGTCTTTCTCCATCAGGAACGACTGATTCTAATGTATAGCCAGCATCCTTTATAATGGTTTTGGTTAGCTCATTAACTGTAATTTGTGTTAAAACATTTTCATGACCATAACCTCTTCGAGGGTCTTTATTTACTTCATCAATCAATTCTTGAACAGTTGATTTCCCATTTCCAATAACATGTGCTGGAGTTCGTTTTGCAGCAGCCACCAACTTATTATTAATGACCAGCAATCTATAATCTTCTCCAACAATAAATTTTTCAACAATAATGGCTCCGCTTTTTGAGCTTTCTTTTGCATGTCTGAAGGCTTCAAGAGCATCTTCATAATTTTGTATATCAACTGTTATTCCACGTCCATGGTTACCATCAATTGGTTTTATAACCAAAGGATAGCCAACGTAACGGCAAGCTTCTTCTAGGCTTCGTTCACGCCTAATAATATCACCTCGTGGCACTTCGACTTCAGCTTGCTCTAAAAGAAATTTAGTGTCTTCTTTATCACAAGCCAATTCAACACCAATACTACTTGTCTCACTGGTTACAGTAGCTTGAATGCGTTTTTGATTGGCTCCATAACCAAGCTGACATAATGAATACTTATTTAATCGAATCCATGGAATTCCTCTGGCTTCTGCTTCTTCAACTATAGAACCAGTACTTGGTCCTAAACGGTCATCTTCACGTAGTTCTCGCATTTTTTGTATATCATCAGACATGTCATAATCTTCCCCTTTTATCAAAGACTCACAAATCTTAACAGATACTTCAGCAGCATAACGTCCAACTGACTCTTCCATATAGGCAAAGACCACACTATAAACACCATGCTCTCCATAGCCTCGTGTTCTACCAAAACCAACATCCATTCCTGCAAGGGTTTGTATTTCTAGAGCAATATGCTCAATAATATGTCCCATCCAAGTCCCTTCTTCCACACGTTGAAAAAACCCTCCTGGTTCACCTACTGAGCAACGATGCTCATACATGCTAGGAAACATTTTTTTTAGCCTATCATAAAAGCCATCTATTTTGTTGGAAGGAAGCTCCTCCATTTCTTCAAGGTCTAAAACCATTACTATTAGTTTATGACGTCTTACTGACCAATAATTTGGCCCTCTCATGGCATTAATTTCTCTAATCTTCATACATGATTGGTTTTATATTAATTTAGGTGAAAGATTATAAATATATACATTTTTCTAATAAAAAATTACCTTATTTTTGCTCAATCTTAAAATTTAAGAGCTTATTTATGACAAAAATTAAAGGCACATTAATTCCAATAGGTGGAAATGAAGATAAAGGATTAGAGGCCAATGAAATGTATACGCTTGAATTTATTGATGAAGGTATCCTTTATCATGTGGTAAAAGAAGCAGGTGGAACTGATGCAAACATTGTAGTAATACCAACTGCCTCGAGCATACCTATTGAAGTAGGAGAAAATTATACTGAAGCTTTTACAACTTTAGGGTGTAAAAATGTAAGCGTACTAAACATAAAAAGCAAAAAAGATTCAGAAAAGCCTGAGGTTATTGAGGCCATAAAAAAAGCCAATTGCATAATGTTTTCTGGAGGTGATCAATCTAAAATTACTAAGCGTATTGGAGGCACAACCATTCATAAAATACTTCTAGATCGTTATCAAAATGAAGAAGGTTTTGTAATTGCTGGAACAAGCGCAGGAGCAATGGCCATGACCAATGAAATGATTGCTGGTGGAAGCCCAAGAGAAGCCTTTGTTAAAGGCGCAGTAACCATGTTTAAGGGTTTAAGTTTAATACCTGAATTAATGATTGACACCCATTTTATTCAAAGAGGACGTTTTGGTCGCGTATCAGAAGCTGTTGCAAAATTTCCTGATTTGTTAGGAATTGGTTTAGCTGAAGATACTGGAATGATTATTAAAAATGGAAATGACTGCACTGTTATTGGCTCTGGAATGGCAATTGTCTTTGATGGTTCTGAGCTTTCACATAACAATGAAAAACTGCTAAAAGAAGGAACTCCAATGACCATGACACACATGATTGTTCATGTACTTTCTAATGGTGACCAATACGATATTAAGAATAGAAAAGTTAGTGTATTACCTATTGAGGCTTCGTTTATTTAGCTTCGAAAAGTTCAGCTACCTTTAATCTTTGTAAATAAAAATATCTTCTTCTCCTTTAGACGTTTTAAAAGCGCGATACATACCTTCAGTGTTAAATGGCATGGCAATATTCCCTTTGGCATCAACGGCAATTAAGCCTCCATCACCTTTAATATCAAGTATGCGTTTGTGAATCACCTCGTTGGAAGCATCTTTAAGCGACAAACCCTTATGCTCCATTAAACAAGACACATCATAAGCAACAACTCCTCTAATAAAAAACTCACCACTTCCAGTGCAACTCACTGCACATGTTTTATTATTTGCATAAACTCCTGCTCCAACCATTGGTGAATCTCCTACTCTTCCCCATTTTTTATTGGTCATACCACCAGTTGATGTCGCAGCAGCTATGTTTCCAAATTGATCGCAAGCAACAGCTCCAACGGTTCCGAATTTACCATCCTTTTTTACACTGTGATCTAATTGAAAGTTATCACTGTCTTTAATGCCTTGCCATTGTTTGTATCTTACTTCATCGTAAAAGTATTCTGGCGATTCCAACTTATAGCCTAAACCTTTAGCAAATTTCATGGCACCATCGCCAGCTAAAAATACATGGTAACTTTTTTCCATCACATCTCTTGCTAAACTCACTGGATTTTTAATGCCTGTAATCAAACTCACTGCACCAGCTTCCAACGTTTTTCCTTCCATAATAGAAGCATCCATTTCATGAGTGCCTTCATTAGTAAACACACTGCCTTTTCCAGCGTTAAATAGTGGAGAGTTTTCTAAAAGTTTTACAGCCACTTCAACAGCATCAAGAGCTGAACCACCTCTTTCAAGAACTTCATAGCCTTTATCTCTAGCAATTTTTAAGGCTAATTTATATTCAGCTTCTAACTCAGGAGTCATTAATCCCTTCACTAAGGTACCTGCACCTCCATGTATGGCGATTGAAAATGTGTTCATTATTACAGACTTTTTAGTTTTCAAAAATACGCTTTTGATTTTTTACTTGTCAATAAAATAGTTCAAGAAGTTATTTTTTTAACATCGTATTATTGCAATATTGCGATGTTATGATATTAAATCATCAAAACAAGATTCATTAAACAAAAATCAAAATAGTTTTGTAGCTTTGAAATTCTTACAAATTCAAACCAATGTCAGAACAAAAACGTCTCTTCTTAGTCGATGCCTATGCTTTAATTTTTCGTGGTTATTATGCCTTTATAAAAAACCCAAGAATCAATTCAAAAGGCGTTGATACTTCAGCTATTATGGGATTTATGAATTCACTTTTGGACGTGATTAAAAGAGAGCGTCCTGACCATTTAGCTGTTTGTTTTGATAAGGGAGGAAGCGTTGACAGGGTTGAAATGTTTGAGGCTTATAAAGCCAATAGAGATGAAACTCCTGAAGCTATTAAGGTTGCAGTTCCTTACATTCAAGACATATTAAAGGCTATGCATATTCCAATTATGGTAAAGGATGGCTACGAAGCTGATGATGTTATTGGAACACTCTCTAAGCAAGCTGAGAAAGAAGGTTACCAAACTTTTATGGTGACACCTGATAAGGATTTCGCTCAATTGGTTTCTGAAAATATATTTATGTATCGTCCAAAATCGTTTGGAGGCGGTTATGAAACTTGGGGAATTGCTGAAGTGCAAAAGAAATTTGAAGTGGAGCGTCCCGAACAAGTGATAGACTTTTTAGGCATGATGGGAGATTCAAGTGATAATATTCCTGGACTTCCTGGAGTTGGAGAGAAAACTGCTAAAAAATTCATTCAACAATATGGGAGCATGGAAGGTTTGCTGGCAAATACACATGAGTTGAAAGGAAAAATGAAAGAGAAAGTTGAAGCTGCAAAAGAATTAGGTATGCTTTCAAAAGAATTAGCTCGTATTATGCTTGATGTTCCAGTTACCTTTGACGCTAAAGATTTTGAGCTTGATCATCCTGATATTCAAAAAGTTACTGAAATTTTTCAGGAATTAGAGTTTAGACGATTAACAGAAAACTTCTTAAAAACCTTTTCAGCAGAAGCATCTGAACCTTCAACTGAAACAACCTTAGCAACAAAAGAAGTTAAAACTACTCCAAAAGAAAAAGTTGCAGCAGGAGCAGGACAGTTTTCGTTGTTTGGTTCCAATACTTCAGAAGATTCTGGAACTATTTCTGAATACAGCAGAAAAACTGCAGAAACCACATCTCATTTTTACCAAAGTGTTACTCCAGGAATGGCAACAAAATTGTTCATTAATAATTTAATGCAGCAAGCATCTGTTTGCTTTGATACTGAAACTACAAGTATCAATCCTATAACTGCTGAGTTAGTTGGTATAGCTTTCTCATGGGAAGTTGGCAAAGGATTTTACTTGCCTTTTCCTGAAAATAGAGATGATGCAAAAGAACTTATTGAGCAGCTTCGACCGTTTTTTGAGAACGAATCCATTGAAAAAATTGGTCAGAATTTAAAGTACGATATTAAAGTACTTGCAAAATATAACGTAGATGTAAAAGGAAAACTGTTTGATACCATGTTGGCGCATTACCTCATCAATCCAGATATGAGACACAACATGGATGTGCTGGCTGAAACGTATTTGAATTACACGCCAATTTCCATAGAAACCTTAATTGGCAAAAAAGGTAAAAATCAACTCTCGATGCGAGAAGTGCCTTTAGACAAACAAACCGAATATGCTGTTGAAGATGCAGATATTACACTTCAACTTAAAGAACATTTTGAAAAAGAATTAGGCGAAGCCAATACCCAAAAATTGTTTGACGAGATTGAAATTCCGTTGCTTCGAGTGCTTGCCTCTATGGAATTGGAAGGCATTAACCTTGATGATAAATTCCTAAATTCATTATCAGTAGAATTAGAAAACGACATAAAATACTTAGAAAAAAAGATATATGTTATTGCTGGAGAAGAGTTCAATATTGCCTCTCCCAAGCAACTTGGCGATATTTTATTTGATAAACTAAAATTGGTTGATAAGCCTAAAAAAACCAAAACAGGACAATATGCAACTAGTGAAGATATTTTATCTTATCTCGCGAAAGACCATGAAATAATCAGGCATATTTTAGATTATCGAGGTTTTACTAAATTAAAAAGTACTTATGTAGATGCTTTACCAACGCAAGTTGAACCTTCAACTGGAAGAGTCCATACCGATTATATGCAAACCGTTGCTGCTACAGGTCGTTTGAGTAGTAATAATCCAAACTTGCAGAATATTCCAATTAGAACAGAACGCGGACGGCAAGTAAGAAAAGCTTTTATTCCTCGAAATGAAGATTACACCCTTTTAGCAGCAGATTACAGTCAAATAGAATTGCGAATCATCGCAGCTTTAAGTCAAGAGGAAAACATGATTGAAGCCTTTAAAAAAGGTGAAGACATTCATGCCTCTACAGCTTCAAAAGTGTTTAATGTACCTTTAAATGAGGTGACTCGTGAGCAACGTAGCAATGCCAAAACGGTAAATTTCGGTATTATTTATGGTGTGTCTGCTTTTGGTTTGAGTAACCAAACCGATTTAAACAGAACTGAAGCCAAAGAGTTGATAGACACATATTATGCAACTTATCCAAAACTTAGAAATTTTATTAGTGAACAAGTAGATTTTGCTAGAGAAAATGGCTATGTACAGACTGTTTTAGGAAGACGTCGTTATTTAAAAGATATCAATTCTAGAAATGCAGTTGTAAGAGGTGCTGCTGAACGAAATGCTGTAAATGCTCCAATACAAGGTAGTGCTGCAGATATCATAAAAATGGCCATGATAAACATTCACAACAAGCTAAATGAAGGCAAATACAAAACAAAAATGCTTTTGCAAGTGCATGACGAATTGGTTTTTGATGTATATAAACCAGAATTAGAAGCCATTAAAATCTTGGTAAAAAATGAAATGGAAAATGCTTACAAACTTGAAGTACCTCTAGACGTGGATTTAGATATTGGTGATAATTGGTTAGAGGCACATTAAGATTAATAAAAACTTATAAAATATTTGTCATGAAACTATCTAACTTTGTTCTATTCTTTTTTGTATTAACTACGGTAAGCTCTCAAAATTTATACATCAAAAACGTGCATATTTTTGATGGTAATTCAGAAAAAATCATTGAAAATTCTTCAATAAAAATAAAAGATGGCAGTATAGAATGGATTGGGAAACAACTTATTGAAAACCCAAAAGATTATATTGTGATTGATGGCCTTGGTTATTATATGATGTCTGGAATGATAGATGCGCATACGCACATCAGTGATTTAAAAGCTGCAGAAAGAGCTCTTAATTCAGGTGTAACAACTGTTAGGTCAGCAAGTACATCTTCTTATCAAGATGTTTCTCTAGCCAATTTATCCAAAACAGGCGTTATTCCTGGTCCAGATGTTATAAGTGCAGGTGTTTATGTAACACCTCATTTGGGTGAAACCATTTTGGCAGATCCTAGGCTAAGTGTTTTAAGTAATGGTGTTAGAACAGATGATGAACTAAGACTGCTTGTTAAGATAAATGCAGACAGAGGTGCCAATGTTATTAAAACCAGAGGTACAGAGCGCGCTGGCTTACCTGAGACCGACCCAAGGCAACAAACTTATACAACTGAACAACTTAAAGTTGTAGTTGACGAAGCGGCAAAGCACAACCTTAAAGTGATGGTTCATGCACATGGTGATGAAGGCGCGAGAGCGGCGGTTGAAGCAGGCGCCTTAAGCATTGAACATGGAACCTATTTAAGTAAAGAAACATTGTCTTTAATGAAAGCAAAAGGCGTGTATTTGGTGCCAACCTTAATAACCATTGAAGATCTAAAAATACCTGGAGGCGAATACAGCAATCCAACACTTGAATTAAGAGGCAAGTTCATGATGCCAGAAGCGGAGAGTGCTGTTAAAAATGCGATTGCCTTAGGCGTAAAAATAGCTACAGGTGCTGATAATGATTATAGTGCTGAGAGCACAACTCGAGTGTCCTTAGAGGCTGAACATTTTGTGAGATTAGGGATGACAAATTTTCAAGCCTTGCAATCTGCTACAAAAATTGCCGCTGAATTATTAGGTTTAGAAAACCAAACTGGTACAGTTGAAGTTGGCAAAGAAGCAGATTTGATTCTTCTTCCTAAAAACCCTTTAACAAACATCATGGCTTTACAAGATGTTTTAATGGTTATTAGCAACGGAAATGTAGCTTTAAAAAGAATCCCTTTTAATTTAGATTAAGCTAGATATTGATTAAAATTATAATACAAATCGGTATGTTGCCTTTATTAAAAAGGTGTTTTGTGGTTTCTGACTAAATAATTGGTTGTCAATTATATCGCCAAAACTATTATTAACATCTCCAAGTCCATTAATACCCTGAGACCAAACCAAAAACACTTCAGAACCTGGAATATATTCCCAACGGACTACTAGATTTGAACGGAATTGCACAAAAGCAAAATCTGGATTTCTAAAAGAATAATCTACAGTACCATCTGTATCCTCATCAATAGAATATAGTCCATTCTCAAAATCAATTTGGTTGTTATCATACCAAGTGACACGATCGTTTAAATTTTCAGCTATAGAATTGTTTACAAAATTGAAGTTGGAATATTTTGCTTTAAAAATAAATGGTTGGCCGTAATATTGAATCGTTAAGTTTGGATTGATGTTATAATTAACTCTTAATGTTGCACTTAAATCATCGTTTTTTATTTCACCTAAAATGTATCTTGGTGTTCCTGAAAAGTCTCTTTGTGTAACATACTGAGTTCTGTTAGGGTTTTCAGCATATTCTACATCAAGAGATAGGCTTAAGGAATTTAATGGTTGGTATCTCATTCCTACTTCGTACCGATTAAGACCAAATTGCTTTTGGGTTGCTTTAGAATTTACATGTCCAGCCCTAAAACTCAGCTTTTTTCGTTGATCTGTTCCAGCAAATAGAAACCAAAAATTTTCTTCATTAAACTTCCAACGAGGCCCTCCTCTTAAAAACGTATTGATGAAAATTCTAGGTTTATGTGCTGCCCCAAAATCTGTCCAATAGTTATTTTTAAAATTGATATTCCCATTTAGCTGATATTGAATTCTGTTATAATTACCTTCAAAATCAAATGCTGTAGATAATTCAAAGCCAAAATTTGCTTGTCGGTACCAACTGGTTGGCTTATTAAACAAGCGTCTAACATTGGTATATTGCCTTATGTCATCTGCTTGTCGTAAAAACCCAAGGTCGTTAAGTTCTAGTTCTGGAGACTTCCAATTAGCACCAATATTATATCGCCAATTTCCACCTCCTCCTTTACCTATTTCAATACGTCCTCCTGTACCAGTCAAAGAAGTTTTGTTTGGATCAACATCAACATGTCCTGCATCAACTCTTTGAAAAAGGTGTCCAATGGATGTTTGTGTTCTCAAAATAGCTTCTTTACTTCCAGTAACATTGCTCATTGTTATGTTACCATCTATATAATAAGTTCTATTTTTCCAATTATGCCTAAAATCCAATCCTCCTGTATAAGCGCTTTTGTGTAAAAAACTAACATTCTCTTCTAAACTTCTATTAGTTGATGTAAAAATTGCACCTACATAAGAGTTGCGATCGTTAAAATCTTTTTGCGCTCTTGCTACTAAGTAATTTGTAAAAGGCTCTACCAATTCTTCACGTTCTTCTCCAACTTCTGATAAAGCGTTAAGCACATCTTGGCGTTCGTCCAGTTTTACCTCCCCATACTCTTTTGCTGTCATACTTTCAAGAATACCAATTGCCCAACCACTTTTGGTTTTACCACTAAATTTTGCTGCACCCAAAATAGTTGTAGCATTTGGAATATCCTCATATTCACCTAAGTCTCCATTTGCACTTGTGTAACCTTGTGGTGCACGGCCTATACGCCTTGAGTTAAATACATTATCAGCTCCACCACCAACTCTAAAATCGAATACGTTTTTGTTCTCTACAAAGAACGGTCTTCTTTCCTGAAAAAAAATCTCAAAATCATCCAATGAAATAGCACCTGGATCAGCATCCACTTGCCCGAAATCAGGGTTGATTGTCAAATCTAATGTAAGATCATTAGTAATGCCTATTTTAGCATCCAACCCTCCTGTTAATTTTGTGTCATTACCATCTCTGAAAGGATTCCCTGCTTGTGCTTCATAAGTGTCTAGCTTTGTTAAAGCATAAGGTTGTAGCTCAAGTTGATTTTGTGGTTTTAGGCCAACTAACCCTCTTAATTCTCCAAACTCACTTACCCAACCTGGAGGATTTGCTGGAACTGGTTGCCAAACGGAGCGTTCTTCGTTATTGAAATAGCGCCTAGTAGATTGTAAACCCCAAACTTGTTCCTGTTCGTTACCAAATCGTAATTGGCTTAATGGTATTCTCATTTCCGCTGTCCAGCCATCGTCATCAATTTGAGTTCCTAAGTACCATATTGGATTCCAGCTTGTGTCAAAGTTGCTATTATCTGAAATAAATTCGTCCCCTTTTACTCCAGAAACTGAAGCTGTAAAAGAAAATGCAGTTCTATCATCATTATAACTGTCAAAATTAATTTCAACCCAATCTCCTGAAAAACTATCACGTCTTCCCATTCGTTTTTCAATAGTTGAAGGATCTGCCTGATAACATTTAAATGCTATGTAAAGATTTTTATCATCATAAATAATTTTCATCTTAGTTTGTTCTGTAGGTGCAGTACCAACATCTGGTTCAAATTCAATATAATCAGTTGTCCATTCAACAAGATTCCAAGAGTCTTCATCTAAAACACCATCAATAGTTGGTGGTTCTTTATCTGTTATAGACTTAGTGGTATAAACACGTTTTTCATATTTAGTTAAGGTATTTTGAGCGAAAGTGAAATTTGCAGTCAATACGATAATGACTAACAATTTGATTTGTAGTTTCATGAACTGAATAGTTTTTGATTGATTGATAATGCAAATCTATAACTCATAGATTTATTAAAAAATAAAATGTAGCCAATCTTAAAAATTATGTATTGAAACGTAACTGTTTTTAATGCTACTTACCTTAAAACATTCTATATTTTACTTTCTAAAGACCTAAAACTATTATTAATGTTGCAATTAGTTAAAAATTTTTACAAAATATTAACGCTAATTAACAGTTTTTGGCTGTTAAAATTGCTTGTGCTTAAAACAGGTATAATTACCCTAAAAATAAAGTAGCTTTAGAGTTTGTTAATCAAATATATAATTGTAAATTTGCAAACTCTTTTTGAGAGAGGAATGTTTAATTAAGAAAATTATTTAGTGTGGACACATTAAGCTACAAAACGATTTCAGCAAACAAAGCTACTGTTAACAAGGAGTGGGTTTTGGTTGATGCTGAAGGTCAGACATTAGGTCGTTTAGCTTCAAAAGTAGCGATACTTTTAAGAGGTAAACACAAGCCTAACTTTACACCACACGTTGATTGCGGAGATAATGTTATTGTTATCAATGCCGAGAAGATCAACTTAACAGGAAACAAGTGGAATGACAAAACGTACATTCGTCACACAGGTTATCCAGGTGGTCAGAGAACGCTTTCTGCTACAGAAATGTTTGGAAAAGATCCTGCAAGATTAGTAGAAAAGTCAGTAAAAGGAATGCTTCCTAAAAACAAATTAGGAGCAGATTTATACCGTAATTTAAATGTTGTTGTTGGTTCAGAGCATGCTCACGAAGCTCAAAAACCAAAAGCAATTAACTTAAACGAAGTTAACTAGATGGAAGTAATTCACAAAATTGGCCGTAGAAAAACGGCTGTTGCTCGTGTTTATGTTTCAGAAGGAAAAGGAAACATCACAGTAAACAAAAAAGATGTTAACACTTATTTTCCAACAGCTACTTTACAGTACAAAGTAAACCAACCGTTAGTAATGACTGACAACGAAAAAAACTTTGATGTAAAAGTAAATGTATATGGAGGTGGTGTTACAGGTCAGGCAGAAGCTGTACGTTTAGCTTTATCTCGTGCAATGTGCGAATTAAACGAAGAAAACAGAGGTATTTTAAAGCCTGAAGGATTATTAACAAGAGACCCAAGAATGGTTGAGCGTAAGAAATTCGGACAGAAGAAAGCGCGTAAGAAATTCCAGTTCTCTAAACGTTAATACAAAACAAAATTTAACCCAGTTATTGTTGTCGATGACGTTTCGATAAAATTGAAAGTCACGATTTAGTTTAGCATCTAAATGGTTAAGGCGATTTTAAAAATGACCACTTAATCATTGCTAATTCAACAGAACGTAAACTATTACAAAATGGCAAAAGTAGAAGTAAAAGACTTACTAGATGGTGGTGTTCACTTTGGACATCTTACCAGAAAATGGGATCCAAACATGGCTCCTTACATCTATATGGAGCGTAATGGAATTCACATTATCAATCTATATAAAACGGCTGCAAAATTAGACGAAGCATCTCAAGCTTTAGCAAAAATAGCAGCATCAGGTAGAAAAATATTATTCGTTGCTACCAAAAAACAAGCAAAAGATATTGTTTCTGAAAAAGCAGGAAACGTAAAAATGCCTTACATCACTGAAAGATGGCCAGGTGGAATGTTAACCAACTTTGTAACTATTAGAAAAGCTGTTAAGAAAATGGCTTCAATTGATAGAATGAAAAAAGACGGAACATTCATGACGCTTTCAAAGAAAGAACGTTTACAAGTAGATCGTTTAAGAGCAAAACTAGAAAAGAACTTAGGTTCTATTTCTGATATGACTCGTCTTCCAGGAGCATTGTTTGTAGTTGATATTAAGCGTGAACATATCGCAATTAAAGAAGCACAAAAATTAAACATTCCAATCTTTGCTATGGTAGACACCAACTCTGATCCACGTCAAGTTGATTATGTTATCCCAGCAAATGATGATGCTTCAAAATCAATTGATAAAATTTTATCACATGTAACTGATGCAATTGCAGGAGGTTTAGCTGAAAGAAAAGCAGAAAAATCTTCAAAATCTGAAGGTTCAGACACTAAAAAGCCTAAAGCTAAAAAAGCTAAAGCAGCAGTTCAAGAAGAGGAAGAATAAACTCAAATTAAATTAAACCTTTATAAGTCGTTTGGTTCTTTTCTCAAAAATAATTAAACGACTTTTATATTAAATAAATCATGGAAAATACAGTAAAAATTAGTGCTGCAGATGTAAAAAAACTTAGAGAAACTACAGGTGCAGGAATGATGGATTGTAAAAATGCTTTGGTAGAAGCAGAAGGAAATTTTGATAAAGCTATTGAAGTATTACGTAAAAAGGGTCAAAAAGTTGCTGCAAAAAGAGCAGATAGAGAATCTACTGAAGGTGTAGCAATCACAAAAATCAATGACAATAATACTGTTGGTGTTGCTATCGTGCTAGCTTGCGAAACTGATTTCGTAGCAAAAAACGATTCTTTTAAAGCTTTAGCTGAAGAATTTGTAAACATAGCCATTAACCATACAAATAAAGAAGATTTCTTAAATGCCGATTTTAATGGTATTTCAGTTGCTGAGAAATTAATTGAGCAAACTGGTGTTATTGGTGAAAAAATAGACATTACAGCTTTTGAAAGATTAGAAGCTCCTTATGTTGGTGCTTATACTCACATCGATAAAATTGCTGCCATTGTTGGTTTAGATAAAGCTATTGATAAAGCTGACGAGTTAACAAAAGATTTAGCTATGCAAGTTGCTTCCATGGGAGCTACAACTTTATCATATAAAGATTTTGACCCTGCTTTTGTAGCATCAGAAACCGAAGCAAGAATTGCTGTGATTGAAAAAGATAATATTGAATTAGGTCGTTTAGGTAAGACCCTTAAAAATGTGCCTCAATACATTTCAATGGCTCAATTAACACCAGAGGTTTTAGCTAAAGCTGAAGAAGCTGCCAAAGCTGAATTAAAAGCTGAAGGAAAACCAGAACAAATCTGGGACAAAATTCTTCCAGGTAAAATGGATCGTTTTATTTCAGACAACACAACTTTAGATCAAGAGCAATGTTTGCTAGACCAGAATTTCATTAAAAATGAAAAGGAAAGTGTAGCAGATTACGTTAAAACTTATGGCGATGTTGCTGTAAAAGGTTTTGTACGTGTTACCCTAGGATAATAGTTAATACAATACTATTTAAAAATAAAAAAAGCATCTCTATATAGAGATGCTT
>JAGQYS010000045.1 GCA_020435965.1 Flavobacteriaceae bacterium | reverse complement strand
TCATCAGGTGAAGTTAAATAGTTGTAATCTGATGATCTTAAGAAACCATAACCATCTTGCATAATATCTAAAACACCTTCACTCTCGATAATAGCATCAAACTCAAAATCTGGCTCACGGTAACGGTTTCTGTTATCCTTGTTTCCGTTGCTTTTTTGATTGTTGCTGTTATTATTGTTATTATTTCGGTTTTGTCTATTATCGTTTTTCTGATTGTTGTTAGAACGTCTGTTATCGTCTTTGCGATCATTAGATTTATTATCTTGACGCTGCTGATTTTGTTTGTCGTTATTAGACTTTTGTTCTTGAGGTTTGGAATCCTCTTTTTTGTCTGAAAACTCCAAAGATTTTTGGTCGTTATTTTCTTTGGGATTTCTTTGTACTCGTTCTCTTCTTTGCTGAGGCTTATTGTGCTTTTGCTCTGGTTTAGAGTCTGTTTCAACCTTTGATTTTATAGCATCAGGATTAGCGGCCTGATGATCTAAAATTTGATACACTAAGTCTAACTTTTTCATTGTGCGATACTTAGGTACATTGAGTTGTTTAGCTATATCCTGTAGTTCAGGAAGCTTTTTAGCTTTTAACTGTGAAATTTCAAACATTCGTATGTTATATAATGTATTATAATTTTGATATTATTAATTCAAGATTTTCTAAATGAAATAAAAAGAAAAAAAGTGAAATTAATTTGGAAGATAGAATGATGCAACTCAGTATATTGCCACATTCTATTGCAATAATACGATTTTATTTTAAAACAATTTCTATCTTTTTAAAAATAAACTATTAATTTTGCCCAGCAAATTTTAATTGAAGATATGATTCAACGCATACAAACACTTTATTTATTATTATCTGTTGTTGTTTCTGCAGGACTAATATTTGTGTTTCATTTGTGGACTAACACAGAGGATGTGAAAGTTTTTGCTACAGATGATTATTTGTATTTAGGCTTGTTTTTAGCTTCTGCTTTATTATCTTTAATTTCGATTTTTAGTTTTAAAAATAGAAAGTCTCAATTTGTAATGGGACGAGTTAATATAATATTAAACTTTATTTTACTAGGAATCTTTGTATATCAATCTCTAAATGTATCTGGAGAAGCGAATGTTTCTGAGAAAGGTATTGGGATTCTTCTTCCAATTTTTTCTATTGTGTGTTTAGTCTTGGCAAACAAGGCTATTAAAAAGGATGAAGATCTCGTAAAATCTGTAGATAGATTACGATAGAACCTAAAATCTTAGTAGTATTAGTGCGAAAAACCCAGACGCTGCCGTCTGGGTTTTTCATTTTTATCTATCAAATTCTATAACTTCTAAATCCTTTATCTGTTTACCATCAATCTTAAAGCGTAGCATCGTTCTTTTTTGATGAAATCCATGTTTGCCCACTGCACCAGGATTCATATGTAGCAGGTTTAATTTTTTATCTGGTATTACCTTAAGTATGTGTGAGTGACCGCAGATAAATAAATCTGGTGGGTTGTTTTTAATTACTTCCCTTAAACGAGCGTTATATTTAGGAGGGTAACCTCCTATATGAGTTATCAAAACATCAACCTCTTCACACATAAAGCGTAAGTTCAAAGGGAATTCTACTCTAGCTTTACTATCATCAATATTACCGTAAACAGCTTTTAGTGGCTTATATTTTTTTATTTCATCGGTAACTGATAAATCTCCAATATCTCCAGCATGCCAAACTTCATCGGCTTGCTTTACATATTTAATAATGTTGTCATCAATATAGCTGTGTGTGTCCGATAAGAGAAGTATCTTTTGCATTAAGATAATATTGTGATTTTAACTATTGATTCTATGTATCTTTGTGACTTTAAAAGCAAAAATAGCCAATCTTTTGAGATATTTTTTAGAGTTATCATATAATGGTAAAGCCTATCATGGTTGGCAGAATCAGCCAAATGCTATTTCTGTACAAGAAGCTTTGGAAAAGGCACTTAGTACTATATTGAAAGATAATATAGAAATTGTTGGTGCGGGTAGAACGGATGCAGGCGTACATGCTTCGCAAATGTTTGCCCATTTTGATTTTGAAGGACAATTTAAATCAGAAGATTTAACTTATAAGCTAAATTCCTTTTTACCTAAGGACATAGCAATACATTCTGTTTTTAAAGTTTTACCCGAAGCGCATGCTAGATTTGATGCAATTAGTAGAACCTATCATTACAGAGTTTCAACATCAAAAAATGTTTTTGATTATGATTTTGCATATCAAATGCATTTGCCTTTAAATGTTGAAGCTATGAATGAAGCTTGTAAAATCTTATTTAAGTATAATGATTTTCAATGCTTTTCTAAAAGCAATACTGATGTAAAAACGTATAATTGTGATATCAAAGAAGCATTTTGGACCAAAAACGAAAACGAACTTTTATTTACAATTAAAGCCAATCGGTTTTTGAGAAACATGGTAAGAGCAGTTGTTGGTACCATGATAAATATTGGCTTAGGGAAATTAAAACCAGAAGATTTGCATCAAATAATCACATCAAAAGATAGAGGTGAAGCAGGTTTTTCAGTTCCGGCACATGGATTATATTTGGTAAATATTGAATATCCTGAGACTATAAAATTGAATTAAAATAGATACTGAAACAAGTTCAGTACAAGATGGCAGAAAAAGAAAAAAAGAAAATATTTGACACCACGCTCTTTAAGCGATTGCTATTTTATATAAAACCATATAAAACAGTTTTTATAATTTCTTTAGTATGTGTTATCGGTCTTGCCGCATTCGGTGCCTTAAGGCCTTTAGTGTTAAAAGAAGCTATAGATGTAAAAATAGCAAATAAAGAATACGATGGTTTTGTATTCTATATGGGCATTATGCTGGCGCTCCTTATCTTAGAAGTTATTTCTCAATTACTTTTTATATACTATGCAAGTTGGCTAGGTCAGTCTGTGGTAAAAGATGTACGTGTTAAGCTTTTTAAGCATATTTTAAAGTTTAAGATGACGTATTTCGATAAATCCTCCGTAGGTGTTTTGATTACAAGAGCAGTGACAGATATGGAGCGTATTGCTGATATTTTTGGCGAAGGTTTATTCATGATTTTTAGTGATATTCTAAAAATGTTGGTTGTAGCCATCTTTATGTCATTTATAAATCTGAAAATGAGCTTAATCGTTTTTGCGACCATGCCTATTATTATAGTAGCAACTAGAATTTTTCAGAAGTATATGAAGCGTGCTTTTGAAGATGTGCGTACCGAAGTTTCTAACCTCAATTCTTTTGTGCAAGAGCGTGTAACTGGTATGAAAATTTTACAACTTTTTACTCGTGAAGCTACAGAATACAAAAAATTTAAAGACATAAACGAGCGTCATAAAAAGGGATGGTTAAAAACCGTTTGGTATAACTCTATTTTCTTTCCAGTAGCTGAGACAGTATCATCGCTTACATTGGCTTTAGTGATATTGGTTGGCGGTTTTACGGCCTTAAATACTAATGCAACAACAACATTAGGAGATCTCATTTCATTTACCATGTTTATCCCAATGTTGTTTAGACCATTGTATCAAATTGCCAACAAGTTTAATACCTTACAAATGGGAATGGTTGCCGCAGATCGTGTGTTTAAAGTATTGGACACCACTTCCAATATTGATGATAACGGTACAATTGAAGCCAACCATTTTAGAGGTGACATAGAATTTGACAACGTAAGGTTCTCCTATGTTAAAGATGAAGAAGTGCTAAAAGGGGTTTCTTTTAATGTTGAAGCTGGTGAAACTGTTGCTATTGTTGGTGCAACAGGTGCAGGCAAATCTACAATTATTAATTTATTAAATCGTTTTTATGAGATAGATTCTGGACATATAAGAATTGATGGCACTGATATAAAAGACATGACATTAAGTTCGTTACGTAACCAAATAGCAGTAGTTTTACAAGATGTATTTTTATTTGCAGATACTATTTTAAATAACATTACACTTGGTAATCAATACATTACAGAAGAAGATGTTGTTACTGCGGCAAAAGCCATAGGTATACACGATTTTATAACAAGTCTTCCAGGTGGCTATCATTATAATGTAAAAGAACGTGGAGTCATGTTGTCTTCTGGTCAACGTCAATTGATTTCGTTTTTAAGAGCCTATGTTACCAATCCAAGTATTTTAATTTTGGACGAAGCCACTTCATCTGTAGATTCATATTCTGAGCAATTAATTCAGGAAGCTACGGATACCATAACAAAAGGTAGAACTTCTATTGTAATTGCTCACAGATTGGCAACCATTCAGCAAGCAGATAAAATTATTGTTATGGATGCTGGGCAAATTGTAGAAATGGGTACACACAAATCTTTACTCAAAAAGAAAGATGGTTATTACAAAAACCTTTATGAAGTAC
>JAGQYS010000044.1:21900-22676 GCA_020435965.1 Flavobacteriaceae bacterium | reverse complement strand
GCTGCCTCCACTAATTTATAACCAATACCTTGACCTTTTAATTTTTCGCTAACTTCAGTATGATCTATAATTATTTTATCACTTCCAGCGTAAGTATAGGTCATTTCGGCTTCTTGGTTACCTTCTATTTCAATATAAAATTTACCTTTCTTTCCGTTGTCTTTTTGTTTGATTTCCATAGTTATAATGCTTTACTAAACTGTTCAACTTTATTTATTAATTCATCATTGAATTCTTTATTCGTAATCTTTCCGTCAATAAAGTTATTACCAAAATTAGGTAAAGAGAAATCTGCAATTATCTCTGCATTATGCCTAGGAAATCTATCATTAGCAATTGCTAAAACAGACTTTCCTCCTCTACCACCAGGAGATGTAGCCATTAAAAGCATTGGCTTTCCAAAAAATGTTTTATTCTCAATTCTTGACATCCAATCCAATAAATTTTTAAATACTGCTGAATAGGCTCCATTATGTTCTGCTAATGATAGAATAATTCCGTCAGAAGATCTTATTTCATCTAAAAATTTATGTGCATTTTCAGGTTGTCCTATTTGTGCTTCCAAATCAACGCCAAATAATGGTAACTCAAAATTGTTTAAATCTAAAATTTTTGTTTCAACATTTTCTACCAAGCCAGCTGCGTAAACTGCTAATTGCTTATTAATTGATAGTTTACTATTACTACCTGCAAAGGCTATTATCTTTTTCATTCATTTATTATTTTATGCAAATATACAAAATATAATTAATATATTCCAAGGAATATATTTCCAT
>JAGQYS010000044.1:0-21820 GCA_020435965.1 Flavobacteriaceae bacterium | reverse complement strand
ATTTAAACTTCAACAAAAACGAAGATCACAATAAACTTTTAGTCTCAGATTTAACCAAGCGATTGGCTCAAGCAAAGCTTGGAGGAGGTAAAAGTCGCATAGAAAAACACCATGCCAAAGGAAAAATGACTGCTCGCGAGCGTATTAACTACTTATTAGATGAAAAATCTAAGAGCATTGAGATTGGAGCTTTTGCAGGAGAAGGCATGTATAAGGAGCATGGTGGTTGTCCTTCTGGTGGTGTTGTAGTGAAAATAGGTTACATAAAAGGAAAGCAATGTATTGTTGTTGCTAATGATGCTACAGTAAAAGCTGGAGCTTGGTTTCCAATTACTGGAAAAAAGAATTTGAGAGCTCAGGAAATTGCTATTGAAAACAAACTACCAATTATTTATTTAGTTGATTCGGCTGGAGTTTATTTGCCAATGCAAGACGAAATCTTTCCAGATAAGGAACATTTTGGTCGTATATTCAGAAACAACGCAGTGATGAGCAGCCTAGGAATTACACAAATATCAGCTGTTATGGGAAGTTGTGTTGCTGGTGGTGCCTACTTACCTATTATGAGTGACGAAGCTTTAATAGTTGATAAAACTGGAAGTATTTTCCTAGCTGGAAGTTATTTAGTAAAAGCTGCTATTGGTGAAACCATAGATAATGAAACTCTTGGAGGCGCAACAACACATTGCGAAATAAGTGGTGTAACCGATTATAAAGCCAAAGACGATAAAGACGCTTTAGATACTATTAAAAATATTATTGACAAAATTGGTGATTACGATAAAGCAGGTTTTAATAGAATTCAAACTGCAAAACCAAAAGAAAAGCCAGAAGAAATTTATGGAATTTTACCAAAAGGCAGAGCCGATCAATATGATATGTACGACATTATAAAGAGATTGGTTGACAACTCAGAGTTTGACGAGTATAAAGCTGGTTACGGTAAAACCATAATTACTGCTTATGCAAGAATTGATGGTTGGGCCGTTGGCATTGTTGCCAACCAGCGTAAACTGGTTAAAACCAAAAAAGGCGAAATGCAGTTTGGAGGTGTGATTTATAATGATAGTGCAGATAA
Organism: Flavobacteriaceae bacterium; assembly: GCA_020435965.1. Taxonomy (GTDB): domain Bacteria; phylum Bacteroidota; class Bacteroidia; order Flavobacteriales; family Flavobacteriaceae; genus CAJQLB01. The sequence continues at coordinate 20,742 of JAGQYS010000044.1, read as the reverse complement.
AGCCACACGATTTATTGCCAACTGTAACCAGAAAAAAATTCCTTTGGTGTTTTTACAGGATGTTACTGGATTTATGGTAGGCAGTAAAAGCGAACATGGAGGCATTATAAAAGATGGTGCAAAAATGGTAAATGCGGTTAGCAATAGCGTCGTACCAAAATTCACCATTGTTATTGGCAACAGTTATGGCGCAGGCAATTATGCCATGTGTGGGAAGGCCTATGACCCAAGACTCATTGTCGCATGGCCAAGTGCTGAATTGGCTGTGATGAGTGGCAACTCTGCTGCCAAGGTATTATTGCAAATAGAAAAAGCCTCTCTAGAAAAACAAGGTGAAAAAATCACTCCTGAAAAAGAAGAAGAGCTTTTTAACAAAATAAAAGATAGGTACGACAACCAAGTATCGCCTTATTATGCTGCTGCAAGACTCTGGACAGACGCAATTATAGACCCTTTAGATACCAGAACTTGGATTAGTATGGGCATTGAAGCTGCCAACCACGCTCCTATTGAGAAGCCTTTTAATTTGGGAGTTATTCAGGTATAACTTAATTTTTTGTAAACTCTCCTCATCAAAATACATTGACTCAAATTCTAAACATGGAAAAAATTATCTCGACCCTATTGTTAATTCTTTGTCCAATTTCTTATGCTCAATCTAAAGATCAGTCTGATATTGGTAAAGAAGGCACCTTATTCTTTAAAGATGGCAATCAAAAGAAAGGGATTATTGAATTTAAAAGAGGTAATATTCATTTTAGAGAAAATCAAGACAGTGATGAAAAAGTATATACTTTTAATGATGTTTATAAATTAAATGTTAATAATGAAAATGGAGAAATAGACGATTATGAATATAAATTGGTGATAGAAGAACCTAAAACTAAAGTATACCTTTTCAAGGTATTAATCAAAGGAAAGGTTAGCTTGTACTCAAAATCTTATCAGGCCTTTAATTCGTTTTACGACTCAACTGGAGGTATTTCACCATTTGGTGGTTATGGAGGTAATATTATTGAACATTATCTTTCAAAAGAAAACGATTTATATGCAACTAAAATAATTTTAAATAACATAAGAAATAATCATTTTAAATTAAATATTGCACCTGTTTTCTTTGGAGATTGCGAATATCTTATGAGTATGATAAAAAGAAATGTTATTGAAAAAGATGATTTTGAAGGCGTAGTTAATTATTATAATTCTGGTACAAAATGTAACCAATAAACTAGTTCACCACCAACTTAGAAACCGTTTCTTCAATATTGGTTTTTTCAAGTCTAACCACGCTAATTTTTTTAGTTTGTTCTGGTGAGCCAAAATTCTTATAAACAGTTATTTTAATATACGTTGGAAGTTTTTCTTTGGCATTAGTGCCATAGTATTTCATATTAAAAATCCATTCGCCAACATCAGACGATGTTAGGTAAAATTCTTCCAAACCATAACCCAACTCCTTTTGCTGTGCTATGCGTTGAGAGTTTTCGGCTCTAGTATGTGACCAAGTGAAAAACCGATTTTGAGGGTTTATAATATTTAAATCAAATTCTGCATCAAGATCGTTCCATTCAAAAACAATTCTTGATTTATAATTTATTGGTCTTAAAAATTTAGGGTTAACACCATTGGTGTTCAGTTTATCTCCATGAAGTGCAATAAGGTTCTTAGCTTCATTGGTTATAGTTTTATCAATTCCTAATGTATTGACACCTCCAACTCCAATGTTTTTATCAATGTTATTGTAAAGCTTTAATGCATCTTCGTATTGTCCATTATAGTTATAACCAAGTGCTAGGTTTCTATATGACTGTGAGTCTTTTGGCTTAAGCTTTACTAGACGTTCCAATGTTTTTACTGCAGCAGCATAGTTACCATCTTCTTGTTGCTTAAAATACAGTGCTTTTAAAACAACATCGTCATCAAAAGCTATTTCATAAACATTTGATAGGATTCTATTTGAAACCAAATCATTGTTCCACCCTTTAAAATAATCATGAACATCTAAAAAAAAAGATGGATTGTTTTCGTGTTTTTTTCGTTGCATCAAATAAATATCAAAAGCTTCGTCAATTGATTTTGATGTTTTCAATACATTTATATATGGTGTGTCTGGAAGCTCACTTATCATCTCTGCATTTCCACTATATGTAGCAGTTGTACCTAAAACAATGTCTTTCTGATTAGTAGCCCTCCCAACAGTGGAATTTTTTGTTGTAATTAATAGCACTCCATTTCTTCCTAAAGTTCCATATTTATTAGTTGCTGCCAACCCTTTTAAATAAGTGATACTTTCAATCATGTCAGGATTTATAATATCATCTTGTGCATATTGTATTCCAGCAAATGCACCTGAATTAGATTGACCCAAAGGCATTCCATCCATTACTATTAATCCATACTGATTAAGTAAGATGGTCATGTTTTTTCCTCGCCCTAAAAACTGACTAATATCTACTTTATTGTAAACAGGATTTTTAAGTTCAAAATTAGTGAATTGTCCTTTTACAGCTCCAGATAAATCGGTATCCAATTCAGATATTTCTTTTTCACCTATGGTTTCTATGTCATAACCCAACGTTTTTTTATCAACTTTTTGATTTCCAACATTAACCATCTCTACTTCCTCTTGTTTAGATTTTGAGGTGATAAGCACTTCGTCCAAATTCTGATCTATATCAGGCATAAAAACATTAATTATATTAGCTTTATTAACTCTAATATTTATGGTTTTTTTCCCTAAAAACGTGTACACTAATAAATCACCATTATCAGCTTTAATTTTATAATTACCATTTGGGAGTGATGCTACACCTTGGTTACTGTTTTTGTTTATGATACTAACATTACCTAAATCTCCCTCGATACCTGTAATATTTCCTGTAACATAGCCTTCTTCAATATCTTTTGAAGACAACTGTTCGGTTTTTTCTTTTTGAGATCCACTGCTCAAATCATTATTTAGGTAAACAAAAGAGCCAGATGCCAAATCTGAAACCAACTTAAGTTTTGATGTATTGGTGTAAGTAGATGTTGAAATTATGTTTATTGGAATATCTTTTGGTGAAGTCAACTCGTTTAAATTCTCATTACCATCTGTAAATAGTAGTATTTCGTCAACATTTTCATTATACTCTAAATTATAGTTTGTTGCTCCATCATAAATTGTGTTTTGCAATTCTTTTTTTAAGCTTGCCCAATTTCCGTCTTTTATTGAGAATTTTTCCTGCATGATCACTTCATTACTGAACATGATTAATGTTACATTGCTTTCAGGGTATTTTTTAAAATAATTGCTTAAGTAAAGAAACTCGCTTTGTAAGTTTCTATCTTTCATAGAGTAAGAAGCATCCCAATACAGATCAATATTGCGCTGTGCAAATGTAGTCTGCATTGCAAAGACTAGAATGATAAATAATAGAAAATTCTTCATAGCGTTGAAAATTTTGTTTGTTAAATTTACAAAAAAACTACTTATTTTTTTCTTTTTGGCATAGGTAATTCAAGTGGTTATTTTTGAACAGATAATCATTCCACTCTTGTTTATTTAGAAGCTAAAATCCCTTTAACTTCAATTGATCGTTATAAGTTTAATCAAGAAGCAATTATTATTTCTGGGAGTTAATGATGTACAAGGAGTCAAAAATTTCCTATAGAAAGAGACAAAATGTTTCTTGGGAAACATGAATTTGTTTGAAAAGTTATGTGTTAGAAAAAAAAAGAAGGCTTTTAAAAGCCTTCTTTTCATATTATTCGTTTTTGTTTTTCTTTCTTCTTTTTTTCTTTTCCTTATTGGTTTCTGTAAAATCAATGGCTTGATACTTATAAATTTCATCTGGTTTTAAAATAGCACCTAACTCTTTCAAGTATTCTTTTTCAAGATCATCCATTTTTTTCTTTCTATCTTCTCTAGAATTTTTTTCATCTTTTAAAATGGCATTTTGACTTTCAAATTTTTTAATAAGCATGCCTTTTATTATTTCCTGTTCAAAAGCATCAAGACCGAGAACAGCAATACATTTTGGCATCATTTTATCAACTTCATCAAAAGGATCAACAAGTTCAATATAGGTTTCTTCGTTCAAAATCATTTTAGGTGAATACCCTCTTTGTCCGCGTTGTATTTGATCTGCTTGTTGCGCAAAACCAGTGTTAAATAAAACTCCAAACACTAGTAATAATCCTAATTTTTTCATTTTCATTATATTGTAAAAACAGTCATTCAAATTTTGTGCCGCAATTTACTAATTTTTAAAGAAAACATAAATAAAGACAAAAACAATATTAGTTTCCTTGGTGAGATTTAACTCTAGGAATGAGCAATAATTCTGTTTGTCTTCCATTTACATATCTAAATCCATCTTCACCAAAAAATCCAGCTTCCTCAAACATAATTCTTATATCACGTTTCCATTCTGGTATTGTCACTGTAGTATTCAGCTCAATGGCATATACTGTATTTGGATAAAGTGGGTAATCTCCAGCTCCAGTAACTCCTCCTTGTGCGTCCCACATGCCAATGGTTGGTCCTGAAGAATGTCCATAGCTTCCAAGTGGATGTGTATATATGGAAGGGCGTAAACCTGCAGCTTTCGCCTCACTTAATGCTTTTAATAAGATTTCGTTTCCTGATTTTCCTGCAACAAAATTATTGGTTAAAAAATCCTGGACTTGATTTCCTTTTTTAAAGGCATCCTTTAAAAATTTTGGTGCTTCGGTTTCGTTAGGCTTAAGTACGTAAGCCAACTCTTGACAATCTGTATTAAGCCTTAAATAAGTAATTCCAAAATCACAATGCAATAAATCACCTGGAAGAATTACCATATTGTCTGGTCTGTCGGAAAAAGCATATAAATGATTTCCTAAGGTTTCTGAGGTACGCTGCACATCAACCGTTGGATGAAACCAGGTTTCCAATCCTAATGCTGTTACTTTATCTCGCATCCACCACTCTACATCTGTTGTTGTGGTTATTCCTGGTGTGATTACTTTTTCGGAAAAAGCTTCCGCAATAATATCATGTGTTATATCTACCAGCTGATCATAAATAACCATTTCACGTTCTGTTCTGGTTTCTATCCATCCTGTTGCTAATTTTTCAGCAGATACTACTTTCGATTTATATTTTGCCGGAAGAAATTCCATAAACTCATCATAGTCGGTTTTATCTAAACCATCTGAAATATTAAAATGTTTTGAGAAATTAAGCCCAATGGTTTTTGGATTGCGTTCCTCAATAAGTTGTACCAAGCGTTTCCATTGAATTGGTTCTTGGTCCTTATCCCAAGCCGAAATGATATTGTCTCCAAAGTTGTAACGAGCTACTGCTAGTTTTTCAATTGTGTTTTTTGCTTTATCTCTATAAAACAGAATAATGGTTCGTCGTCTAGCATTGAGCCATGTTGCAGGCAACATCGTTTTTAAAACTGGGTCTTCGTTATATTCTCTTGATATAAGTATCCACATATCAATGTCTGCTCTATCCATTAATTTTGGCAATAAATTATTGAATCTGTCTGCAAGGATTTCGTCAACTACTCTAGCGCGTTCTTTCTCGGATAGAATTTGTTGAGCATTGATTTGGAAGGCAAAAAGTAATAAAAGGATGGTTAGTTTTTTCATAATTGCATGGTTAAATAAGTTGAAAAAGTAAAAGTATGGATAATTATTAATAAAAGGAACACCATTTCTGATGTTCCTCTTAAAACCAAGCCTGCTTATGAAAAAATGTAACCAACCTATTGTTTGGCTTGGCTTTGCTATTAAATACTAATTTTTGCCACCACCTTTTTGTCTCTTTTATTTGTAAGACGAACAACTTTTATTTCTTTAGTTTCTCTAGGTGTTCCATAATACTTGTACAAAGTGATTTTCATAAATGTTGGATTTTCAATCTTTTGATAACGATCTCCATAATAGTTAACTTCTACAAAATAGTCTCCTTTTTTAGCATTGCGAAGTGTAAATTCTTCAGGGCCAAAACCTTGAGTCATATCCTGAGATATCCTGCCATTCATTTTAGTTTTTGTGTTTTCATAACTGCACACTTCATAATTTGGGTCTATAACATGCAAATCAATATCAGTATCATTATGATTCCAATCAATTACTACTCTTACGTCAAATTCAGCCTCTTTACCATTTAGTTTTATATCATTAACTGTTGCAAAGTCATTTTTCACCAACGTCTTTAATTCATTTTCAGATATTGACTGCATACCAGCAAACTTTCTTCTACCTTGTTTTTTATAAAGTTCTCCAGAAATAATATTCTCTAATAATCTGATAGCATCTTTTGGCTTTCCAACTTGTTGATATGCTAAAGCCAAATCTCTATACGATTGAGCATCTTCAGGTCTTAGTTTTAATACCTGTTCAAAAATATATGTAGCAAGTTTGTAATTGTTTGCTTCTTCTAGTTTGTAAGCAAAAGCTCTTAATAACTCGTAATTATCAAAATCAATTTCAGCTATATTAGATAAAATCCTGGTGCCAAATCTCTGTCCAGTCCATTTTTTAAAAAAATCATATACATCTATGTAATAAGCTGGATGATTTTTATAGCTTTCTCGTTGATCTAGATAAATTGAGTAAGCTTCTACCGGATTTGAAGCCTTAATAAGCTCTCTTAAGTAAGGTGTATTTGGCTTAGAGTTATCTACTATGTACTTTTTTATTTTAACAAATTTGTTATACCTAGATGAGTCATTATGTCCAACTGCTTGTCTTGAAATTGTTGGGCTGCCAGCTTTTGTAGTAATAACTATAACACCATTTCTACCAGCTGTACCATAAAGCGTTGCTGCAGCCAAACCTTTAAGCACATTAATGCTCTCAATATTATTAGGATCTAGATCTGAAAGTCTGCTAGAAGCAAAATTACCTTGAGAAAAAGTTCCTTGCGTATTGGTATCGTTACTAAACGGAACACCATCAACAATTATTAATGCTTGGTTATTTCCAGTAATTGAAGAATAACCACGAATTACAACATTGGTAGCTGAACCAGAAGTTCCACTTTGTGATGTTATCTGAACTCCTGATGCTTTTCCAGATAACACTCTAGCTACATCTCCTTCTGTACGTTGCTCAAGCTCTTCAGCTCTTACTTCACTCACAGCATAACCTAAAGCCTTTTTCTCCCTTTTAATACCTTGTGCAGTTACAACAACTTCATCAAGAATTGCACTGTCTTCTTGCATTGCAATGTTTATTATGTTTGATGATGCAATCGTGCTTTCAAGAGTTACCAAACCTATGTAGGTAAAAGTTAATACATCTCCAGTTTTTGCATTTATACTGTATCGACCATCAAAATCTGTTTGTGTACCATTTGTGGTTCCTTTAACTATAACATTCACGCCTGGCAAAGGCATACCAAAACTATCTGTAATTACACCAGAAATATTAGCATTTACTGAGTTGTTAGCTGTACTAGTGGTAGTTATTTCTTCTGTTTCTTCAGTTGAGTTTTCAACAGCTACTACTCGCTTACCATTATTTCTGTTCATTATTTCATTATACTGTTCTAAAAGCTCTTCAGGTGGTGTGATCTTATACTTAACATAATCCCAAACACTTTCTAAAACTATCAATGATGTATGATTACTTACTAAATTGTAACTTTTACTATGAGTTACTATTTCATCCTTATTTTCTTCGCTATCTTGTTGAAGCTTATCTAATTTTTTTTGTGCCCAAAAACGTTTTACTAATTCATTGCTAGCTTCTGATTTCAATTTAACAACTTTTTCTTTAGTTACTTCATTGCCAAACCCAAATTGTAAAATTATCTCGTCATTTTCGTCATAATTTTTAAATGCCATTGAAAAATCAGAACTAACAGGTTCTGGTTCATTTGGGTAAACTTCTATCTGTGAATTAGAACTAGATATTCCTAAAAATTTAAAAGCCTGATACTTTAATGTTTCCATGGCTTCATTTACACTCATGTTTTTTATATTAATATATTCTCCATTAGAGGCTTCTGAGGTTTGATTTAATTGAGCATGATTTGCCATAATAATGCTATTAATAACAAATACAGGCTGTTTTTGTGACATAACGAAGTCGCTCAAATTATTCATGCCATCTGTGAATAGCAATACTTCATCTGCAAAATAATTTTCCAAGAGACAATCGTATGATGTTCCTCCATCATATACTGAATTGATTATATCTTCTTTTAATGTTGACCAATCTCCATTAGAAATTGTATATGTCTTTCTGGATTTCACTTCATTGCTAAAATTGACAACTTCAATATTTATATCTTTTAAATAGCTTATGTAAGCATCCAAAAGATTTATTTCTTTTTGAACATCTCTTTTACTCATTGACAAGGATGTATCCCAAAAAAGAATAATTTTTTCAGCCTTTTTTCTTGGCCTCTTTTCGCTATTTAAAGTTTGATACAAATAGATGTAATCTTGATATGAAATACTTTTAATACTATTATATTTTTGTGGTATTTTTATGGTTAAATCATTTGCTGGAGTATAATTTTTCTTATAAAAATTTGCAGAGTAAGTCTTATGAATTTGTGTAAATTGAAAATTAGCTAATTTTCCAAGAGTTATTTCTGGTTTAAGTTCCTGATCATAGATTGTCATGTTTATTGAAAATACATCCAAGACATTTTTGAATCCAAGTGGTAAATTGAAAAAATGAGCTCCTTCAGTAAAAATTAACTCTTGCTCATAAGCCAATACGACTCGTTTATGGCTTTTTCTGAATATTGGATAAATTCTAGCTTTGTAGTTATTTCCTGTACCCTTTTCTAGTAACACAGGATCGACACCTCTTCTTACCACTGCTTCAAAAGCAACTCTACCAAGCTCCTTTTCTACCACAACGGCTTCTCTTAGCTTACCATTTACATCTAGCGCTAATCTAGATACATTTTGGCCTTCACCTAAAGGAAAATTTAATTCGCCTTCTAATGTTTCATCAGTTGGATTATAAAATAACATATCATAAGTTGTTGTCGCTATATTGCCAACAACTTCAACTTTAATATCTAAAGAAGTAATTCCTAATCGATCTTTGCCTACTTTTATATTAGGTATTTCCTGCGTCATACTCAACGTTACAACAAACGCTGTAAGTATGAATGTAATAAATGATTTCATCTGGTTTCGGTTTTAAAGTTTGACATAAAACTAGTATCAACCTCTAAATCAAAAAACCAGCAATGAGTAAAGTATGTGTTTGAATGAGTTAAGTAACCTTTTTTGAGAATTCCAAGGTTTTGTGTCTATTGATTTTTCCAGAAGATGTACGCGCAAATGATTCTAAAAAAATCACTTCCTTAGGGATTTCATACTTTTTTAAGTTGCTAAATATATCTTTGTAAAGCTCTCTTTCTTTACCTTCAATTACTAAAACAATCTCTTCTCCTAGCATATCATTTTCTTGAGAAGCAATAAAGAAATCTGCATTAATGTATGGTGCCAATTTTGCCTCAAGCTGTTCTGGTTGAATTTTAATGCCTCCAGAATTAATCACATTATCCAATCTGCCCAACAACTCAAAAGTTGTGTTAGAATGTAACATAACCACATCATTAGTTACTATTGGCAATTTGCCCAAATAAGGTGCATTGATAACCAAACAACCTCTGTCATCTTGAGAAATTTCAACATTTGGTAACACTTCAAAGTACGCTTTAGTTGTATGTGCCTTAAATTTATTTAGTTTCTTGACCGCAATATGTGTAATGGTTTCTGTCATACCATAAGTTGCATAAACTGTTGAACTACTCTCTTGTATTTTTTCTACTAAATCGTCTGATACCTTTGTGCCACCAACAATCAAAGTCCTGATTTTATATAACTTTTCAAGGCTATTGTTTAGTTGCATTGGTACCATTGCTGCAAACAGATATTTCTTTCTAAGAAATGCTAAGGGATTGGAATTTGGTACAACCAAATCAAGGCGTAAGCCTAAAATGATGGCTCTCACGATCATCATTTTTCCAGCTATAAATGTTGCTGGCAAACACATTAAAGCTGAGTTTCCAGGTTTTAGTTTAAAATAATCACCTGTTGCTATAGCAGAATGCACCATAGCTTGCTTACTCAGATTAATAGATTTAGGCTTACCTGTTGAGCCTGACGTTTTAACAGTAACCGTTTTACTAGAATCTGTCCATTGCAATAAAAACTCTCCTATTTCAATTTCGTGTGGTTCGCCTTCCTTTATAAAGCTATAGGCAACATCCTTTAACCTCTCAAATGTATAATGCCTGCCATTTAATTTAAATTTATTATGAACTGCTGTAAATTTTGGAATCATTTTTGGTATGATGTGATTAACTTCAAAATTATACTATTTTTAACGGATTGAAGTTTATTAACTATGTTAAATAAAATATCTTTGATAAAAAAATAAATTGCATGAAGAATATAGTTGTTTTCACTTTGCTATTTCCCTTTTTAATGTTTTCCCAGAATTTTTCTGGTGAAGATTTTATCTATTTAAAACGCCATGAACATATTGACATAAAACTCAATAAAGGCAATTTTGATATCACAAAATCCTTCTCAGAGCAAGGTAAGTTTTTAACTGCCAATAAATTATATTTTGCCAATGAATCTATAGGTTTTGATGGGTTTTCTGCCATTGAAGATATAAAGGCATATACTTATTTACCTGAAGAAAACAAAAAAATTGAAGTCGATTACATTGAAACCAAACGTGCTTTTGACAATGGTATTTTTTATAGCGACCAAGAAAGCAAAACCTTCACGTTTCCAGCCGTAAAAGCTGGAGCCGAAATACATTTGGAGTACAAAGAAATTGTTAAAGACCCTCGTTTTTTAGGGCTTTTCCGTTTTGGAACTTTTGTGCCTACTGAAAGCACAAAACTATCTATTGAATTTCCAAAAAATGTATCTATTGGCTATATCGATTTTAACACTCAGGATTATCCTATCAATTTCAAAGAAGAAATTAAGGGAAACAACAAAACATATACTTGGACTGTAAATAATATGAAAGGCTTTCAAGGAGAAGCTCAAAGCGAATCTGTACTTTATTACTTACCTCATATTATTTTGTACATTAAAAATTACGAGGACAATGGTAAAACCAATAACATACTTAACGATGTCAATGATTTATATCAATGGTATTCTACTTTAGTGGATAGTATAGACGAAAACAATCTGGAAAAAGTGCACGCAGTTGCCAAAGATATTACCAAGTCTATATCAAGTAAAAGAGAAAAAGCTGAAGCTATTTTTAATTGGGTTCAGGACAATATTACCTATGTGGCTTTTGAAGATGGCTTAGGAGGCTTTATTCCTCGTAGTGCTTCAAGTGTTTGTGACAAACGTTATGGCGATTGCAAAGACATGGCAAACCTTCTTTACGAAATGCTTAACCATGTTGGCATAGAATCGTACAGAACTTGGATTGGCACTCGCGACAGACCTTACTCTTATTGGGAAGTGCCAACTCCAATAGTTGATAACCACATGATAAACACAGTCATTATTGAAAATGACACCATTTTCCTTGATGCCACAGATAGCTATGTGCCTTTCGGAATGCCTAGCGCTTTCACGCAAACCAAAGAAGCGCTTTTAGGAATAGATAAAGATTCGTTTAAAGTTATAAAAGTTCCTGTTCAGGATATGGACAAAAGTGTTTCTGAAATACATAGCATAATTACTTTAGAGGACGACCTAGTAAAAGTAGATGAAACACGCTCGCTTACAGGTTATGAAAAAGTAGATTTTATATCAGATTACACTTATAAAAAAGGTGATAAAACCGAAGAAGAATATTTAAATACAACGCTTGCTATAGGTAACAACAAAACCAATTACATCAATATCACTAAAACTAATTTTGATAATAAAAACACACCTTTGGTGTTGAAATATAACCTGAACATTGATAGCTATGCCAAAAGTGTAGCCAATAAAACCTTCATCAATTTAGATATAGACAGAACGCTTTCTCAAAGCAAAATTGATATTGAAGATCGCAAGTTCAGCAAAAAAATAGACCATAAATTCAAAAAGAAATTTGTAACAACCTTTAAAATTCCTGAAGGTTATAGATCAATTGATATACCTGAGGAACTAGTGTATGACAATGAAAAGTTTGGTTTTAAAATTTCATATTCAAAAGAAGGAAATGTTATTACCCAACACAAATTGATTTACGTTAATACACTAAGTGTTGATAATAGCGAATTTGAAACTTGGAATGATTTCATTCAAAGCCTTACAAGAGCTTACAAAAAAAGTATAACCATAGAACGAATATAATGATAAAGAACAGCATTTTAGTTGTAGTTTTTCTTATTACTACCAATAGCTTTGCGCAATTTTATAAAACGTATGATTGGAAAGAAACTCCAGAAATACATCAACTTTCAAAAGAAGAACAAAAGGAACCTTCTGTTGGTATCTTAAAAAAACATGTGGTAGAATATGCCAAAAGTATGTTTGGCGATTTGCTGAAAGTTTACGAGACAGACCATACCATAACTCGTGTAAACAACGATAAAGGCATTGCCAAACATAACACCGTTTATATACCAATGTATGAAGTGATTAATGTTTTAGATATTAAAGCGCGAACCATTAATGCTGAAGGAAAAGTAACAGTTCTTAATAAAGACAATATTAAAGAGGTTAAAAATGTAGATGAATATGGCGATTTTAAAATCTTTGCCATTGAAGGTGTCGAGAAAAACTCTGAAATTGAAGTGCTATATACTGTTGAAAAAGAATACGACATGCATGGTCAGCAAAATATCCAAGGTGAATATCCTATTCGTGAAGCACAGTTTTTGTTCATTACAGGAGATGCCAATGCGCAGATAAAAGCATATAGAACTGAATCTAAATTTGAATCCGTAACCATAAATAACACTATAGGTAAATTATTAACTATTAAGAATATTCCTGCGATGGTTGAAGAAGAATATTCAACACCTGATGCAAACAAAATTGCTGTGGCTTACCAATGTTTCCCAAAAGAGCAAAACATTACTCAAGAGATGTTTTGGAGCAATGTGGTGAATAATGTTGGCCCTCAGTTTTTCCCTGAAGAACCTATTACAGTTGTTACAGATGATTTACCAAATGTCACTAGTGGTAAAACTAATTTAAGTGTTTTTGAAAAAGCCAATCTGTTGGATGATTATATAAAAACCAATTTTACCATAGTAAAAAATAATAACGCTGAATTATCTGATGTAAACTACATCTTAAAAAACAAATCGGCAAGTACCTTTGGTATTTTAAAGGCCTATGCACAATACCTAAAAGCTTTAGATATAAAGTATGAAATTGTGATTACTGCCAACAGATATTTAAAGAAATTTGATCCGGATTTTTTTAACCCAAACCAATTACAAGAGTTTTTAATTTATTTACCTACTGAAGAAAAGTATATCGCTACAGACCGTTTGGAATATCGTGTAGGCGAAGCACCTTTTAATATTCTTGGCAATTATGGTCTGTACATTACAGATTCTTTAGAGTATTATTTTAGTAAGATTGTACAAACTGATCCAAATTTTAGCAGCATCAATCGTGTTATGGATATTACTTTTGATGAAGAATTGCAAAGTGCAACCTTAAAACAATCACAAGAATATACAGGTCATTGGTCTGCAACAAGCAGAGCTATTTTAAACTTTTACCCTGAACAGAGTATCAAAGAATACGAAGATTATTTAACAGGTTCAGGCATTGAAGATAAAGTGGTTGAGTCTTACGAAGCCTTAAATACCGAATTGCTTCAATTGGAGTACAACAAACCTTTTAAAACAAGTTCTACTATTACATCTGAATCTTTATTGGAAGAAGTTGGAGACAGTTACCTTTTTCAAATAGGGAAAGTTATAGGTACACAAAGCGAATTGTACCAAGAAACAAAGCGTGTAAATCCTATTGAGATGCAATATCCAAATCAGTATGATTATACCATTACAATTCATATTCCTAAAGGTTATACTGCTGAAGGCTTAGAAGAACTAAACATAGATAAAAGCTACAAATCTGTAAAAGGAAATAAACTTTGCAAGTTTGAATCGTCTTACAAAGTGGAAGGCAATAAGGTAATCATTACCATACAAGAGTTTTACAAATCCAATGAATACGATTTAAACCGTTATGAAGAATTTAGAGAAGTGATTAATGCAGCTTCCGATTTTAATAAAACTGCTATTTTGTTGAAGGCTATTGAATAAATAATAAAAACATTTTTATTTTATGGTCTAAATTGCATGTCAAAACGACCATCGGTAATTTTCCTTATTTTACCAGTAAAATCTTGAATGTCAAAAAAGAAAGTACCCGAAATAATTTTATTATCTAAATCCAATTTAGTAATAGTTAATTTTCCTGAATAGTTTTGAGTTGTATAACTGTAAGACCCAGCTAAACCAAATACTCCATAGCCATTTGTTGGGTTTCCTTCTTCTAAAAGATTATAAGTTTGGTTTTCTTCTAATTCAAACTCCTTAGCTTTTAGTCCAATCCAAACAACATAATTACTTTCATTTCTTTTATTCGCTTGCAAGCCAAAATTAAAAACTCCATTCGCAAATTCATAAACACAATCTAAAGGGTTTTGTCCATCTCCTGGTAAAAATACCTCACCATCCAACAAACAACCAAAGGTATTGGCTCCTATTTGAGTAGCAGGAGGTAATTGGTCTATAGGTTTTGTATCATTATCGTCATTATTACAGCTAGTAAGAGTAAGAGTTAAAATTACAATCAAAAAAAGGAGTCGATGTTTCATTTCAATATTTTTATTTTTTAAATATTACGTTTTAATTTAGGTTAATAATCTGAACAACCAACTTAATCTTCCAAAATCTTATAATCTTCTACTGGTTTTTCAACTCTTCCAAACAATTTCTCTTTCCAGTTGGTCCATTTGTATTTTTTTGCAAACACAAACAACACTAATGGAAATATGACAAAAACTGGTAAAAACACATCGATAAAGCCTGCTGCTGTTGGTTCGGAAACATCTTTAAAAATAGAATGCGTCTGAAAGGCTGTCCAATCTGCTGTAACCAACAAGGCAGTAAACAAATTATTGGCTAAATGAAAGCCTAAAGCCAGCTCCAAACCATCATCCATTAAAGTCATGATACCAAACAATAATCCAGTACTTATATAATAAACCAATAAAATGTAACCCAATTTTTCAATTTCTGGATTTGCAATGTGCAATAATCCAAATATTACAGATGTGACAAAAAGCGGAACCCATTTGTTCTTTGCTAAAACACCAATTCCTTGCATTAAATAACCTCTAAAAAAGTACTCTTCAAAACTGGTTTGTAAAGGCACTAAAATAACTGCAATCACACATAGTATTAAAAAAGGTTGCAAGTTGAAGTTGTTCTGATAATGTTCAGGATTAGAAAAATAATCAACTGCTATGAGTGATGATGAAATGATTCCCCAAAAAACCAAAGCAAACCAAAACCTGCTCCAATCTATTTTATCTCTGCTTGTTGTTAATTGCTTAAACGACTGTTTATGCAAGACTTTTGCTATCAGTAGCAGGAATAATAAACCACCAGCAAATGGCAATAGTATAAACACCAAATTGAGGTTAGGTTCAAACAAAGTCATTAAATAATTGGTATCGTCCAATTTGGACATATCTGCAGATCCATCAAAAGTTTTCATAAAAACCGCTATTAAATGCGGAATGGAAAACACAAAAATTCCTGCAATTGCTACACCAACTCCAATAAGGTATCTCCAATAATCGTGCAACACATTATACGCAGAAGCTATATACATACATTATAAATTTAGGTTCCAAGCTAAGTTATTATCATAGCGCAATGTACCATTTTTTACTTGCAATGGCGAATCAAAATTATTAGTAAACAAGGCTCCTGTTCCCAAACCTTGAGGCATGGTATTATTCAGAGTAAACGTCCATTGTGCAATGGCATTTAAGCCTATGTTACTTTCTAAAGCACTCGTTATCCACCATCCAATAGTTTGTTTATTTGCCAAGTTTATCCATTGTTCCGTACCAGACCATCCACCAATAAAACTAGGCTTTAAAATGATGTACTGAGGCTTGATGGTTTGTAGCAAATTTGCTTTTTCTGTTACATCAAACACACCAATTAATTCTTCATCTAATGCAATTGGTAAAGGTGTTTGCTCGCAAAGATTTGCCATGTTTTCAATTTGACCTTGTTTAATAGGTTGCTCTATGGAATGGAGTTGAAGTTCTGAAAGTTTTTTAAGTTTTTCCAATGCTTCTTCAGGCTTAAATGCACCATTGGCATCTACTCGAAGCTCAATATCTGATGCAAAAAATTCTTTTCTAATGGACTTTAGTAAACTCATTTCAGTTTCAAAATCAATGGCTCCAATTTTTAATTTGATGCAACTAAAACCTTGATTGATTTTATCTTTAATTTGAGCACTCATAAACTCAGGAGTTCCCATCCAAATCAAGCCATTTATTGGTATGGATTCTTTACCTTCTGTAAACGCTGATGGAAATAATTCAAATGGATTGTTGTTTTCAAGTGATTTAAAAGCCATTTCCAAGCCAAATTGAATACTTGGAAATTCGACAAGCTCATTCAATAAATTATCTAATCCTAAATGAATGTTATTGCAAGTCCATTTTAGTTTTTCTTTGTAATCTGGTCTGTCATCAATACTCAACCCTCTTAAAATGCCACACTCTCCAATTCCAGTCTTACCATCCTGATCGAGAATGATAAACCAAGTTTCCTTTTGAGTGAGCACACCTCTTGAGGTGCCACTAGGTCGTTTAAAATTTAAAATGTGCTTTTTGTAAGTGGCTTTCATTAAAGTTCTATAGAATCGCCAATATCAAGTAGCATTAAATCTTTACCTTGCTCAAAGAATTTTCGTTTTGCCATTTCGTGATCAATTTCAATGTAGCCAAAAGTATCATAATGGTAGCCTAATATTTTGTCGCATTTAACAAAATCGCTCGCCAAAATAGCATCTTCAACTCCCATTGTGAAATTATCACCAATTGGTAAAATCGCTAAATCTAATCTGGTATGCATTGGAATCAATTTCATGTCCATTGTTAAGGCTGTGTCTCCAGCTATATAAATGGTTTTACGTTCTCCCTCGATAATAAAACCTCCAGGTTGCCCTCCATATTTACCATCAGGGAATGATGATGTATGAATAGCATTAACGTACTTGAGTTTTCCAAATTCAAAATCCCAATTACCACCATGGTTCATTGGGTGACCTTCTAAACCTTTAGCCTGAAAATAGTTCACAATTTCAAAATTAGAAATAATCGTGGCTTCTGTTCTTTTTGCAATAGTTTCAACATCCAAAATATGGTCTTGATGTGCATGTGTTACCAAAATGTAATCTGCATCCAATTCGTTAACATCTATGCTTACCGCTTTTGGGTTGCCTGAAATAAAAGGATCTACCAAAATTATAACATCCTCTATTTCAATAGATAAACTAGCGTGTCCTAAAAAAGTAATTCGCATTTTTTGATGGTTTATAATTACCTTATGAAATTACAAAAAAGTCATTACATTCCGTTATAAATAAATCCTAAACCTAATAATATTGATAGAAAAAAAGTGGAAAGTGCTAAGATCTTTAATTGTGAATCCAAGAGCTTAGGCTCCTTTACATTAAACACATACTGCAAATGCTTTATAATTGGTACAAAGGCAATAAAAAACAAAATACTTGCAAAAGACCTGTAATATAAAATACCAAAAGCCAGACCTAAAACAAGAGCAGATATTATTAAAAATGCATGATATCGTTTGGCTTTCTTTAAACCAAATTTAACAGCAACTGTAATTTTATTTGATTCGGCATCTGAATCTAAATCTCGCATATTATTAAGGTTCAAAACGCCTGCACTCAATAAACCAATTATACAAGCAGGAAATATTAGTACATGTTCCAAACTTCTAGCAAACAAAAAATAAGAACCCATGACACTAAGAATACCAAAAAACAAGAATACCATTAGGTCACCCAAAGATCTATAACCATAAGCAGATTCTCCGATAGTATATTTTAAGGCAGCATAAACTGAGATCCCTCCAAGAACAAAAAACAACAAAGAATATAAAAAATTACGAGAGCCAAAAGCTGTGTAAATCAAGGATAAAACTAAAAAAATAACAATGAGAATATTTATTTTAATAGCATCAAACATTTCATCTGCAGTAATTTTTCCACTTTGCACTGCTCGCTCTGGACCAATTCTACGCTCATTATCAGTACCTTTTACGCCATCACCATAATCGTTAGCAAGGTTAGAAAGTATTTGAAACCCTAAGGTTACTAATATTGCCAATATAAAAATTGTGATATTGAAATAACCGTTGTAATAAGCGATACAACCACCAACAATAATTCCTGAAACTGATAAAGGCAATGTTCTTAACCTGAATGCAGAAAGCCAAAGTTTAAGTCTATCCATAAATTAAGGAATCCATTTTTTCACAAAATTAGGCTTTCGTTTTTCTAAAAAAGCGTTACGTCCTTCAATGGCTTCATCTGTCATATAAGCCAATCGAGTAGCTTCGCCAGCAAATACTTGTTGTCCTACCATACCATCGTCTGTAAGATTCATAGCAAATTTGAGCATTTTAATAGAGGTTGGTGATTTTGCCAAGATTTCTTGAGCCCAAACATAAGCGGTATTTTCAAGTTCGTCATGCGGAATTACTGCATTGACCATTCCTATGTCGTAAGCTTCTTGCGCTGTATAATTCCTTCCTAAAAAGAAAATTTCCCTTGCTCTTTTTTGCCCAACCATTTTTGCTAAGTATGCAGAACCATAACCACCATCAANNCATCAAAACTGGTAACATCTGCATCGGTTTGTTTAAAAATAGCGTGTTCCTTGCTTGCCAAAGTTAAATCGCATACCACATGAAGACTATGTCCACCACCAACTGCCCAACCAGGAACCACAGCAATGACAGCCTTTGGCATGAATCTGATTAAACGTTGCACTTCTAATATGTTTAAACGATGGTAACCATCTTCGCCAACATAACCTTGATGACCTCTAGCTTTTTGGTCACCTCCAGAACAAAATGAATACACACCATCTTTAGTTGAAGGCCCTTCAGCACTTAATAAGACGACTCCAATACTTGTATCTTCATTAGCATCATAAAATGCATCATATAATTCACTTGTAGTTTTAGGTCTAAAGGCGTTACGAACATCTGGTCTATTGAAAGCAATACGTGCTACACCATTACATTTTTTGTAAGTAATATCTTGGTATTTTTTGGCCTCAACCCAATTAATTTTACTCATAAATTATTCTATTTGTATCAAAAATAATGTTTTCGGGTTATTTTATTTGGTTTTCGTTAAATAAATTCCGTCTTCTCTAATCTCAATAGAACGTTGCTTGTAAAGACTCCCAACTGCTTTTTTAAAGCTTTTTTTGCTCATTTGTAGATTAGACTTTATGGTTTCGGGATCAGATTTATCTGTTAATGGCAAAAAGCCACTGTTATCTTCCAATTCATCCAAAATACGCTGAGCATTAGGCTCGATATTTCTATAACCGATTTGGCCCAAGGCTATATCCAACTTATTTCCAGGTCTAATTTTCTTTACAACACCTTTAAGCTTATCACCAATACTTAAATCTGTGAAAATGTTGTCTTTATAAATTAAACCAAGATGTTTTTTGTTTACAATAACATTCATTCCAAGTTCTGATGGATGAGAGACTATTAAATCTACCTCATCAAACTCGGAAACCGTTAATTCTTTATTGTCTAAAAAATGATTTGTTTTACTTGAAGCAACAAGTCTATTGGTTTCTTCATCTAAATAACAATAGACGAGATACCAACCTCCTTTTTTCATTTTAAAGGCTTGTTCCTTAAAAGGACAGAACAGTTCTTTCATCATTCCCCAATCCAAAAATGCACCAATTTTGGTAACCGCATTACAACGCAATAATGCGAATTCACCTTTTGTTATATAAGGCTTATCAGTTACAGCAACTAAGCGTTCTTCATTATCTAGATAGA
Organism: Flavobacteriaceae bacterium; assembly: GCA_020435965.1. Classification (GTDB taxonomy): domain Bacteria; phylum Bacteroidota; class Bacteroidia; order Flavobacteriales; family Flavobacteriaceae; genus CAJQLB01. The sequence continues at coordinate 698 of JAGQYS010000044.1, read as the reverse complement.
CAAATACATCTAGTTTATCATAAATTTTAAAACTCTCAGGTTTGTATCTGTTAGGCAATAGTACTTCATTTCCTTCATCATCACCTAAAAACAATCCTGGTTCTTTCTCTCGAAGAATTTCGAGTACATTATATTCTCCAATGTTTATCATTTTGCAAATGTAGCATAATAAAAGGCATAAAAAAAAGCGTCACCTATTAAAGTGACGCCTTGTGAATCAGTCGTGAAAATCACAACTAATACGCAGACTCTTTACCAAAATGTTTGGTCAATAAATAGTATACAACTGCTCTGTACTTGTTACGGTTTGATTGACCATATTTATCCATTACTGCTGTAATACCTTTGTCTAATTCTGGGCTATCTTTTAAACCTAATTTCTTGATTAGGAAGTTGTTTTTTACTGTAGCTAATTCTGAAGCATCAGATCCTGAAACAGTTGCAGCATCTGCATTATAAATTGATGGACCACAACCAATAGTTACTTTTGTTAGTAAATCCATATCTGCTTTAACTCCGCACTTATCTTTTAAATCTGCTGCGTACTTTGCGATTAACTCGTCTCTTTTACTCATTTTTTTTAATTTATGTTATAGGAATTTAATTTGAACACTTTGTTCAATTATTCAGACACCATAAATATAAAAAAGTCACAATCAATTATTTAATAAATTTAAAATAATTTAAAAGTATTTTAT
>JAGQYS010000043.1 GCA_020435965.1 Flavobacteriaceae bacterium | reverse complement strand
CCCGCCCGAGTGAGTTTCCGCAATTGTAGGCAACGGTCTTGTGTATGGCTCGTTGCGGGAAATCCGCGAGGATTTTCCACCGTAACCGAAAGATAGCAAATTGCAATGAATTCCGATTAGGGAATTCAGCCGCAATGAGCCATACACGTTGTTGTGCAACGTTATTTATTATCTTTTAAAATCCGAAGTAACTTTTTCGGGTCTTGTCTATTGTCCCAAAATGCGGTAATTAATATTTCTTCATCGATCACTTTGTAAAAAATACTAAAGTTTCCGAGCGATGCCACATGAGTATCTTTAAAGTCAGCTTCCTTGTATGTGAATGGTGATTCCGCAATCTGCTTTGTTCGTTTCGCTACGATTTTGATCAGCTTTTTGGAATAAGTTGCGGATTTGTTCCGTTTTACCCAATATTCAAGTATTCCAACGTATTGAATATCCGCCGTTCTTGTCCATCTTACATTCCGTTTAGCCACTCCAAATTCCTTTTATCCATAGCTTCTTGAGAAATCAGTCGTCCGTTTTGAATGTCCAATTCGCTCATTTCCAGCATTTCTTTTTGTGCTGTAGTCAGTTGAACAATCTCATTATCAGTAGAACTTGAAGAAATAAGGTTGTCAAGTGCCATCAAAAATTCCTTGTTTCTAATGGTCAGAATTTTATCTATCAATCCACTACGTATTTTATCAACAGTTGCCATATTTTTATATCCTTAATTTGGATAAATATCTGAAATTTTGGTCGTTTTTCCTAATGTTGCCCAACGGTTAAGATATCATTTGTCAACTTGTTTATGAATGATATCGTCCAAAAGCGAAGTTCGACTTTTTTTCCGATAAAGTCAAGTGGCTTTAATCAATTCAATTACTTTAATCAATCCCAAGGTTGCTGTTTTCTTAACCACTGTAATTTGTGTATTGCTGCTTATTGCTGGATTAGGATCTATATAAAAAATCTTAGTCTCTGGCTTTACATAATGCATTAAGCTAGCTGCAGGATACACTTGCATAGAGGTACCAATAATTAATAACACATCTGCTGTTTCACAAATGCTTATGGCTTTTGGTATTAATGGCACAGCTTCTCCAAACCAAACTATATGTGGTCGCAATTGGTAGCCTTTGTCGCAAACATCACCTAAAATCAAATCGTCGTGCCAATCTTTAACGTCAAATTCATCATAAATGCTTCGTACTTTTAAAAGTTCGCCATGCAAATGAATCACATTGCTGCTACCAGCGCGTTCATGCAAGTCGTCTACATTTTGAGTTACAATAGTTACATTATGGTCTTTTTCTAATTCTGCCAAACCAAAATGTGCAGCATTAGGTTGTACTTGTAACAGTTGCCTTCTACGTTGATTATAAAAATCTAAAACCAATTCAGGATTTTTGGCAAAACCTTCAGGTGAGGCTACTTCCATGACATCATGACCTTCCCAAAGACCATTAGCATCTCTAAATGTTTTAAGTCCGCTTTCGGCACTCATTCCAGCTCCAGATAGTACAACAATGTGTTTCATTTGTTAATATTTACTGTTTTGATTTGGTCAAATGGAATTCGCCAAATACCTAGTGATTTTAGGATAAGCTTTTGTTGACGCTCATTTCATCTGCTCAATTTACTATTTTATTTATATTTGAAAATGATGGTTGATAAAAATTTAGTAGAATACCTCGAAACTTACCTTACCGAAAATCGTATTGAGCGTTTTAAAAAGGTACTTGAGAACAGAACCAAGCATTTTACTGTGGCTACTGAAGATGTATATCAACTACACAACACTAGTGCAGTGATGCGAAGTTGTGATGTGTTTGGTATTCAGGAATTGCATGTTATTGAAGAGCGAAATGTAAAACGTATTGATAGAGAAATTGCTATGGGAGCTCAAAAATGGGTTGATTTGGTTAGGCATCATTCTACAAAAAAAGCAATTCAATCTATCAAAAAACAAGGCTACCAAATTGTAGCTACAACACCACATAAACAAGATTGTAATTTAGCTGATTTTGATATTACTAAAAAGTCTTGTTTTTTCTTTGGTAGAGAAACACAAGGCTTATCTGATGAGGTTTTAAAACAAGCCGATTGCTTTTTAAAAATACCAATGGTTGGTTTTACTGAGAGCCTTAATATTTCGGTTTCTGCTGCCATTATACTGCAAGATGTTACTCAAAGGCTCAGAACATCTGACTTACAATGGCAACTTACTGATACTGAAAAGCTTCAAAAACGATTTGATTGGTGTAAAAAAACCATAAAGAGTTTTGATAAAATTTTGGAGCGTTATTTAATTCAGCAATAATTTTTGTAAATTCAAACCATTAATTGTCCATTTAATTCTAAACAAAGTTATGCAGTTGTTAATATATATTCTAGCAGTTGTTGCTCTTATACTTATTATTGTTATTCTAATAGCTCCAAACGAATATAGTTTAAGCAGGAGCATTATTATTGATAAGCCTCACAAAGAAGTGTTTCAGTACTTAAAGCTTATAAAAAACCAAGAGCATTGGTCACCTTGGAAAAAGAAAGATCCAAATATGACACAAGAGTTTATTGGTGAAGATGGTAAGGTTGGATTTGTATCTAAGTGGAAAGGCAATAAAGATGTAGGTGAAGGCGAACAAGAAATCTTAACTATTATAGAAAACGAGCTAGTTGAAACTCAATTACGTTTTTTTAAGCCTTGGAAATCACAATCTATAGGGACTTTAATGGTTGCCAAAGTTGAAGATGACCAAACCTTGGTAACTTGGGGTTTTTCAGGAAGAAACCCAACTCCTTTTAATGTGTTTATGTTGTTTTATGACATGGATAAAACCGTTGGTAAAGACTTTGAAGAAGGATTGGCTGATTTAAAACGATTATTAGAACATAAAAAATAGTACAATGAAAGACAACATGGTAGTTTGGTTTGAGATTCCTGTTTCTGACATGGACAGAGCCAAAGCGTTTTACGAAACAGTTTTTAAGATAAATATTAATATTGTAGACTTTGGTGGTTTGCTAATGGGTTGGTTTCCTGATAATGGAGATGTACATGGAGCTCGAGGTACACTGATAAAGCAAGAATCTTACATACCAAGCCAAGAAGGTACCTTGGTTTATTTTGGTTGTAATGATGTGCAAAATGAATTGGATAGAGTTGAAAAAGCTGGTGGAAAAATTTATCAACCAAAAACCGAAATATCACCTGAACATGGTTGTATGGGTGTTTTTATTGATACTGAAGGTAATAGAGTGGCCTTACACTCACAACGTTAAAGACGCTTTTTGCTTCGGCTAAGGACTTTGTATTCTTCGTAACACTCACTTAGTGCATCAAGAATTTGAAGATCGTTTGCTGTTCTTACAAAATCTTTTGAGTAATTACATTCAGTAATTAGTAAATCTAAATCTACTTTATCTACTTGTAGTAAAGTTGTAAGCATTTCTCTGTCAAAACGAGAGGCAAGGATGTTTCTTATTTCATCATCTTGCTTCATCTTTCTGAGTTTGTGCATTTCATTTGGTTTTTTACCAAACATCTTATACAAGAAATCTGCAGGATTAAAAATAGCTCCCAAAACTCTAGTAATGGCTCCTGCTGGTTGAGGTTTGGACTCATAACCAGTATTTAGACCTGAAATACTATATCTAAAATTTTGCTGAATAGGTACTTGTTGTATATCAAGCTCTAGATAACCTGTTAGCTTCATTTGGCTAACTACAACTTCTTCAAGAGCTAGAGCAAGCTCAGTCATTTCAATGGTTGCAGAAGTTCCGAAATTAACCCAATCGTTAGTAACACGTACCTTAATAGACTTAAATCCTAAATAGGAAAGATGAAGTGTATCGTTAACACTTACTCTAATTTCAAACTCACCATCTTTATTTGTAGCAGTACCAATTACTTTATTTAGGTTAACAATGTTAACATTTTCAAGCGGATTAATGGTTCCTGCTTCAACAATTCTACCCTTAACAGTAGTATCATTTTGGGCACTTAAGTTGAACGACAAAAATAAAATGGTAAGTAGGAAAAGTCTGCTCATTAAATTCATTTATGATGTAAAAGTACTAAACAAAACGAACTATTTTGCCTTTCATTTATAACTTTGACTAAAAATTAACAACAACGTTTATTTTCTTCTAGAACGTCTAGGTCTTGAAAAACTTGCCTCAGTTGATTTTTTTTCAATGTTTGAACGTCTCTCTTTTCTGTTTGAATTAGATGAATCACCAGATCGTTTTGATCGAGATTCAGAGCGTCTTTCACTTCTATTTCCAGAGCGTCTATCACCTCTAGGCTTAGAATCGCCAGATCGTCTACTGCTTGCACCACGACGTCTTTTGCTTCTGCTAGTACCACGACCTTTATCTTCACTAATTTCAACATTGACAAAACGTCCATTATGCTTAAAATCAGTAAAGAATTCTAATACTTTTGGTGTTAATTCTGATTCAGTATTAAAAAATGAGAAACTATCTTTTACATCTACTTTAAACACATCGTCTCTACCTAACTCTAGTACTTCTTTTAAAAAGTCTTTAAGTTTCATCCAATCAAAACCATCTTTTTTACCAACATTAATAAAATAGCGCGTTGAATTTGCACTGCTACTGCTATCTTTTTCGCTGCTATGCTGTGCTTCAATGTTAAGGTTTTTTGCTTTTTGATAATAATTGTAGAAACGTGTGAATTCTACAGAGAAGAATTTTTTAATCAGCTCGTCTTTTGAAGTATCTTCAAATAATTCATTAATACTAGAAAGATAATCGTCAATTTCATGGTTAACCTCAGTATTATGAATTTTATTGGCAAGCGACATGAGTTGTACTTCACAAATCTCCATACCATCAGGAATTTCTTTCTTTACAAACTCCTTTTTAATAACACGTTCTATGGTTTTTATTTTTCTCAATTCACTTTTAGAAACAATAACCATAGAAATTCCAGTTTTCCCTGCACGACCTGTTCGTCCAGAACGATGCGTATAAACTTCTGGTTCATCAGGAAGTTGATAGTTGATTACGTGAGTAATATCATCTACATCAATACCACGAGCAGCAACATCTGTAGCGACTAACATTTGAATTTGTTGGTTTCTAAATGATTTCATCACCAAATCACGTTGGTTCTGACTTAAATCACCATGTAATGCTCCAGCACTGTAGCCATCTTCTATAAGGTTTTCAGCTACTTTTTGAGTATCACGTTTTGTACGACAAAATATCACAGAAAAAATATCAGGATTAGCATCAGCTAAGCGTTTTAATGCTTGATAACGATCTCTAGCATTTACTAAGTAATACTCATGTGATACTTGACTTGTGCTTTCATTTTTATTTCCTACAGTAATTTCAATGGGATTGTCCATGAATTTTTTTGCAATTACAGCAACTTCTTTAGGCATTGTTGCAGAAAACAACCATGTACATTTATTTTCAGGAGTGTGAGATAAAATGTCTGTAATGTCATCATAAAAACCCATGTTTAGCATTTCGTCAGCCTCATCTAAAACCGCATATTCAATTTTAGAGATGTCTACCAGACGTCTGCTAATCATGTCTTTCATTCGTCCTGGAGTTGCCACAATAATTTGTGCACCACGTTTTACTTCTCTAGCTTGTTCGGTTATGCTTGCTCCACCATAAATAGCAGTAACATTAAGTCCTTTATAGTATTTACCATAAAGCTTTAATTCATTTGCAATTTGCAAACAAAGTTCACGAGTAGGAGAGAGTATCAGACCTTGAGTGGTTCTGCTATCGATGTTAATTTTTTGTAGCATCGGAAAACCAAAAGCAGCAGTTTTACCTGTTCCTGTTTGGGCTAATGCAACAAGATCAGTTTCTTGTTCTAATAAAATTGGGATTGAATTTTCTTGGACTTCACTAGGTGTTTCAAAACCTAAGTCAGCAATGGCTTGAAGTAAATTGTCGTCAAGACCAAGTTTTTGGAATGCGTTCATTCTTTAATGATAAGTATTCGATTATGTTTTGTAGTGTTACAAAAGAAGCGAATCGACATACTTAAACCTTAACCTTCCAGTAACACATCCTCACCCTGAGGAATAAGAAACTCCATATCGTCTGAGTTTCAGCGTGCAAAGATAGTTATTTATTTGACATTTGTACTATTTAGGAAAGAAACTAATTGTTGTACAGCTTTTCCACGATGCCCAATTTTGTTCTTCAACTCTAAATCCATTTCTGCAAAAGTTTGCTCATAACCCTCAGGTTTAAAAATAGGGTCATAGCCAAAGCCTCTTTCACCATATTTTTGTAATGTGATTTCACCTTTGCATATTCCTGTAAATGTTTTGAGTCTTCCGTGGAGGTGTAAGGCAATAACTGTTTTAAATTGAGCTTTTCTGTTTGCCTTACCTTTTAGGTTTTTAAGGAGCAAATTCATATTGTCATTTGCATCTTTTTGTTCTCCTGCATAGCGTGCAGAGAACACTCCAGGTTGCTTGTTTAGAGCTTTCACCTCTAAACCTGTATCATCAGCAAAACAATCGTAGCCATAATGTTGCTTTATGTATTCTGCTTTTTGTATGGCATTGCCTTTAATTGTATGTTGTGTTTCTGGTACATATTCAAAGCAACCAATATCCTTTAGACTAAGCAGCTTGATCTGTGAAGGAATAAGTGCTTGTACTTCTTTTAACTTATTTAGATTATTGGTAGCGAAAACGAGTTGCATTTTGAAAAAAATAGTTTGATAAGGTAAAAGTAATGTTATCCTTATTTAAATGCTGAAATTTATTACAAGTTTTTTGCTTTAGGCAATTAAGAATTGTACTTTAAATGCTTCAATAATATAATATTATGTTTTTGTGACTTTATGAAAAACATAGTGTCTTAATAGCAAATATACCCTAACAACGAATTGAAAATAGAGCAGAATTATAAAGATTTATCAGATGAAGATCTTGTAAAAGCCATCGTAAAAAAGAACGATACCTTGCTTTTTGAGATTTTGTACGATCGTTACGATAAGTTGGTATATAATAAATGTAGAGGGTTTTCACGACATGATGATGAAGCAGAAGATTTGACTCAAGACATTTTTTTAAAGCTTTTTGTGAAGCTTAAAACATTTAAAGGAAAGTCTAAATTTTCAACTTGGTTGTATTCGTTTACATACAATCATTGTGTAAACTATGTAAATAGAAACACAGCCAAAAAAATAGAAAAACAATCTGTTGATACAGATAATTTAAAGGATGAGCATTATGGTTCACAAGAACAGGATGATGCAGACATCCAAAATTTAAAAGTAGAAAAACTGAAGGAAGCATTAGAAAAAATTTCTCCTGAAGAGAAAATGATTCTATTGCTTAAATATCAAGATTCCTTAAGCATAAAAGATTTATGTGGCGTTTTAGATATTGGAGAAAGTGCAGTAAAAATGAGGCTCAAACGAGCTAAAGAGAAGCTAGTTAACGTATATAATGAAGAATGTCATGGAGAATAATCCATTTAAACATATAGACCAGCCGTTAAAGGATGTTCCTGCGGAATTGAAGTCTAAAGTGATGAAAGACATTGCTACAGCCAAACTATTAATGGATTTGGCTGGGTTATTTTCATTGAATGTTGGCAGTGTGATAGAAAGAACAATTAAAGAACGAAAAAACAAAAGAACATAGCAAATAACTAACATCATGGAAACCCTAACAAAATATAAAGACATGGCTATGGAGAATTTTTCGACCGTTGGAATTAATATTCTTAAGGCGTTGTTGGTTCTCTTATTTGGATGGTTATTTATAAAATTATTATTAATGGTTTTAAAGAAATCTCTAAAACTTTTAAAAGTAGATGACCTTGGACAAAAAATAAATGATATTGAAATATTTGAGGGCAAGAAACTCAACGTCAATCTCACAAAAGTAATTCTGAAGTTTGTAAAATGGGCTTTGCTCTTAATACTTATCATTATCGTTTCAGAAATGTTGGGAATGACCATAATTTCTGAAGAAATAGGAAAACTAATAGGTTATTTGCCACAATTGTTGAGTGCTGCTGCAATATTTATAATAGGATTGTTTATAGCCAATTTTGTAAAAAAATCAATTCATACTTTTTTTAAATCGTTTGAACTCTCTGGAGGTAAGATTATAAGTCAGTTGGTGTTTTTTATCATGCTGTCCATCATTTCCATTACAGCATTAAATCAAGCAGGTGTTAATACAGATATCATTACCAATAATGTAACGTTAATTTTTGGAGCCTTTCTAGGCGCTTTTGCGCTTGCTTTAGGGTTAGGTTCAAGAGATGTGATATCAGACCTGTTAAAAACATATTATACCAGACGTACTTATGAAATTGGTATGAAAATAAAATATAAAGACGTTGAAGGTGAAATTATTGCAATAGGAGACCTATCAATGACGTTAAAAACATTAAATGGGACACTAGTTGTACCTATTAAAGACATTGTAGAGAATCAGGTTGAAATACAGGGTTAAACTTATGTTATGGGTATATAAGTTATTGTTAGGGAAGACCCTTTTGGCTTGAGAGACTACAATAGCCCTTTCCATTAATTTGGGAAGGGTTTTTTAGTTTAAAACTTGTTTAATATGTCCAGCACTTCTTTTTTATAACTTCTGCTTATAGTCAATGATGTGTTGTTAATTACAACTTGCTCATTGGTAAACGATGTTATGTTGTTAACAGCAACAATAAAAGAGCGGTGAATTCTTAAAAACATAGTCTTTGGCAGTTTAGCTTCAATGGCACTTATGGTTTCACGAGTAACAATGGTCTTGTTTGTTAAGTGAATTTTTATATAATCGCTATAACTTTCAATGTAAAGAATATCACTAAAATCAATTTTTATCATACGCCTGTCCGAACGCACAAACATAAAATTAGAATCATCTGTTTTTGCTTCATATTTATTTTTAGGATGAAAATAAACTTCAAAATATGTGTTCACAGCCTTCAGTAATCGCTCAAACGAAATAGGTTTTAATAAATAATCTACAGCTTGCAGTTCAAAACCTTCAACAGCATAATCACGATACGCCGTGGTAAAAATAATTTTTATGTCTTTGTTAATGGATTTAGCAAACGATATACCCGAAATTTCAGGCATGTTTATATCTAAAAATACCAAATCAATCGTATGATTACTGATTATGTTAAACGCTTCCATGGCATTGCTACAACTGGCTACAACCGTGATGTTGGCTATTTTTGAAATATGTGTTGCAATAATATCCCTAGCCATGGCTTCATCATCTACTATAATGCACGATATGTTTTTTTGCTGTTGCAATTATTAGGTGTTTAATTTTAGATGTACTTTAAAAAAAGCTGTAGTATCATCAATAGTTAACGTGTATTTGTTTTTATAGAGTAAATCCAATCGCTTTTGCATATTATGTAAACCTATGCCACTGTTTGATTTTTCTTGCTTTGATTGTGTGTTTTCAATGTAAAAATCAATAGTGTCCTTATTACTCAATAAATTAATATTTATGCTCAACAAACCATTTTTAATAGCACCATGTTTAAAGCTGTTCTCTATAAAAGGTAATAATAGCATAGGAGCGATTTTAGTGGTTTTAAAAATAGTATCACACTTAAAACTCACGTTTAAAGTGTCATTAAAACGCATTTTTTCCAGCTCAATATAGTCTTTAATATGGTTGATTTCTTCAGTTAACAATACAAAAGGTTTATCTACTTGATATAATAAATAGTCCAATAGATTTGAGAGTTTTAATATCATTTCTGGTGTTTCATCGGCTTTTTTTAGAGCAAAACCATACATGGTGTTTAGGGTATTAAACAAGAAATGCGGATGAATTTGCATTTTTAAATAGTTCAACTCTTGTTCTTTTAATTTTAGTTGTGTTTCTAAAATTTTGGTTTCTAGTTTTTTTGCTTTTTCAGTATGTTTTAGGTTTAATTTTAGCAATTTAAATGCACTAACGATTATTACAACTAGATACACAGCAATCATTACAAAAAATAGATTTTTACTTAGCTGTGACATGTTACTGTATTCAAATTCAGACAAATAGCCTAAGCCAAAAAATACAGAAACTAATATTAAGTAACCCGAAACAATTAGAGTGTACACACTGTACAGGCCAAATAAAAAGTATTTCTTTTTAATTAAATAGTCTGGTATCAGCTTATAAATAGACACATAGGTAGTTGCTATGGTTATTGGCATTAAAAAGAGTGAAAAATTAAGAATATAGCTGTCATCATTGTTTTCAAAACCGAAGAAATAGGTAAAAAATAGAAGCACACCACACCAAAAAATCATATGGAGTAATACTTTGGCTGTTATTTTTAAAATGACCTGTTTGGTAAACATATCTGCAAATGTGTTACAATATTACCATAATTATTGAACGAATATAAGTTTTGTAGATGAATGACCAATTTAGCACTTGTTTTAGCATGGTGGTTGTTTCAATTGCTAAATTGGTCGTCTGTCGCATTTTAATTTTTTTAGTCTTTTTTACTAATAAGTTTGTTTTGGGAATAATTAAAAAACAAACATGAAAAGATTGTTAGTCATATTTATTGGCGTAAGCACACTAGGGTTTTCACAAACACCAAACTTTAAGAAATTTAATCAATTTTTAGACGTGCTATCAAAAAACCAAAAGTTAATGGGAAGTATGACCATATTAAAAGATGGTCATATCGTCTATGAAAAATCAGTTGGGTATCAATACTTAAATAGAAATCAAAAAAAGGAGGCAACAACAGAAACAAAATATAGAATAGGCTCAATAACTAAAACATTCACAGCTGTAATAATTTTTCAATTAATCGATGAAGGTAAGTTAGGGTTACATGATAAACTCTCAAAATACTTCCCAGAAGTTGTAAATGCAAATAACATTGAGATTGCCCATTTACTAAATCATAGTAGTGGTTTGTTTAATATAACTGATGATGAAAATTTTAATGAGCATGAACCGACCACTCAAAGTAAAATGCTATCTATGATTTCTATGCATGACCCAATTTTTCAACCTGGAGAGCGCCATGAATATAGTAATACTAATTTTGTGCTGTTGGGTTATATTCTTGAAAGAATTGAGAATAAATCTTATGGAAAAATTTTAGAAAAACGCATAGTTAAGCCATTATCTCTAAATAACACTTATTATGGTAGTGAAATAGATATAACTAATAACGAAAGTCTTTCGTATTATTATAAAAATGACAATTCCTTGCACGAAGCTAAACAAGCGCACTTAAGTAATCCAGGAGGAGCAGGAGGTATTGTCTCTAGCCCATCAGATTTGGTTATTTTTATGGATGCTTTGTTTAACAATAAACTAATGTCTGAAAAAAGTTTTAAAATCATGACTACAATAGAAGGCGAGTATGGGAGTGGTATTTTAAGCGCTAAAAAATCTGGACTTACTTTATATGCACACAATGGGAGGATTGATTTTTTTCAGTCTATGTTGGTCTATATTCCTGAGTTGAAAACTGCCATAGCACTAACAGCAAATGCCTTAAATTATGGCATGATGCCAATTATGTTTAATGCCATAGATGCCTCAAAAGGAAAAGATATTAAAATACCGAGTCTTGAAAGTATAGATTTAAGCTCTGCAGAACTAAAAAAATATGTAGGCGTTTATGAATGCGAGGAATTACCATTTAAATTAATTTTTAAAACAGACGGCAGTGTTTTAAGAGGCGCACCAGAAGGGAATGATTTAAAAGACTTAAAACCAACCAAAAAAGATGAATTTGCTTTAGAGGCTTTAGGTGTTGTTTTAAAGTTTGATTTAAGGACTAAATCATTGTTGTTTAGCCAATCTGGAGAAACGCCAAAAAAATGTTCAAAAAAAGAGTAGCTAATACCAAGTTATTTTGGTCGCTAAATTGGTTATCTGTCGCATTTTAATTTTTTAGTTGGAAAAGAAGACTATGTTTGTTCAATGTTTAATTAAAACCATTGTTTATGAAATTATTATTTATTCTTGTTGCAAATATTTTTACTGACGGCGGAACACTTATGATGTCGCTAATACTATTGTGCCTGTTACTTTCCATTTTCTTTTTAATTAAAGGTTTTATGAGTGTAAAAAGTAATGCTGCCAACTCTAAAAAAATGCTCAAATTAGCTGTAGATAGTAGTCTTTTAGGGCTGGTAATAGGTTTTTTTGCATCTATATTAGGGCTTATATCAGCTTTCGATTCAGTTGAGGCCATGGGCAATCCTGATCCATCTGTTTTTGCAGGAGGACTTAAAGTTTCTTTATTAACTGCAACGTTTGGTTTATTTACCTTTATAATTGCTAGAGTAGGCATATTAATATTAAAGGCCTTACAGAAAGAAGAATCAAATTAATATTATACATTCAAATATCAATCATAAAAAAAATGCGAACAGTTTTAAAAGTTTTTGTTTTTATCCTTTGCTATGTATCAGTTAATGGTCAAGAAAATAAGTATTTATATAAATTAGGGATAATTGATAGCTTGTTTTCAAAAACACTAAACGAAAGTAGAACAATATATGTTCATATTCCAGAGAGTTATCTACAAAACCCAAAGCAAAAGTACCCTGTAACATACATTATAGACGGTAAAGTATTTTTGCCTACAGTAAGTAATGTTCTTGATTTTTACAGTGGCGGATTTATGCCAGAAATGGTACTTATAGGCATTGCTAATTCAAATTACAGAACTAGGGATTTAACACCCTCAAAAATTACCACTAAGTATGGGATGCCATTTAACGAGGAGAATGGAGAGGCTGCCAATTTTTTGAAATTTATTGAAGAAGAACTCATTCCGTATGTAAATAATCACTATCCGGTTACAACCTATAGAAGCTTGATAGGTCATTCTTATGGAGGGTTGTTCAGTATTTATACCTTAATTAATAAGCCAAAATTGTTTGCTAACTACCTAAGTATAGATCCAAGTTTAGATTGGGATAATCAATTAATGCTAAAAGAAGCTAAAGAAGTTTTATTTAAAAGAGACTATTCAGGTAAATCTTTATATGTGTCTTTAAGTGGACAATTGCATATGCAAAATAAAAGCATCACAATTGAAAATGTGATGCAAGACACTAGTGATTATACATTGTTTACACGTTCTAATTTGATGTTTTCTAATTTTATGGAACAGAATAAACCTTCTGGACTTACATATAAGTGGCAATTTTATCCAAATGACTTGCATGGAACCATATCACAGCCATCGATTAGAGATGGCCTGATTGCATTATTTAAATGGTACCAAATGGAAAATACAGATATAATTAACAACCCAGAATCAACCAAAGAAAAATTGTTCAGTATTATTAAGCATAGAGAAAAGAAACTAAAACAACATTTTGGTTATGCCGTACCACCTTATCCTGAGATGCTTTTAAATATGTCTGGATATATGAATTTAGACATGCAACAACTAGAAAAATCTAAAATGTATTTTGAATTGGCTATGAAGTATTATCCCGATAGTGCCAATGCTTACGATTCTATGGCAGATTTTTACGCTTCTCAAAAAAACTATGCTAAAGCCTTAAAATACGTTAGCAAAGCTTTTGATATAAGCGGTGATAATTACTTTAAGCAACGCATAGAAGAGTTAAAAGCAAAAACCAACTAAGACCTATGGTTATAAAATCATTAACTGTTTTTTTGGCACTAGTTTCTTTTACAAAATTGACCAGTCAAAACATAACAACTATAAACATAAAATCAAAAGCACTAAAAGAAAACAGGGAAGTGTTAATTCGCCTTCCAGATGATTACTCTGAAAGTGCATTAAAAAGTTATCCTGTTTTAATTACGCTAATGGTTTTGCTTGTATTTATAAAGACTAGTATATTATGAATCTAACATGCTGGAATTTAGTAAAGATGACTATATAGCCCATTATGAATCCCTCGAGCAGAAGTTAGGTTATAACATAAAACCCAAAAAAAAATCATTTATTAGGATTTAGTTGGTTTGCCAAAGAGAAACCGAAGAATAAAGGAATAGCTATTGAAGCTATCATCCATACATTTTAGTAGAATCTACTGTATTATTGAGATAAACAGAGTGTCTACACACAAAATAAAAACTTAAAAAAATGAAAAAATTAAGTGTGCTCTATTTATTATTTGTTTTGCAAATTACTGGGTGTAAAACTGACAGAGAAGACTTTCAAACACTCGAAGATAGGTTCATAGTAGCCAGCAATTTGAACGATGAATATATTATTACTATAAATGAGGCACAACCTCGATTAGCAAATGTCACCGCAATATTGCATCCGAATGGAGATATTATTCAAATGAATGAATTTAATGAACATGGGTTGGAAAATGGTTGGGCTACCTTTGTTGAAAACGTTCAGGTGAATGATAAACAAGGGCGTTCACTTAAAGTTAAAGCAAAAGAGAATAGCCAATGGAAATTACAAGGTTATAAAGAAGGTAAAATTAATCTATCCTATTCAGTTCGTCTCGGACATGATTTGCTCGTTCCTGCAATTAGAGGTGGAGATAATGGAGCTGCTTATAGAAATGAAGATGGTGTAATGTGGGCTGGAAGAGCATTGTTTATTGGAGGGAAGTCATCTACTAACATCCACATTAAGTTTAATATACCAGAAAACTGGAATGTTACTACTCAATGGAGAAAGTTAAAGGGTGAGGAAAAAACTTTTGAGGTAGACAAAACGAAAGATTTATTTTATTCGGCATTTTTTGCAGGCACACATAAGCATACAGAACTAACTACAGGAAATGTTTCCTTGAGAATAGCCATGTCCGGAAAATTTACAGACGAGATGTCTCAAAAGATAAAGGAACAGGTCGCTAAATATTTTGAATATTATGGCAATCAATATAAATCGCCTTTAAACGCTCAAATGGTTTTGATTATGGGTGACAGAAACTATAGTGGTGGAGAAGTAATGGGAAAGGCTATATCAATTTCTCTTAGTCCTGAAACCAAAAAGGAAATGGCTATCAATAATGGTATGACAAACAGAATATCTCGTCTTATTGCTCATGAACTCTTTCATAGTTTTGCTTTTGACCAACTAGAAGTTGATGATTCTGATGACAGCGCACCTTTATATGAATGGTTTAATGAAGGTTTTGGTGCTGAATATGGGGCTTTTACAGCTTTAGTAAGAACTGGTGTTCTTACTGAAGCAGAGTTCCTAGATGAAATTATTTATAGAATGAAAGAATACCAAAATGAAGTTAATGGTAAAATAACACTTGTAAATGCTGGGAATGACAAGTTCAAGTATTCTACAACGGTATATTGGGGCGGACTCATGGCCGCTATTTCACTAGACTTTCTGATTCGGGATGAAACCAATGGTAAAAAAAATCTGGATGACCTTTGGGTTTACCTATTAAAGACCTATCCAAAAAATGGAGAAGCATTAACATTAAACAAGATTTATGATGCCGCCTTAAAATTGTATGGTAAGAAAATAGCAGATGCCCTAAGAGTCTATAGCAATTCACCTGATGAAATTCCCTTTTTTGAAAATGCAAAGCTTATGGGACTTAACTACGAAAATGGAAAAATGACACTTGCCAAAAAAGCAACCGAAAGACAAAAAAAACAATGGTTTGGCTTTTTAAACAAATAGGTTGACTTTTTATATATTCTAAAAAAACACATACTTTCGGTAACAAACTTATATTTTGCTGATGGAACTCCAAGACTTAGAATATAACTAGAGTTTTGAAACATTTAGAATAGAAAATAAACTCGATGCTTTTGAAATTGGTCGTGTTATCCTAGAACACAAAGAACGCTATGTTGTAAAAACTCCTAAAACCGAATTTGATGCTGAACTCATTGGAAATTTAAGATTTACAGCCGAAAGTAGATATGATTTTCCAGCAGTAGCTGATTGAGTAGCTTTTATTTAATATGATGAAGGTAAGAGGACTTATTCATAAAGTATTTACTAGGCATTCTATTTTGGAAAGTCAAGCGGTTGGAAAATCTGGAAAGATACAAATTATTGTTCGCAATAATTTGCGATGCCTTTTTTTGTAATTAAAAAAAATAATTTATAGTCTGCCCTAAAGCTTTAGTTTCGTATAAGTTTTTTAACAGTTGTTTTATTATTTGCTGTCATTTTAACCAAATAAATACCTTTGTTTAAGTTTGAGATATTTAACCAATTTTTATTTGGAGAGATAGTTTTATTAATAACCAGCTTGCCTAAAATATCATAAACTTGCACAGAAGTTGACTGATTGATAGAGAATTCTAATTTGCTTGTTGAAACTGGGTTTGGATAAAACTTAAAATTAGTCATCGTAACATCGTTAACAGACAATGTTATGGTGTGGCTACCTAAATCATCACAGTTGTTTTGAGAAAATGTAGACCATTCTGAAGGTGTGTAAGTTGTATTTGGACCAGCAACATTTGGTTTTCTAACAAGAGTTACATCTTTTGCATAGTCAGCTGCATCACCAAGTGTTCCTAAGATATCTATTAAAACATCATTTTTAAATAAGCCAATGGCATCATTTCCATTAAAAGCGGTAATGGTATTGTTTTGGTCATCTTCTTCTGATGTGCATAATGTAGAGCTTCCATTGGCAACAACATAAACATCTTCATTGAGTATTTGAGCTCCACCTGGAAAACTATATGTTGCTGTCCAATTTGCATTTCCGTTAGAGCTAAGTTTCATGGTATAATTGCTTAAATTAACTGTAGCACCAGAAAAATTAGCAATCTCCAGTACTTTGTTATTGCTGCTACCTTCAATATATTCTGAAAAGAATAATTCACCAGAACCAGATGAACCATTGTTGGTTGTCATTTCACAATCTTGATTGCTAAAACCAGATTCGTTTCCAGCTGCATCTTTAGCTTTAACTGTAAAACAATAGTTGGTTTCTGCATTTAACCCTGAAACAGTATAAGAAGTGTTTGCTGTTGTAGCGTTAAAACTTCCACCAACATAAATGTCATAACCAATAACACCAATGTTATCTGTTGAAGGAGTCCAAATCAAATCCATTGAATTATCAGTAGGATTTGAAGCTACTAAATTTGTAGGATCTGTTGGATTTTCTGTATCTGGAGTTGGATTCCAAATCATATTTGCATATTCAGGATGATCTACAAAAGGGTTAGCGTTACCTTGAAAATTATAAGCCGCATTATTTCTATCTCTTTCTCTTTGGTCTACAGGATCTACATTGTAATGCCAATCTAGCAATACATCAATAGCCCAATCATAAAATACTTGATCTTCTGTACCATTAAACATGTCAAAACTTGTATAACCATCTACTGTATTTTCATAACGAGTTGCAAAGTATAATAAGGCACGAGCAATATCACCTTTAAACTCATCAATGGGTTCAAATACATTTCCAGAATATCCAACCATTGCGCTTGAGCCACGTATTGAACCATTTAATGAAACCCAATCATCATTATTGGCTTCGCCAAAAGGCAAACTACCTCTAAAGTTATTAACACGACCATCAGTTGGAATAACTTGATGTATATCACTGTACATAGGATAGGCACTGCCATAAGCCGATTGAGGCACTAAGTGCTCTCTGTTATAGCAATCGCCCTCAGCACTTTGATTACCACATTGATTGTTTCCGTGAGTAAAGTTATATGGATCTGTACCTGATGGATTTTCTGAGTAGAAATCTAAAATGGTTCCATCACTTTCATATTGGTTTCCAGACGAAGTTGCAACATCAGAATGTGTATCGTTATAACCTTGTGAGCCAGAAACTCCGTTTCCATCGTAAAGCTGGTCATAAGTTCTTGCAGTATGACCATTTGCAGTTATGTTTCTCAATTCTGTTTTTAGTGCAAAACCAGAAAGACCATTGGCTGTATCGTAGTAATTTGCTGGAATTTGAGAAAATGCTGTTGTTGTAAAAATTGTAAAAAGCAGTAAGTAAAAATGTTTCATGTAATAGTTTTATTTTCGTTCTAAAAGTGCCATGTAAAATCCGTCGTAACCAGATTCATGAGCTAATATTTTTTTGTCTTTTACAAAGATAAATTCTTTTCCTAAATCAGAATTTAAAAATGTGTTAACTTGATCTTGATTTTCAGAGGGTAACACAGAACAGGTTGCATATACTAACTTTCCACCAGGTTTAACAATTTTTGAATATTGCTGAAGCACATCTGCTTGGACACCTCGAATTCTATCTAAAAATTCTGGTTCCAATTTCCATTTCGCATCAGGATTTCGTCTTAACACTCCTAAACCAGAACATGGTGCGTCAATAAGTACTCGATCTGCTTTACCATGTAATTTTTTAATCGGTTTGGTTGAGTCAATCACTTTCATTTCAAAATTATGTACACCATTTCGC
This sequence comes from Flavobacteriaceae bacterium, assembly GCA_020435965.1. GTDB lineage: Bacteria > Bacteroidota > Bacteroidia > Flavobacteriales > Flavobacteriaceae > CAJQLB01. The sequence goes on along the minus strand of JAGQYS010000043.1, from coordinate 19,641 downwards.
TTTGCTCTAACCTTTAGTTTTTTCAATTTACTTTCGTAAATATCCATAGCAATAAGTTGTCCTTTGTTTTCCATTAGTGAGGCCAAATGCAGTGTTTTGCCTCCAGCTCCTGCGCAAGTATCAACAACTTTCATGCCTGGTTTTACATCTAAAAATTCAGCCACTAATTGAGAGGAGGCGTCTTGTACCTCAAACCAGCCATCTTTAAAGGCATCAGTTACAAAAACATTAGCTCTTTCCTTTAGTTTTAAAGCTGATGGATAATTTGGCAAAAACTCAGTTTCTATATTTTCAGATTGTAACCTAAGTTGTAAATCTTTTTTATTTGTTTTTAATGTATTTACACGCAGAATAACTTCTGCTTGTTCGTTTTGTTTGGCAATTTCCTTAGTCCATTTAGCTTTACCTAGTTCTTTTAACCCAACTTCATCCATCCAATCTGGAATGGATTCACGATATTTTCTGTCTTTTGAAAGCTCATCAAAACGACCTTTAATTTTACGGGTTGGTGTGTTTTCAAAGTACTTCCAATCAGGTAATTTTATGCCTTTTAAAGTTGCCCAAACCGCAAACATTCGCCATAAGTTATCTCTATCAAAAGGTTCTTTAACATCAGCAATTGCTGCATATAAGCGTTTCCAACGTACAATGTCATAAGTAGTTTCTGCTACAAAAGCACGATCACGACTTCCCCAACGTTTATCACGTTTTAAAAGTTGCTGAATCACTTTGTCGGCATATTCACCTTCATTGAATATTTGCATTAAGCCATCAATAGTAGCAAAGCATAAGTTTCTGTGTAAGCGCATAAAATTTTAATAAGCATGCAAAGGTAGTTTAAAAAGTTTATTTGTTGAATCGTTTGGTAGTTTATTAAGTTTGTTTTCTATTTTTAAGGAAATTTTAAATTAATGAGACTGTTATTTTCGTTTGCGTTTTTACTCCTAATTGTTTCTTGTGGAAAAAAGGAAACAGGTTTTGTCCCGAGAAACTTTGATAAAGTTGAGTTTGAATCTGTTTTAGAAGACTCGCTTTTGAGTATAAGAGCTATAGATATTTTAGATGATAATAACTTAGCTTTTGCTGCCAATGATAATTCTTTTGGGTTATTTAATATGAACGATAAAAGCTGGAATATTTCTAAACAAAAACAAGATTCCTTAGAGTTTAGTTTCAGAGCTGTAGCTCACACAAACTCAGATTTTTTTATGGTAAGTATTGGAAACCCTGCATTATTGTATAAAACAACAAATACTGGAATGCAATTGGTTTATAGAGAAGATCATGATACAGTTTTTTATGATGCTATGGATTTTTGGAATGATTTAGAAGGTATTGCCATTGGTGACCCAACAGAAGATTGCATGAGTATTATAATTACTCGTGATGGAGGGAATACTTGGACAAAACTAACTTGTGATGCATTGCCAAAGGCCAAGGATGGAGAGGCTGCTTTTGCTGCAAGTGATACCAATATAGCTATTGTTGGCGACCATACTTGGGTTGCCACAGGAGGCAATGCAAGTAGAGTGCTGTATTCTCCAGATAAGGGAAATACTTGGGAAGTTTACAATACACCAATTATACAAGGCACTGGAACCACAGGAATGTATTCTATTGACTTTTATGATGCTTTGAATGGCTTTGCCATTGGAGGCGATTATACAAAGCCAGAAGATAACTCTGCAAATAAAATTAGAACTGATGATGGAGGTAAAACTTGGGACATTGTTGGTGCTAGCCAAGAGCCAGGTTACCGAAGTTGTGTGCAATACATACCAAACAGAGAAGGGAAGGAGTTGGTTGTGGTTGGGTTTAATGGCGTAGACTTCTCTAATGACTCTGGAAGTACTTGGAAGCATTTAAGTGATGAAGGGTTTTATACCATAAGATTTTTAAATGATAGTGTAGCTTATGCTGCTGGAAAAGGAAGAATTAGTAAACTTACTTTTAAAGAATAAAAAAAAAGAGGCATAAGCCTCTTTAGTTCATGTTATTCTTTTTCATTTTTATTTTTTTCTCTTCTTTTCTTGTATTCTTCAATCATTTTTTGCTTGAATTCGTCTTCGGCCCTAATAAGTCTCCACACTTTTTTGGAAGAAATGATAGGTTTTAAATCTTTAACCAACTTCTTTTTTAATTGTAGCTGTTGTTCTTCAGCAGATAAAAAGGAAGCTACAAATTTTTCAGAAACTTCATCTGCTAAATCATCAAGCTTTTCCCCTCTTTTTACATTTTGCCTATATTCTTCTCTTTGAGCTTGTCTTATTTTGTCTGAGTCTTCACTGTACTTGTTGTAAATTGGCCAAAACCCTTGAGCTTCTTTAGTAGTTAAATCTAATTTTTCTGTTATAAAAGCCACTTTAAAGGCTCTTATTCTTTCAAGTCTATCATTTTGTTGTGCCATTATACTAAGACAGCCAAACATAAATAATAAGGTAAATATTTTTTTCATTTTTTAGTCAATTATTAGGTCTTCTAAAGTTGAATTTTCTAAAATATAATCTTCAACACTTTCATCTAAAAATTCATAGTCACTAAAAGCAACATCATTTAAATCTGTTTCGTTCCATAAAGTCGCCAAATCTGATGAGTTGATATTATATGTAGAAATGTATGATTCTACCAATTCGGTTTCAAGAGAATCAAAAGACAGTTCACTGTCTGGTTTAAAAATGGTAAACATTAAAACCAAGACTGCTGCTATTCCTGAATAATACAATAGATTTTTTTTGTTGAACAATGATACTACTTTTATTTCCTTTTCTTTTTGCTTAATTGTATTAACCACATTGTCCTCAACTGTTAAGAAGTAGTCTTTAGGTACTTTAAAGCCTGGGTTTTTAATTGTGTCTAGTTTTGATTTTGAGTTCAGTTTATCAAACACTGTATCTTCTAGATGATTAAAATAACCTTCAGGTACTTTAAAGCCAGACTGTTTTGTATATTTAAATTTATCGTTCATTTGCTAGTTAGACATCGTTTTTATTAAAAGGTTTAATCTTGGGTTAAATAGGCTTCAATTTTTTTTGCTGCTAAGTGATAAGAGGCTTTTAAAGCTCCTTCACTGGTTTCTAAAATCTCGGCCATATCTTTATATTTCATTTCTTCAAAATACTTCATGTTAAACACCAATTGCTGCTTTTGAGGTAGTGAAGCTATGGCTTTTTGAAGTTTTAATTGAATGTCGTCACCTTCAAAATAGACATCTGAAGCTAAATTGTTTACTGCCTTAGTTTGCATTTCTTGACTAGACATGCTGTATCGTTTTGCGTTTTTATTTAAATGTGTAATAGCTTCGTTTGTTGCTATGCGATACATCCAAGAGTACAATTTACTATCTCCTTTAAACTTGTCAATATTTTTGTACACTTTTATAAATGTATTTTGAAGTACATCGTCACTATCATCATGCGAAATAACAATTTTTCGAATGTGCCAATATAATCTCTCTTTGTAAAGCGTCATTAATTCTCTAAAGGCATTTTCTCTAGATGAAGCTGTTTGGAGCTCAATAACTAATTGTTCTTCTTCTTTTATCAAAAATGAAAAGTTTTACACTTAGACGTGTTAAGTTATGAAAAGTTTAATTGACGATAAAAAAATAAAATAATTTGCTTAAAGAAAGATAAAATTTAAATTATTGAAAACTAAGTTTTTATGAAATTTTTTTTCGATAAAAAGCAAAAAAATACGATTAAATACATATTTTTCTTGTGTAGTTCGTTTTTTTGATTTAGTTTTACACCAACTTAACCGACTATGGGTTGCTACGTCCCCAAATGTGGCAACAAAAAAGAAAAGGATGCGCCCAAATGCATCCTTTTCTTATTTTTTAAACCTTTGAATAGTTTAATTCAGCTTTTGCATTTTTACTAAATTGTTGTAAACGCCTTTTTTATCAAGAAGTTCTTGGTGTTTACCTTGTTCAACGATTTCTCCTTTTTGCATCACGATAATGGCATCAGCATTTTGAATGGTCGATAATCTGTGAGCAATTACAATGGAAGTTCTGTTTTTCATCATGTTTTCCAAAGCGTCTTGAACTAAGCGTTCGCTTTCTGTATCCAATGCTGAAGTTGCTTCGTCCAAAATCATGATTGGAGGATTTTTAAGCACAGCTCTTGCTATACTTAAACGTTGTTTTTGCCCTCCAGATAATTTTCCTCCAGAGTCTCCAATATTGGTATTAATACCTTGCGGAAGATCTTTTACAAATTCCCAAGCGTTTGCAATTTCTAAAGCCTCCATTATTTCTTCTTCTGTTGCGTTTTCTTTACCGATTTTAAGGTTGTTAGCTACAGTATCATTGAATAAAATAGAATCTTGATTTACCAGTCCCATTAAACCTCTAAGTGATTTTTTGGATAGATTTTTTATGTTTTCGCCATCAATTTTTATCTCACCTTCGTTTACATCATAAAAACGTGTGATAAGGTTTGCAATGGTTGATTTTCCGCTACCTGATTGACCAACTAAAGCAACCGTTTTTCCTTTAGGAACAGTTAGGCTGAAGTTTTTCAGCACCAAATCATCTTCATATTTAAATGAAATATTTTCAATGGAGATATGATCTTCGAAACTCTGTTTTTCAATAGGATTGTCTATTTCTACTATTGAGTTTTTAGTTTCTAAAAATTCAAGAATCCTATTGGCAGCTCCATTTCCACGCTTTACACTATAGCTGGCTTTTGCAATGGCTTTAGCAGGAGTTAAAATATTATATGCAAGTGTTATATAACCAACAAATATACTCGCGTCCAACGTTTTATCCACAAAAACCAAGTAGCCACCATAAACCAATAGCACACCAATAACAATAATACCAAGTAACTCGCTTAAAGGCGAAGCTAAATTTTGACGATTGAGTAAACTGTTTGAGTATTTATAAAACCGATTGTTACTTGCTTCAAATTTGTTGGCAAACATTTTTTCTACGTTAAATGCTTTCACAATACGTAAACCACTCATGGTTTCTTCTAAAATAGATAAAAATACACCTTGTTCGTTTTGTACTTTTAAAGAGCCTTTTTTTAATGATTTACCAATTCTAGAAATAATGAAACCAGAAACAGGAATAAAAATCAATACAAAAAGAGTCAGTTTTACACTTATAATTAACATTGCAATGAGCGAGAACAAAATGGTAAGAGGTTCTCTTACAATCATTTCTAAAATGGCTAAAAATGAATTTCGTACCTCGTTCACATCACTACTTACTCTTGAAATAGTGTCACCTTTTGATTTCTCCGAATAAAAAGCCAAGGGCAAGGTCACAATTTTATCATATAGTGCGTTTCTAATATCTTTTAAGACTCCATTTCTGAGAAAGGTGATAAAATACATTGCCAAATAATTGGAAATGTTTTTAAGTAAAAACATACCAATAATAAGAGCGACCATAAACATGAGTACTTTAAAATCGCCATGTTTTTCTATGTTGTCTACTATAAAATAATTGAGATAATTTTCGCCAAATTCTTTTAATTCAGTAATGCCTTGATAAACAGGCTTTGCGGCAACTACTCGCTGATCGCTAAAAATAACTTTAAATATTGGAATTAATGCAATGAAAGATAAAGTACTAAAAAGCGCATACAAAACATTAAAAAAGATATTGAGATAGGCATACTTTTTGTATGGTAAGGCAAATGGTATGAGTTTTTTAATATAATCCATTATGCGAGTTTCATGTCTTTAACAATGGCCTTTATTTTAGTATCCAACTCTTGTTCCACAGATTTAAAGTCTGACACATTGTCTAATTTAGTGTTGACACTAATATAGAACTTAATTTTGGGTTCTGTGCCACTTGGTCTAAGTGCAATTTTGCTTCCATCTTCTGTGTAATAGATGAGTACATTAGATTTTGGCACATCAATCACAGATTCTTTACCTGAGATTAAATCTTTAGAAATAGAGAATTGGTAATCTTCTATTCTTAAAACCTTACTTCCATTAACTTGTTTTAGAGGGTTGTTTCTGGCATCAATCATCATTTGTTTTATTTCTGCAGCACCTTCAATTCCTTTTTTTGTTATTGATATTAGGTGTTCCTTAAAGAAACCATACTTTACAAATAGCTGAATGAGTTCTTCATATACAGAGCTTCCTTTGGCTTTTGCTTGAGCAGCAATTTCGCAAGCTAAAAGGGTAGAGGTTACTGCATCTTTATCGCGAACAAAATCACCAACCATGTAACCAAAACTTTCTTCACCACCACCAACAAAATATTGCTCAGGATAATCTTTAATCATTTTGGCAATCCACTTAAATCCAGTTAATCCTATTTTGTAATCAATATTAAAACCATCTGCGAGTGCTTGCATCATTGGCGTTGAGACAATAGTACTTGCAATAAAATCTGTAGGCTTAAGGCGACCTTCGTTTTTGTAGTGATTCAACAAGAAATGAGTCATTAAAACCATAGCTTGATTACCAGATAGGATGACCATTTTATCATCTAAATCTTTCACAGCTATCCCAATACGATCGCTGTCAGGATCTGTGCCAATAACAATATCTGCATTTGTTTCTTCGGCCAATTCTAAAGCCATTTTTAAAGCTTCAGGTTCTTCTGGATTTGGCGATACAACTGTTGGGAAATCTCCATTGGGTTCAGCTTGTTCTTCAACAATGCTTACATTATGGTAACCAGCTCGCTTTAGTGTTTCAGGAATAATTGTAATGGAAGTGCCATGTAATGAAGTGAAAACAATATTCAATTTATCTTTGTAGTCTTGTAAGGTTTTAAAACTTCCATTTTCAATGCTAGCTTCAATAAAAATATTATCAATATCTTTTCCAATAAGCGTTATTAAATCTTTATTGGGTTCAAACTTTATTTGTGAATAATCTAAATTATTTATTTCATTGATAATTTCAGCATCTTGTGGCGGAACCAACTGACCACCATCTTGCCAATACACTTTGTAACCATTATACTCAGGTGGATTGTGCGATGCTGTTAAAACAATACCACAATGACAATTAAGATGTTTTAAAGTAAATGACAATTCTGGTGTTGGCCTTAAATCTTCAAATATGTTGACTTGAATATTGTTTGCCGAAAACACATGAGCTACAATTTGAGCTAATTCTTTGCTGTTATGTCTGCAATCATAAGCAATGGCTACTTTTATTGATTCATTTGGGAAGCTCTTTTGTAAATAGTTACTAATACCTTGTGTGTTTTTTCCAAGTGTGTATTTATTTATTCTATTGGTTCCAACTCCCATTATACCACGCATTCCACCAGTTCCAAACTCTAAATTTTTATAGAAACTGTCTTCTAATTCTTTTGGGTTTGAAGCAATAAGGTCTTTTATGTTTTGTTGTGTGTCGTTGTCAAAAATTGAAGTTAGCCAAGTATTTGCTTTGGCTAATATTTCGGGTTTAATATAAATCATGCGTAATTAAAATAGAATGCAAAAATAAACAATTAGCTAAAGCTTAAATGCTAATACAAGGTTAATTTGATTATAAATTGACGTCGTCTTTTATTTTGTAACGCTCTTTGTTTCTTTGAGATCTTAAAACCATTTCGCCCAAAAATCCAGCTACAAAAAATTGACTACCAATAATCATTGTGGTTAGGGAAATATAAAACTGTGGTCGTTGTGTGATGAGTCTTCCTGTTGGGTTAACAAATAGTTTGTCAATCCCTAAATACAAAGCAAACCCAAAGCCAATAACAAGCATTAATGCACCAAGAGCACCAAAAAAATGCATTGGACGTTTGCCAAATTTTGATACAAACCAAATGGTGATTAAATCTAGAAATCCGTTAATAAATCGTTCCATACCAAATTTTGTTTTTCCGTATTTTCGTGCTTGATGTTGCACCACTTTTTCACCAATGTTATTAAAACCTTCATTTTTTGCCAGCACAGGAATGTATCTGTGCATTTCGCCACTCACGTCAATAGACTTTACCACTTCATTTTTATAAGCTTTTAAACCACAGTTAAAATCATGCAGTTTTAATCCAGATGTTTTTCGTGCTGCCCAATTGAATAGTTTGGAAGGTAAATTTTTAGAGATCACTGAATCGTATCGCTTTTTTTTCCAACCAGAAATAAGGTCAAAATTATCTTTAAGGATAAGATTGTAAAGTTCAGGAATTTCTTCAGGATTATCTTGTAAGTCAGCATCCATAGTAATTACAACATCACCTTTAGCAAGCTTAAAGCCAGCATGCAAGGCTTGAGATTTACCATAATTTTTTGAGAAACGAATGCCTTTTACTGAAACATCTTTTTTAGATAATGAGGTAATGACTTCCCAAGAATTATCAGTGCTACCATCATCAATAAAGATGATTTCATAAGAAAAATGATTGGATTGCATAACACTTGCAATCCAATCATGTAGTTCTGTTAATGAGTCACTTTCGTTTAGTAGTGGTATAACTACTGATATGTTCATTATCTAGTCGTTTTATAGACTGTAAAAGTAACTAAAATATTTTAAGCATCAGGATTTGATTTCTTCATAATTGCAGCAACTATAAGTCCAATTACTGCTTGAAAAATTGCACCAAACGCTAATGACTTTAACGTATTACCTATACTAAATTGGTCAACTTTCTCAGCATCTTCAACAGCTTTAGCTATAGTTTCTGCTGGAGCATTAAATCCTTCCATCAATGAGATTGTAGCTTCAATAGAAATTTGTTTTATTTGTTCTGCTGCTTCAGGGTCAATTATCGTATATAAAATATAGCTGAATATTGAACTAATAACAGCTCCAACTACAGTTGTAATAAAGTATGCAGTAAAAGCATCTTTAAAGCTCAAAATTCCTTCAAAATGTGATTTAACTTTTGCAGTTGAAAATATGCCAAAGCCTATTATTGCTATTAACATAGCTATTCCTAGCCATAAATTTGCCATTAATTTTAAATCAATAGCATAAATGGCTACAGATATTACTATTAGTGCAATACCTAAGTATAAACCATAATTTAGGGCAATTGATTTTACAGTTTTTTCCATGTTTTGATTTTTAGTAGTTTTAATTGGTTAGTAACCAAATATACTAAAACGTTACATTAAAAAATGAATTAGTTAATAGTGTGTCGAAAAATAAACGCAAAAACATTGTACATTTCTAAAAAATACTTAAATTTGCAGCTCGAAAAAAGTAACGATTTTTAAAGTTTAGGTGATGAAAAAAGATATACATCCAGAAAATTATAGAGTAGTAGCATTTAAAGACATGTCTAATGACGATGTTTTTTTAACAAAATCTACTGCTGATACAAACGAAACCATAGAAGTTGATGGTGTTGAATATCCATTAGTAAAAATGGAAATTTCAAGAAGCTCTCATCCTTACTACACAGGTAAGTCTAAATTAGTAGATACTGCTGGACGTATTGATAAGTTTAAAAACAAATACGCTAAGTTTAAAAAATAAACTCAGCCCAAAAATATATTTCATAAAAGCCTTTCTACTATTGAAAGGCTTTTTTATTTTTACAGAAACGCCAATCTCATGAACTATATTCTTTTTGATGGTCCTTCACGCAATAACTTGCTGCCATTTACTTTTACAAGACCAGTAGCTGATATTCGCGTTGGTATTTTAACCATTAGGGAAAAATGGGAAAACTATCTTGGAGCAACAACCACTACAGTTACCGAAGATTATCTGTCTGAAAAATTCCCTATGGTGGAAATGGATCAAAACGTCATGATAAACGCATCGTTTTGCCCGAATGCTGAATTGGTTGAGCTTATAAAGAATTTAAAAGAAAACCAAGCCATTTTTTCTGGTGAAGATGTGATTGCATTTTATACATTAGATACTCAGGAAGACATCAATTTTGATGATTTTAAAGCTATTGAATTTGACACTCATATCTTAAAAATAGAACACACTTGGGATATTTTCTCTAAAAATGGTGAAGCCATTCAAAATGATTTCGCATTATTGACTGAAGGTAGGAAATCTCAAGCTATTCCTAAGAGTGTTAATACCATCAATCCTAAAAATATTTTTATTGAAGAAGGCGCTAAACTAGAATTTGTGACTTTAAATGCAAGTTCTGGACCAATTTACATTGGTAAAGATGCCGAAATTATGGAAGGTAGTATTATTCGAGGGCCTTTTGCTTTGTGTGAACATGCGACTGTAAAACTTGGCGCAAAAATTTATGGGCCAACAACTGTTGGACCACACAGTAAAGTAGGAGGTGAGGTTAATAATTCGGTATTGTTTGGCTATTCCAATAAAGGACATGATGGCTTTTTAGGAAACTCTGTGCTAGGAGAATGGTGTAATCTTGGAGCAGATACTAACAACTCAAACCTTAAAAATAATTATGCCGAAGTTAGGCTTTGGGATTATAACACAGAAAGTTTTGCTAGAACTGGATTACAGTTTTGTGGTTTGATGATGGGAGATCACAGTAAATGTGGCATCAATACCATGTTTAATACAGGAACTGTTGTTGGTGTTAGCGCCAATATTTTTGGTAGCGGATTTCCTCGTAATTTTGTACCTAGCTTTTCTTGGGGAGGAAGTGCTGGATTTACAACCTATTTAACCAAAAAAGCTTTTGAAGTTGCCAAGATTGTGATGTCACGTCGTGATATTGAATTTACTGAACAAGATGCTGCAATTTTGGAGCATGTGTTTGAAGACACCAAAAAATTTAGACGCGATTAGTTTTTAGTAACCCTTCTTAAATCCAATAAATTAATTGGGTTAATCTCTAAGCCTTTAATGTTTTTCTGAGTGAATCGAATCACTTCGTCATAGTACAAAGGCACCATTATGGCTTTTTGCATGGCTAAAGAATCCATAGTCGTGTATAAATGTTTCCTTTTTTCAATATCAGTAATGGTAAAAGCTTTGTCATACAAACTATCAAATACTTCGTTTTTGTAGTGAAAATAATTGGAGCCATTTGGAGCAAAGTTTTTACTGTAAAATATAGATAAATAATTTTCGGCATCTAAATAATCAGCAATCCATGAACTTCTAAACATATCAACCTTACCATTGGATCTCGCAGTACGCAAAGTGGCTTCAGGCATAACATCAACATTGATTTTCAAACCATTTTTTTCTAATTCTCGTTGAATAAACTCACAAAAACTTAAGTAGTTATTTGTAGTGGTTAGTGTAATCTCAGGATTTTTGATACCACTTTCTTTTTTAAACTGATCAATCAGCTGTTTTGACTTTTCAGGTTGATAGGTAAAACCTATTGATTCGTCATGTCCAGGAAGTCCTATAGGAATAAAGCCACCATGAGCAGGATTGCCAATGCCATTGCGTAAATAAGTCATCATTTTTTCTCTATCAAAACCATAATTGATAGCTTTCCTGATGAGTTCAGATTGTATTTCTGGAGTATCAGAATCCAGATAGAAACCTAAATATTCAGTATTTAAATATGGACCACGAGTCATATTTATTGTTGACGCATATTGCTCTCTTAGTTTTCCATCTGCGGTTAGTAATTCGTCTTTGTAAGAAGCATCTAGGCTATTTAAGAAGTCGATGTTCCCTTGAACAAATTGTAAGAACTCACTTTGTTTGTCTGGCAAAAAAGTAATAGCAATAGACTCCAAATAAGGTAAAGATGTTCCTGTACTATCTGTTTCAAAGTAGAGATTGTTTTTTCTAAAAATAAGCTTGATATTCTCTTCCCAACGTTTAAATTTAAATGGTCCTGTGCCAATAGGTTTTGATCGAAATTCACTGCCATAATGCTCAACAATTTCTTTAGGAACCACAGAACAGTACTTCATGGTTAACAAGCCGATAAAAGCTGGAAAAGGTTGTTTTAATGTAATTTGAAAAATCGTATCATTAACAGCTTCAAAACGGTCTACTTTATTTAAAACCCAGCTTCCTGGAGCAGCAACGCTCTCATCTCTTAAACGGTTAAAGCTATACTCAAAATCTTTTGCAACCACTGTTCTGGTTGAATCTTTCCCAAATAATTCATGCTTATGGAAGTAGACGTCATTTCGTAAATTAAAGGTATAGATTTGACCATCCTCTGAAATTTGCCAACTTTTGGCAATACTAGGTAAAATGTTCAACTTACTATCTAATTGTACAAGACCATTAAATAACTGATTGCATGCCCAAGTGTCCTGCAAAGTTCTTGAAAAAGCAGGATCTAAAGTATTGATATTTGAGTGTTGATTAAAACGAAACACCAATTTATCTTTATCAGGATTTTGGTCATTACTACAAGAGAAGGTAACGAATAGGATGCAGCAAAATGATATAAAATGTAAAATCCTATTGGTCTTAATGTTTAGCATTTAAGTTATTAGTTGTAAATTTGCAATCTTGGTAAAAATACAAGAATGAATCGTAGAAAAAAAGTCGCATTTTATACTTTGGGTTGTAAACTCAATTTTTCTGAAACCTCTACCATAGCAAGAAATTTCAAGGAAGAAGGTTTTGATCGTGTTGATTTTTCAGAACCTGCTGATATATACGTCATTAACACATGTTCTGTAACCGAAAATGCAGACAAACGATTTAAAACCATAGTCAAGCAAGCCCAAAAAAATAATCCAGAAGCCTTTGTTGCTGCCATAGGATGCTATGCACAACTTAAACCTCAAGAACTTGCTGATGTAGATGGAGTTGATTTGGTACTTGGAGCTACCGAAAAATTCAAAATAACAGATTACATTAACGACCTTTCTAAAAACGATTTTGGTGAAGTGCATTCTTGTGAAATTGAAGAAGCCGATTTTTATGTAGGCAGTTATTCCATTGGTGATAGAACACGAGCATTTTTAAAAGTACAGGATGGTTGTGATTACAAGTGTACTTATTGTACAATTCCTTTAGCTAGAGGAATTTCACGAAGTGACACCTTAGACAATGTGTTGAAAAACGCAAAAGAAATATCAGAAAAGGGGATTAAAGAAATTGTATTGACAGGCGTTAATATTGGTGATTATGGTAAAGGCGAGTTTGGCAACAAAAAGCACGAGCACACCTTTTATGAGTTGGTTAAGGAATTGGATACTGTTGAAGGTATTGAGCGTTTACGCATTTCTTCAATAGAGCCTAATCTTCTTAAAAATGAAACCATTGAGTTTGTTTCAAACAGTGATTCGTTTGTACCACACTTTCATATTCCTTTGCAAAGCGGAAGCAATGATATTTTAAAATTGATGCGTCGTCGTTATATGAAAGAGCTTTATATAGATCGCGTTTCAAAAATAAAAGAAGTAATGCCACATGCTTGTATAGGAGTTGATGTTATCGTTGGCTTTCCTGGTGAAACAGATGAGCATTTTTTAGAAACTTATAATTTTCTAAATGAATTGGATATTTCCTATTTACATGTATTCACTTATTCAGAACGCGATAATACTTTAGCAGCTAATTTAGATGGCGTCGTGCCTAAAAATGTAAGGTCTAAGCGTAGTAGAATGCTACGAGGTTTATCTGCCAAAAAGAGAAGAGCTTTTTACGAAAGCCAGATTGGTAGCAAGAGAACAGTGTTGTTTGAAGGTGAAAACAAGGAAGGTTACATACATGGTTTTACTGGAAATTATGTCAAGGTAAAAGCACCTTGGAATCCAGAATTAGTAAACACTCTACATAAGGTTGAACTGTCAGAAATTGATGATGATGGTTTGGTAAGGTTTGAGTTTGCTGAAGTATTATCAGCTTAAATATGATGCGTTTAAGTTATTTAACCCAATTATAAGTTTCTTACCTGATTTTTTGTCCAAAAGTGAGCAGACCTTTTATTTTTGACATGCTTAAAACCTCAAAGTGTCCCAAAACATGAGAAAATTAATCTTAGCCTTATTTACTTGCTTATCATTTATTGTATTTACATCCTGCACGACTGAAGATATTGATGACACTTCCACAATTTTAGGAGAATGGACATTAACATCTTGGACAGTTGATGCACCAATTGATTTAAACAATGATGGCACACCACAATCAGAATTTTCTCCAGGTTGTTTAACAGATTCAACTATAAATTTTATGGACGTTTCAAATGCAACGGTTTTTTTTAGTTCAGAAGTCACATATAATACAAGAATGGAAAATGGCAAGGTAATTTTCATGACTTCTTGTTCTACAGATAGTGATAGAATGCCAACTTTGGGAGAATACACAATTAATAACAATTCAGTTATGATTGATTTAGAAGGAGAAGCAATGGTGTTAACTTTAAGTGGAAACACATTAACAATGACAGTACCAAATGGTTTTATAGCTAAAGATATTGATACTTTTGAAACAACTGTTATGCAAGATATAACTTATATTTTCACAAGATAAAATTCAGTTTTACCATAAAAAAAGCCTAAGTTATTACTTAGGCTTTTTTTATTTGTATCTTATATTAAATTCGAATTCCAACAGGCAACATGCTTTTGTAGCGCCTATTACGTCTTATAAATTTTGCAATTTCTGGGCTAGTAGGAACCACACTTATATTGCGTTCTTTAATATTTGCCATAACCATTTTCAGGAAATCTTCTGTAAAATCTTCGTCAGTGATAGCTTCTGGAACAACTAGTTTTGTTAAGAAAATTTTTCTGTCTTGGAGCGAATACTCAATTTTTGCGAGCTGGTCATCGACCTTTAGTTCATATTGACGTAAAAAATCATTGTCAATTAATTCTGCTGCATCTATCATAATTAGTCTGTTTTATTCAACGGAAGACAATCTATTTTCCATAGATTTGTTTTGCAAAGATATGAAAAAAAATCGTTAATTGCTATAGTTTATTGAACCTTAATCACTTATGCTTTCAAATTTAATTCATGTTTACTTTATGCCAGGAATGGCTGCTAATTCATCAATTTTTGAATATATAAAATTACCTGAAGAACAGTTTAAAATTCACTTATTAGAATGGATTATTCCTACAAAAAATGAAAGCATAACGTCTTATGCAAAACGAATGAATCTTTTTGTTGAACATGAAAACCCTGTGTTAATCGGTGTTTCTTTTGGTGGTGTTTTAGTACAAGAAATGAGTAAGCATATTAATTGTAAAAAATTAATAATCATATCATCAGTAAAATCAAAGCATGAATTACCAAAGAGAATGCGATTGGCAAAAATTTCAAAAGCATATAAGCTTCTGCCAACTCAATTTGTTGGCAATTTTGAGGCATTTGCTAAGTATGCTTTTGGCGAAACAATAAAAAAACGTGTAAATCTTTATAAAAAATATTTATCTGTTAGTGACAAACGCTATTTAGATTGGGCTATAGAAAATATGGTTTGTTGGAATCAAGATGCTGTAATACCTGGCATTGTTCATATTCATGGAGACCATGATCCTGTTTTTTCAATTAAACATATATCTGATTGCATTGTTGTAAAAGGAGGAACACACATCATGATTATTAATAAATATAAGTGGTTTAACGAAAACCTTCCACAATTGATTCTTAGTTAAAATTTAGTACTGTTCCAGTTTTTTCCTTATTTTTAGTGCCTAATAAACTTTTTAAAATGATGAAGACAATTAAAAATATTTTAGCATGTCTTGGATTATTAAGTTTATCTGCGCTGTTTATTTTTGCAGTACAAGATGCTCCAAGTGATGAAAATTTAGAAAAGAAAATCATAAACGATTACAATGTTTACGCTTTAAGCGTTCCTGAAAACTTAAATTTTGCTGGTGAACCAATGCCCTTAAATGATCCAGATGTTTTAGAACGTATGGATAGGGAATTGTTGGTTAATACCTATTGGCAATCTAACGCTTTGTTAATGTTTAAACGTGCCAACAAGTACTTTCCAGTGATTGAACCAATCTTGAAAAAGCATGGAATTCCTGACGATTTTAAATATTTGGCAGTTATAGAAAGCGGCTTAACTAATGCAGTATCTCCAGCTGGAGCAAGAGGTGTTTGGCAAATTATGAAAACCACTGGAAGAGAATATGGCTTAGAAGTAAATGATAATGTTGATGAACGCTATAATTTAGAATTAGCCACTGAAGTTGCTTGTGATTACTTAAAAAAAGCTAAAGATAAATTAGGCTCATGGACATTGGCAGCAGCATCATATAACGCAGGAATGGCTGGTGTTGCTAATAGATTAAAAGACCAAAATGTAACCGATTATTACGATTTGTTATTAGGAGAGGAAACAGGAAGATATATGTTTAGAATTGTAGCTTTAAAAGAAATCCTAAACCATCCAGACAAATACGGATTCAATTTTAGATATAAGGATTTATACAAATCAATACCAACCTACAAAGTATCTGTAGATACAGCTGTGACGGATTTTGTTAAGTTTTCTGAGCAATTTGGTATTAATTATAAAATATTGAAACTACATAATCCTTGGTTACGGGAACCACATCTTAATAATAATTCACGTAAAGAGTACTTTATAGAAATTCCAAAAGAAGGATATTATTCAAAACCTTAAATAGTGGAATTTATTAAGGATAATTTTTGGACCATAATTATATTCCTTAATTATGCAATTGCAATTTCTGCAGCCCTTGTAATTATTCAGAAAAACAGAAACCCAAATAAGACATATTCTTATATCTTAATGTTGGCAGTATTCCCTTTTCTAGGGTTGTTGGTGTATTACTTTTTTGGACAAGAATATCGAAAAACGAAGATATTTAACCGTAAAAATATACGTAACCGTTCTGTAATTAAAGAAATTCAACAGGAACTTGAATTAGAACCTGACATACTCCAGAAAATAGATGAGATGTTAGACGAAAAAAACAAACTCATCAAACTACTTCACAATAATGAGAAAACAAAACTCACAATACATAATGAAGTAGATATATTGATAAATGGTGAAGAAAAATTTAAGTATCTGTTGCAAGATATAAAAGACGCTAAGCATCATATCCATTTTGAATATTATATCTTAAAAGATGATATTATTGGATCAAAAGTTATTTCAGCGTTATGCGAAAAAGCCATTGAAGGTGTAAAGGTAAGATTGTCTTTTGATGATGTTGGAAGTAAAATTTCCAGAAAGGTTAAGAAAAAAATGAAAGAAAGCGGCATAGAATTTTATCCGTTTATGCCTGTATTATTCAGTCAGTTTACTGGCAAAATGAATTATAGAAACCATAGGAAAATTGTCGTAATTGATGGTGAAATTGGTTATGTTGGAGGCATGAATATTTCTGACAACTATGTAAATTATGAAACAGATGAAAGATTCTGGCGTGATACACACCTTAGAATTAAAGGTGAAGCTGTTAAGTCATTGCAGATATTGTTTTTAACAACATGGCAATTTGTATCAAATAACAATCTAAAAATCACAAAAAGTTTATTTTCTGATACAAAATATGATAATAAACTAGGTGTTCAAATTGCTTCCAGCGGCCCAGATTCAGATTGGGCCAATATTATGGAAGCTATGTTTACTGCTATTGCCAATGCAGAAGATTACGTCTACATAACAACGCCATACTTCATACCAAACGACGAAATTATTACAGCGATACAAATAGCTTCAAGATGTGATATAGATGTACGCATTATTATCCCTAAAAACTCAGATTCATGGACAGCACAATATGCTACCAATTCTTATATAGAAAAATTACTAGAAGCAAATGTTAAAGTTTATAGGTACAATAAAGGTTTTATTCATGCCAAAACAATGGTTGTTGACGATGTGTTTACCTCAGTAGGAACTGCTAATATGGATTATAGAAGCTTTAATATTAATTTTGAAGTCAATGCACTTGTCTATGACAAAACTATTTGTGAAAGCCTTAAAAAACAGTTTATGATAGATATTAAGGATAGCGAATTAGTAGAATATGATGCCTGGATAACAAGATCTAGATTTGTAAAAGTTAAAGAATCCTTTTGCAGGCTTTGGGCACCATTGCTTTAAATTTATCGCCTACTTCGTCTGCCTTGCCTAGAAGATGTTGGACTTCCATAGTGTTGATTGGGAATTGAAGCTTTTTTCATTTGTTGTTTCATCATTTTTATCTGCTCTGTTAGCATTCCTCTTTTATCCAGTTTTTGCGCTTCAGCCAATAGTAAGTTAGCCTCTTGCTTTCGCCTTTTAGTAAAAGCAATTCCTGCTAAATTCAATTTCGCCATTGCCAAATCGTGATCCATTGATAAACCAAGTGAAATAGCATTTTTAAAATACTTTTCAGCTTCATTCATATTTGTTTGTGATACCATAATTCCATTCAAGTAATTATAATAACCCTGTTGTTTAGTTGTTAATGCAGATTGTGGCTTTTTAATCTTATCCAACCATTTCTTAGCGCCATCAAAATCTTGTTTTCTTAATTTTAAAAAAGCAAGAAGTATAAATTCATTTTTAAAATAAAGAAAAATGAATATTAGAGATAATAAAATAAACATGATACCATTTCCAATAAAGCCTTCGATAAATTGGTAAACAGCATAAGCAATGATTAAAATTGCAATAACTAATTTTATGTTTTTATTGTACATTTTCTGCTTTTAAATTTCAGAATGCAAAGGTAATAAAAACAATTGTAAATATTTTTAAATTTAGGTTTGGCAAAGTAAAAACTCTTTGTATATTTGCACGCAGTTTTGAAGAATAAATCAAAACGTATTATTAAGAAAAAAGAATAGAAGATTTTAAAGATATAGACAATGAGTAAAAGAACGTTTCAGCCATCAAAAAGAAAGAGAAGAAACAAACATGGTTTCTTGGAAAGAATGGCATCTGCTAATGGTAGAAAAGTACTTGCGCGTAGAAGAGCAAAGGGAAGAAAGAAATTATCTGTATCTTCTGAATTAAAGCATAAAAAATAATGATTAACAATTGTTAATATATTAAAGGTGTTACTGGTCGTAACGCCTTTTTTTATATCCTATCGTTACCTATTTTTGAAAAATTTTTATAATTAAAAACATAACTACTAAAAATGCCTAAAAGAGCAGACCTAAAATCCATACTTATTATTGGATCTGGACCAATTATTATTGGACAAGCATGTGAATTTGATTATTCTGGTACTCAAGCTTCTCGCTCATTAAGAGAAGAAGGAATTGAGGTAACTTTAATCAATTCTAACCCTGCTACAATAATGACGGATAGTGTTACTGCAGATTATATTTATCTTTTGCCTTTGACAGTAGATTCTATTGAAAAGATTCTGCAAGAAAGACAAATTGATTGTGTTTTGCCTACAATGGGTGGGCAAACAGCCTTGAATTTATGTAAAGAAGCTGCTGAAATTGGAATTTGGGATAAATATAATGTACGTGTAATTGGTGTCGATTTAGAAGTAATTGAAACTACTGAAAATAGAGAAGCATTTAGAAAATATTGCATTGATTTAGGACTTTCTGTTGCTCCATCAATTATTGCTAATTCTATGTTGGAAGGAAAAGATGCTGCTCAAAAAATAGGATTTCCATTAGTAATTCGTCCATCTTATACTTTAGGAGGAAGTGGCGGTGGATTTTGTCATAAACCTGAAGAGTTTGAAAAAGCATTAGCCCATGGTTTAAAAAGTTCTCCAGTACACGAAGTGTTAATAGAGAAGGCAGTTCTTGGTTGGAAAGAATTTGAATTAGAATTATTGAGAGATGCAAATGATAACGTTGTTATTATTTGTACGGTGGAAAATTTAGATCCAATGGGTGTACATACTGGTGATTCTATTACAGTTG
>JAGQYS010000042.1 GCA_020435965.1 Flavobacteriaceae bacterium | reverse complement strand
ATATCTCCAAAACCATCAAAAGTGGTTTTCATGAATGCTGGCAAGAGCAATTACAAGTATCACACAAAACCATTAATAAGCCTAAAACCTATGATGTTTGGTACAATCCAGCCAGTAAAGCCATGGATGAGGGACGCTTTTTTATGAACCAACTCACTGAAGATGATTTAAACATCAAACCTGAAGCTGGAAAATTAAGTCGTAGCGAAAGACAATGGTTACAGATCGAAAAAGAAATCAATCAAGACCCTACACCTTTCATTGATGTTGAAAATTTAAGACAGGAGTTAAACGCTTGGAAATTCCCTTTAAACTTTATTGACTTTGAAACAACAGCTGTTGCTATCCCTTTTTTAAAGAATTTACATCCTTATGAACAATTGGCATTTCAGTTTTCCCATCACTTAGTTTATGAAGATGGACGTGTGGAACATGTTAATGAATATCTTAATACGGAAATTGGGGAATTTCCAAACTTCAATTTTATCAGAGCTTTAAAAACGGCTCTTTCTGCAAATACAGGGAGTATCTTTAGGTATCACAATCATGAAAATACCATTGTAAATGTTATTTACAAGCAACTATCTCAATCTAATGAACCTGATAAAAACGAATTAATGGAGTTTATTAAATCCATAAGCCATAGTACCAATAGTAGTTCAGAAATTTGGTGCGGAGATAGGGATATGATAGATTTGCAACGCACAATTGTTAATTATTACTTTCATCCTATTACGGGAGGCTCAAATTCCATTAAAGCCATTCTGCCTGCTGTATTGTATTCCAGCACCTTCCTTCAAAAAAAATACTCTAAGACTGTCCAAGCAATAAATGTAACCAGCAAAAACTTTAATAACGATCATGTGTTCTTAAAAATGGAAAACGGTTCGGTGGTCAGTCCATATAAAAACTTACCTCCTATTTTCGATGGCTTCGATTATGACACTTTAGAAGAAGCTGCAGAACATGCGTCTAAATCGGTTCCAGAAATTGCAGATGGTGGAGCTGCTTTATTTGCTTATGGCAAATTACAATTCCCAGATGTAACTAAAGAAGAACGAGAAGCAATCAATCAAGGCCTTTTACGCTATTGTGAATTAGACACCTTGGCAATGGTTATGATTTATGAATATTTTAAAGACATTACAACATAATGCACATCTGATAGTTATTTAGCCGATAGTTAAACCCAGATATAAAAATATTTCAGAACGATTCTGAGAAGTTTCTTAATTCTATTTTATTTTTTTAGAGTTAATCATCAGATCCACTCTATCTATTAACTCCTAATATTATTTTTTTAAATTCCACTGAAGCTCATTCGTATTTATTAAACTTTTTATTTGTTTAAAGCTATCAATAAACCAATCTTGAATATGTTTATCTGCATAGATATTGTTTAAATATTTACCCAATTCTTCTTGCAACTGAATAGCAGCTCCAAAATCAAATTCCACTTTCTTGAAATTTTCAGGCACTTTTAAATCTACAAAATCCTGATAAGATTCATGATTCTTATCTACATAAATTTGGGATGTCATTTTTAATTCACCAAACTCGATAGCGTATAATATTTCAGACCATGCATTTTTTTCAGTTTTTAAAATATTGTCTTTATAATAACAAACCCTATTTTTATCTTTTATTTGATCCCAATTGGCGTTTTTATTTAAACTCGTACCACCAAATAATTCTATAAAAGCATGCTTACTATTTTCAATGTGAAACTCAACTATTTCAATTGTTTTTCTCATATTTTCCATAGCTATTAAGTTTTCGCTCTTTAAAGTATTGTCTTGACTCATTTTATATTGATTTAGAAATTCTAAATAAGATTTAATTATAGGGTTTTCTTTGTATTGCTTTAGAAATTTAGCAATTTGATACCATCTAATTTGATTAAAAGAAACAGTATTTCTAATTAAATCCACTTTTTTAGGATCTGAATATTTAGTACAATAAAGCAAATACTTTCCTTTTTCAGAATGGTTTTCAATTAGCGCCATTTCATATCGAAGTAATTGTTCATCTCCCTCTATAGACTCTACCTTACTTTCTAAAAAACAAATATTACTATCGCCAATTAAAACTAAATCAATAATACAATTAGGTTTTTGGGAAGCTATAAATTGATGATATTGTGTTTTAATAATATAATTATCTAAAGGAAGTTTTAAAAAATTTAAGCAAAAGTCTTCACAGACTTTAGGATACATTTTAAGGATATTAGCAAACACTTCAGTATTAAAATCTTCTAAAGGTATTTTACCTATATTTTGATTTTTTCGATACAACTGTATTAAATCTAAAAACATATAATCTCAAACTATTTATTCAGGTTAATAACATTGACAAAAATCCAGCGAGTATTTCTCAATATATTTATTATTAAACTTTAAATGTATATCGCCAAACCATGACGTCCAATTTTATTTCATGATTTCTGAAATTAGTTTGGATAAAAATATATAAAACTATACGGTTTTATGATTTAAAAGAGAAGTCATTTTCGTTCCTGGTTAGATAGCACTTTCATTCTAAACGCAATTGGTCAATAATAATACGGTATTACAAGCTGTTCTATTCGCAAAATCATCTACAGAGATTTCTTGAATTTGAATTGTTTTTTCAATCATAATTATATTTTAAGCCTTTTCCTAATTATTATATAAAACCCTCCTTTAAACCTTGATAAGCAATTGACAATGAAGCCTATGAACTAGTAAAATAAATAAAATTAGGCAGCATCGTTATTTCCGTACATAGAATTATTTTGTACATTCGTTTCTTGAGTACGCCATTCTTGCTTACCTGATTTAAGAATTTTAATACCTGTAAATCCTAAAGTATTACGCTCATCATCAATAGGATAATTGCTGATGAGAATACCAAACTGATAAGGGTTCTTTTTGAAGAAAATATTTCCAAAATCGGCTTCTAGATTACAATTCCAGTTGCGATACACACGATTACTTGCTTGGTTATAACTAGAGGCAATACGCACCGTAACTCCCTTTTGCTTGAAACGTGTTCCTTTTGTAGAAACATTATAAAACGTTGACTCAAAATAATCTAGTAAACGGTGATATGCATCATCATCAATAAACGATAAACTTTCTCTACCTGATTCACTTAACAGTTCATTGTAAGTAAGTTCTTCAATATGCTCAATGGGCGTAAATACACCTTCAGACTGGGTTTTTACAAACTTGGTATGTGTGCTCAAACCTCTAACATTACTATTGTATAAATGGTTACGCCAGTCTTCGTCTGCAAAAATCTCCCAATCTTGTTCAAACTGTGCATAGTGTTCTAATAGACTTCTGCTGGCCATCAATTTAAAATCACGATTCTTATGATAACCACAAAAACGTCCTGTAATTCCTTGCGCACCATTCGCTAGCTGTTTATCTCGTGGTTCAATACCGAAACGTACTTTTTCTTTAATGATACCTAAATCTTTACCTGCTGTAAGTGCTTGAACAATTATAAGTACTACGCGTTGTCCTCTTTTTAGAATCAAATCAGAAATCTCCTTAATGCCTTCATTAATACTGAAATCACATGCAACATCGGAACCGATTACGATAGTGTTGCATTGCTTTTTATACTGGTCTTTCAGTAATCTTCTTAGCTCAATTGCCCTTGTTGTATTCGATTCTCTTATGATACCTAAGCCATTGTCGAAAGTCATTAGATGGTTTAAATATTCTAAGGTCTTTGGATGCACTGTATAGTGAACTTCTCCATCTACATCTTGAGCTTGTACTGGTCTAAACCCTTCAGGTATGTCTTCAATAATATCATCAGCTAACATTTCAGATATACCATAATATTCTGGTGGACGTACACCAACTATTACATCTACATCAGTTGCTCCTGTAAATTGTGCATCCAAAATATCATAAGGTGTAGCACTTACAGCAAGTAATTTGATATCTGGCATCCGGTAACGAAGTTCTGAAAAAAAGGCTAACTCAAATGAAGACTCTACACCAGAACCATATTGGTCCTCGTCTCGAACAATTAACTGCACATCAAATTCGTTTACAATCTTATGAGGGTTTGGGTGATTAAAGAAATCACTCATTTTCATTACTTTTAATACCGAAGGTTTCATATCACCTGTTACACAATCGTAATATTCACGTTGTAATACACGACAATTCTGATTGTATAAATCTGTATCACGCATACTCGTTACAAATAATATGGATTCGTATTCTTTAATTAAACCAATTGCAGGTAATACATAATTGCATAAAAAATAAACAGTTCCAGACTTCCCACTTTGCATAGATGCTACAAATGCCATATTCTGATTCCCTTCTTTTAAAGACAAACCAATACGAAGTGCATTAATAATTTGATTAGGGAAAATTCCGGTTCTTCTCGAATTGTTTAACGTATCCACAATATTCTCTTCTAGAGATTGTGGTGCATCTAATTGCTGAAGAAGCGTTTCTATCTCAGCGTTCCAAAAGTTTTGATATGAAGTCATACAAACAGTATTTAAAATTAATACTGTAATACTACCACCTAACTATGCGAAGTAACTGCATAGATTTTTAAAGCAATTAAAAGAAATGTTAGTTTGCCTGGTTAAAGTCTTCAACAATTTTAAAAATCGCATCAGCCTGTTTTTCAGTAAAAACACCATCTATACCCATACCGTGGAAGTTCTTAAAGGGTGAGTCATATAGTTTACTAGGTTCAATCCTACCATTGGTAGTCAGGAATTTTTTAATGGTATCTAGAAACTGTATTTGTACTGCGTTTAACTGATAATCATTGGTGAATTTTGCAAAAGCAGCATCTACCTTCTCCTGACTTAAACCCATTAAAGCTAAGATGAATGTCTCTAGACTAAACTGCGCCCCTAATTCCTTTTCAATAGCTTCTTTATCTATACCACCTTTAAATAGCATAGCTTCTAAAGCTTGTAGTTCTAGTTTTGTTATAGCCTCTCCTTTTCTAATTCTAGAAATGGTGATATGGTTTTCATTTTCTCGAATTAATTGCTCTAAACGATGTACATTATTTTGAAAGGGTGATGTATATCCAGGTGTTTCTGTGTCTGAAAATTTATTTGTTTTTATTTTATCTTCAATGATATAGTCTGCGAAATCTGTAGTTACATAACGTTGATCCTCTGGATCTATGTATTTTACCAACTCACGAACTCCTTTCCTTAATTTTTCAAGATGCACAATGCCTTCTGTTTTCCAGAAATCCTCTTCTAGTGGTAATTTAATTAATGCTTCTTTAGACTTTACTGCTGGTATAGTTGTTTTCATTAATAGCTTTTTTGATGTGCCAACTACTTTTGTAATAGGTATCATAAAGCTATTGATAAATGCTTCACTATTTGGTGTTTCGAGCCTTTTTGTTATGAGTGTAAAAAGTAATTTATCATAATATCGCGCTAGGTCCGTATCTCCGTTTTGTGGCTTTACTAAAGGTGCTAATTCGTCTTCTATACGCTTTACATCACGCTTGGATAAATGGTTCCATATTTCACGATTATCATTACCAAATTCGTGTACAATTTCTAGTTTCATTTTTACATCAAACCGTTCTAAATCTAGTGTTGCAATATCGTTATG
>JAGQYS010000041.1 GCA_020435965.1 Flavobacteriaceae bacterium | reverse complement strand
TTTCCTGAAATTCGGTCTCGTGCAACGATGGATGGACTATCTACAACAACTTTGTCATTGTGAATAATTAAGGTGTTTGCGGTTCCTAAATCTATGGCTATTTCTTCAGTTAAGAAATCAAAAAATCCCATGTGCTCTTGTAAATTATCTGAGGGTTGTTAATATTAAATTCTGACTGTTTGTAAATGTAATAAAATATACGTTATTATTAGAGAAACAGACTTCTAAAAAACCGACTTTATTTTTTGCTGAATTTTAATGTTTAAAATGACGAGTTCCAGTCATAACCATTGCCATGTCATTTTCATTGCAATAATCAATACTCAATTGATCTTTTATAGAGCCTCCAGGTTGAATTACAGCTGTAATTCCTGCGTTATTTGCAATTTCTACACAATCAGGAAATGGAAAAAAGGCATCACTTGCCATCACAGCGCCTTTTAAATCAAAGTTAAATGATTGTGCCTTGTGAATGGCTTGATTCAATGCGTCCACGCGACTGGTTTGTCCTGTTCCGCTAGCGCAAAGCTGCTTGTTTTTGGCAAGAACAATGGTGTTTGACTTGGTGTGCTTACATAATTTTGAAGCGAATAATAAGTCTTCAAGTTCACTTTCTGAAGGTGAGCTGTTTGTTGCTGTAGTGAGCATGTCACGAGAATCTGTTATGTTATCTCTTTCTTGAACCAAAGCTCCATTTAAACATGTTCTAACTGTAGTTTTTGGTAATTCAATATCTTTTTGAACTAATAGAATTCGGTTCTTTTTACCTTTAAGAATATCTATGGCTTCTTCTGAAAATGAAGGAGCAATTACAACTTCACAAAACAATTGATGAATTTCATTTGCTGTAACTGTATCAATTTCAGTGTTGCTTATTAAAATGCCACCAAAAGCCGAAACTGGATCTCCTGCTAAGGCATCCACATAAGCTTGATGAACAGTGTCACGTTGTGCTAAACCACAAGCATTGTTGTGTTTTAAAATGGCAAAGGTTGGAGCTTCGCCTTTAAACTCGTTCATTAAATTTACTGCTGCATCAACATCCAAAAGGTTGTTATAGCTTAATTCTTTGCCGTGAAGTTTATCAAACATCGCTTCAAAATCTCCAAAGAAAAATCCTTTTTGATGTGGATTTTCACCATAACGCAACACTTGGCCTTTGGTTTCACTAATCTTCAATGTAGCAATTTCATGATTTTTGTTGAAATAATTAAAAATGGCAGAATCGTAATGCGACGACACGTTAAACGATTTTGCTGCAAAACGTTTTCTATCTGCTTCAGTTGTTGAACCATTGTTTTCTGAAATCAACTCTAAAAAATCTGCATAATCTTCAACTGAAGACACACAGATAACGTCATTATAATTTTTTGCAGCAGCACGAATTAACGAAATACCACCAATATCAATCTTTTCAATAATATCCTGATGACTTGCACCTGAAGCCACTGTTTTTTCGAAAGGATATAAATCTACAATGACGCAATCAATTTGCGGAATATTATACTCTGCTAATTCTGCAACATCTTGAGCATTGTCCTGACGATTTAAAATACCACCAAATATTTTAGGATGAAGCGTTTTTACACGACCACCAAGAATGGAAGGATAAGAGGTGATATCTTCTGCTGGAACTACGTTGATGCCTAAGTCGTTTATAAATTTTTGTGTGCCACCAGTGGAGTAAATGGTAACGCCTTGCTCGTTAAGTTTTTTTACAATTGGTGCTAAACCGTCTTTACTGAAAACGGAAATTAAGGCAGATTTTATGGTTTTATTATTGCTCATTATAGATGTTTTAATAAGCCATCAAAAATAAGCAATTTACAAGCGTTTTTTATTGAAAATGTATTGGACTTTTTAACTAAAAAGAGGAGTTGTTAACAAGCTTAAAATTTTAGCTTTGTAGTATGAAGAAAGCATTATTGATTTTATTATTAGTGATATTAATTTTTATCACATTTATGTTTTTATCAGATTCGGCTCAAGTCTGGGGAATTAATAAGACTGTTGGTTGGGCTTGGGATATATCTAGTTTTGTTTGGTGGATTGGAATTGTTCTAGGTATTCTAGTTCTAATAGCCTTATTGATAGGGTTTTATTGTTTGTTTGGAATTTTATATAAGAATATTTTAAAAAGAAATAGGAATTAGAGTAAAATCCCAGCAACTTCTTTACAAACAAACTCCAAAAAGCGTTCGTCGGCTTCAGTAAAAGGGTCAGGAGTGTTGGAGTCAATATCTATTTGGCCAATATTTTCACCATTCACAAAAATAGGAATCACAATTTCGGCTTTTACAGTAATGCTACAAGCAATATAATTGTCTTGAGCAGCCACGTCTGGCACCACAAAATTTTGATTGCTCACAGCCACTTGTCCGCAAATGCCTTTTCCAAAAGGAATAATGGTATGGTCTGTTGGCGCACCAACATAAGGACCAAGTTTTAGCTCTTCCTTATCACCATTTCTAAAATAAAACCCAACCCAGTTGTAATAATCTACATGAGATTCTAACAATTTGCATATATTAAGTAAACGATTTTCAATAGTTTCACTTGCATTTGTTACAATTTCGGTTACTTTTGGTTTTAAGATATCTAAGTTCATGTGTTGAAAATTTTGGTAAAAGTAGTTAAATAACTAAAATTTAAACAACTTAGTTTCTATAATTTTAAGTTGAAATTATTCCCAAAGTAATTGAAAGAACTCATTATAAAATATAAGTCGGTAATTAAGTTTATCCTGACGTTTTTGCTCACTTATGCAGTGCTTTCGGTTGCCTATAAATTCTACTTGGATTTTTCAACTGGAGCCAATTATTATCCTGATTATTTTACCAATTTAGTAGCTAGGCAAAGTGAAACGCTGTTTGAAGTTTTAGGCTATAATGCCGAAGTGGTTGAGCATGCCAACGAAGCTTCAATGAAAATAATCATTGAAAACAAATTTGTGGCTAGAGTGGTAGAGGGTTGTAATTCCATTAGTATCATTATCCTTTTTATTTCATTCGTTATTGCCTTTGCTGATACCTTTAAGGCAACAATAATATATATTCTGGCAGGAAGTGTTCTTATTTACATTGTGAACTTGATAAGGATTGTGATTTTATCTATAGGATTGTATCATTATCCTTGGCGACGTGATATTTTGCACACCATTATTTTTCCATTGATCATTTACGGAATGGTGTTTTTATTGTGGATGCTTTGGGTGAGACGATATGCTAAAGTACATAAACAAAATGAGTAAAACGGTTCGATACATAGCACTAATCATACTGTTTGGACTATTAGTCCTCATTCGGTTTTTTGAAGATGTTTTGTTTTACGATCCTTACTTATTGTTTTTTGAAAATGATTATCTGTATATCGATTCACCAAGACGAGAAACCTTTAAACTTGTACTGTTTACCACTTTGAGATTTGTGTTAAATTCAGCTATTTCACTCGGAATTCTATACTTGATTTTTAGAGATAAAAGCGTTATTAAATTTGCTGGTTTAATTTATATTGTTGCTTATATCTTTTTGTTAGCTGCTTTTTTATACTTTGTTATTAACCCAAGACAAGAAGATTATTATTTGTTTTTTAATATCAGAAGGTTTTTAATTCAACCCTTAATTTTAGTGGTTTTGCTTCCTGCCTTTTATTACAGTAAAATAAGGCGCTAATGTTAATAGTTTATAAAAAAAATCGAGGTTTATTTTAAGTTTTCATATCTTTGCATCGTGATAAAACAGATTTTGCATAAAATATTTTCAGTAAGTCTAGCACTCATTGTGTTGTGTTCAACAGTATCTTTTACTATTGAAAAACACTTTTGTGGCGATACACTTATTGATGTTTCAGTGTTTGCTGAGGCTGATAAATGTAAAATGGAAGTTTCAGAAATGGAGCTTGATAAAATCACAAAAGAATCTTGTTGCAAAGATAAAATAGATGTTGTTAAAGGTCAGGATGAATTGATTGTTAAAACAATTGATGATTTAGATGTTATCCAACAGCTGTTTGTTGCAACATTTACGTATTCTTATTTAAATCTTTTTGAAGGGTTGCCACAGTTGGTAATTCCTCACAAAAATTATTCTCCACCAATCTTGGTCACAGACATACAAGTACTTGACCAAGTGTTTTTAATCTGATTGTTTTTTTATCTAGTACGTTACCTTAAATTGGTTTAAGGTAATACCTTACGCATTACTTCGAGTAATGTCAATTACTCAAATCATAACTATTTAAAAATACATACTTTGAAACATATATTATACATACTGCTTTTAATGCCAACCTTAATGTTTTCGCAAAGCGAACTGAAAGGCAAGATAATGGAAGCAAACGAAAACAACGAACAGATACCTTTGCCTGGAGCAAATGTGTATTGGCTTAATACAACTGTTGGAGCTTCAACAGATATTGATGGAATGTTCACAATTCCATATAAAAAAGACTATAAAAAATTAGTGATTAGCTATGTTGGTTTCACAACTGATACCATAGATGTAGCCGAACCAAAAATGGTGCAACATTGGTTAAAACCTGTGTCAAACCTTGATGAAGTCGTTTTAAAAGGAAGAAAAAAGCCTACAGCAACATCATATTTGGAATCGCAGAACATTATTAACGTAAGTAGCGAGGAATTACTCAAAGCGGCTTGCTGTAACTTATCTGAAAGCTTTGAAACCAACCCTTCAATAGATGTTAACTTTGCTGATGCTGTTTCAGGAACACGTCAAATAAAAATGTTGGGATTAACAAGTCCTTACATATTAATTGCAACTGAAAACATTCCATCTATTCGTGGTGCATCGCAAGCCTATGGCTTGAGCTTTATTCCAGGAACTTGGGTTGAAAGCATTCAAATTACTAAAGGTGCTGGAAGTGTTGTTAATGGTTATGAAAGTATTGCTGGACAAATCAATGCAGAATTACAAAAACCAACAACAGACGATAGATTGTTTGTAAACGCTTATGCTGCAGCCAATGGAAGATTGGAATTGAATACGCATTTAAATACAAAATTAGACGATAAATGGAGTACAGGATTGTATTTACATGGCAATTTAAGAGACAAGAAATTTGATAATAATGACGATTCCTTTTTAGATATGCCATTGCAAAAACAAATTAATGTGATGAATCGTTGGCAATATACAGATACCGAAAACGGCTTCGTTAGTTTTTTAAATGTGAGATACTTAAACGATGAAAAACAAACAGGTCAAGTTGATTTTAATCCAGACACAGATAAGTTAACAACCAATGCTTGGGGAAGTGAGATAGATACCCAAAGGTTTGAAATCTCTGGTAAAATGGGTTACGTAAATCCTGAAATCCCTTGGCAAAGCTTAGGCGTGCAATTTGCATTTAGCAACCACGACCAACAATCTTATTTCGGATTGAATGAATTTAATATCAAGCACAATAGTGTGTATTCAAATGTGATTTATAACTCCATTATTAGTGATTCAAGACATAAGATTAAAACAGGTTTATCTTTCACTTATGACCACTATGATGAGTATGTTATTGGTACAGACTTTGAACGTTCTGAGCGTTCTTTTGGAGCCTTTGTTGAATATAATTTTGATAATATTGAGAACTTAAACCTAACAGCAGGAATAAGGTTTGATACTCACAATTTATTAGGAGAGTTTATCACACCAAGACTTCATGTGCGTTACACACCTTGGGAAAAATCGGCCTTAAGAGGTTCGTTTGGAAGAGGCATTAGAAGTGCCAATATTTTTGCCGAAAATCAGAACTTATTTGCCTCATCAAGAACATTTAATATCTTAGATTCAGGAGGTAATATTTATGGGTTAGACCCTGAAATTGCTTGGAATTATGGAGTTTCATTCTTGCAAGGGTTTAATTTATTTGGAAGAAAAGCTGATGTTACTTTGGATTATTACAGAACAGATTTTGAAAATCAAATTGTAGTAGATTTAGAGAATCCGCAGGAAGTAAATTTTTACAACCTTGATGGAAGTAGTTATGCCAACAGCTTTCAAGTTGAGTTTAGCTACAATGTATTTGAACACTTTAATTTTAAGTCGGCATATAAATTCTATGACGTAAAAACACAATATAATTCTGGTAAGTTAGAAAAACCATTAACACCAAAGCATCGTATTTTTGCCAATGCATCTTATGAAACAGCACTAAAAGAAAATGGGTCGCAATGGAAATTTGATACTACATTTAATTGGCTTGGCGAACAACGTTTTTCATCAACAGCGTCAAGTCCAGTTCAATTTCAATTGCCAGACTACACACCAACACTATCAACATTAAATGCACAAATAACAAAAGTATTTTCTAATAAATTTGAAGTATATTTAGGCGGTGAAAACATTACCAATGTAAAACAAGATAATCCAATAGTAAGTGCAGACAATCCGTTTGGCTCAAATTTTGATACAACCTTTGTCTATGGTCCAATTTTTGGAAGTATGTATTACGCAGGATTACGATTTAAAATAAAATAACATGAAAAAATTAATTGTATTAGGATTGATGCTAATAGGAACAGCATCATTTGCACAAAACAAAAACGCAAAAGCAACTCTTGAAGTAGATGGCGTTTGCTTGATGTGCAAAACAAGAATTGAAAAAGCATCTATTAAAACAAAAGGTGTTAAGATTGCCAATTGGGATGTAAAAACACACGAGTTGAGCCTGGTTTTTGACGAGCGTAAAACCAGTTTGGATAAAATCAAGGAAAGTATTTTAGCAGTAGGTCACGATGTAAAAGACATTAAAGCAAAAGATGAAGCTTACAATAGTTTGGATCCATGCTGCAAATACAGAGACGAACAAGTAGTAAAAGACCACGAAAATTAAACACCAAACAAAATTTAAATAATTATGAATAAACTAATTTTAATGCTATGCGTTTGTTTTTCATTAGCCATTGTTTCTTGTAAAGAGACAGCTAAAGAAACAGATGCAAGTGCAGAAACCGAAATGAGCCAAGAAAATGCTGCCAATCAAGCAGATATGGCAATGGCTGTAGAATATCAATGTCCTATGGATTGTGAAGAAGGTAAAACTTACGATAGTCCTGGAGCGTGTCCAGTTTGCGCAATGGATTTAAAAAAGATTGAAAAAGAGGGTGAGCACACTCATAATGATGGTACAACGCATGAAGACCATGATGAAGACCATGATGAAGATGGAAATCACAATTAATAAGTTATTTAAAACCGAAGCCATAAGCTTCGGTTTTTTTGTGCTTGAGCTAGAAAATTAATGCTCAAAAGTTAAAGAGCTTTTTGAATAGTTGTAATTAAAGAATCACAACTTGCCAATCCTTTTTGAGAGGCCTTTAGTTTTAAATCAAATGCACCACGCATACTTAAAATAATATTCTTTAAAAGTTTTTCATCTTTAAAACCAAATTCTCCTTTATTGAAATCATCATAATCAACGTTGTGAATAAAATAATCTCCAACATATTCTTTTTGAATGTTCTCTAAGCGTAAATAGTCCTTTTTAATAGTTTCATAAACGGAATAATGCTTTTCAATTGCAGTCTTAACATTAAAGTCATCAATTAATTTAAAATCACCAGAGTTAATTAAGGCTTGATAGGTATTGTCGTTTGGTGTGAAATTATTTAATGCCACAATATTAAAAACTTTACCAACAATGCTCATTCTGTCTGGTGCATTTGTGTTTAATTTTGGTAGTATTTCTGAAGCGATTTTAATTTTTTCTTCAATAGCTTTTATGTTTTCTTCCAATATTAATCTATCTGCTTCAATGTCAATTTTTATGCTTGTTAAGTATTGATTTTTTTGAGCTTTATTTTTTGAGTTGTCAGCACATTTATTCATGCTAAAAGCAATAGTGATACCAATGATGACAATAAGAATTTCTCCAAAGGTATAATGCCAATTTAATTTTTTCATCTGTTAGAATAGGTTTCTTTAAAGTTATGAATTTAAAGGAAACAAAAAACACTAATCACAATTTGTGTTAAAAGAGTATAATTCTTTTTGCTAAGAAGTTAACATATAGGAAAATACTTATATTTATAGCTTTTAATTTTTAATTTACTTAACTGAGTGAGGTTATTGTTTTTAATTGTTGTGTTAAGTGTTAGTAGCTTTAAATTATTGGGACAATCAAATTCTGGTTACATTACAAAAAATGGAGCTTGGTGCTGGTTTTCAGATCCTAGAGCTATAATAATAGAAGATTACATTATAACAGGTTGGGTAAAAACTAATGGTACAATTGAAGCTGGAAGGCTAAATTTGTCAACAGGTACGGTTGAGACTAATGTACTATATCATAAACTTGAAAAAGACGATCATAATAATCCTTCTTTTTTATTAGTTGATCATAAAAAGGTGGTTGCAATGTATACTCAGCATAATAAAAGAGAGTTGTTTGCTAATACTTTAGATGATTTTTCAAAATCTTTCGAATTTAGTAAAGCAAAACGAATTAACCCAATAAGTAGAGAGGAGTATAGAAAATTTCCAAAACGAACAGTTACTTATGTCAATCCAATCAGACTAGAAAGTGAAAACAACCGAATATATTGTTTTGGTAGATGGACAGGTTTTAAGCCCAATTTAATGTGGTCTGATGATGGTGGTTTGGAATGGTCAAAAGCTAAAGTATTTACTACCAAAAGACCTTTCAATAAAAAAAACAGACCATATGTTAAATATTATTCAGATGGAAATTCTAAAATACACATAGTCTTTACTGATGGTCATCCTAAAGTTGAACCGTTAAATGGAGTTTATTATACTTATTTCGAAAATGATAAATTTTTTAAAGCTAACGGAGAAGTTATAAGTGAAATGGATAATATTCCATTTAAACCACAACAAGCCTCACTAATTTATGCTCCAAAAGAATCAAGTGGTCGTGCTTGGATAGCAGACATTGGACAAGATAAAAACTCAGATCCTGTTGTTTTATTCACTAAAAGCCCAAGTCAATTAAACCATGAATATTGGTATGCTAGGTTTATAAATAATAAATGGGTTATTAATAAAATTTGTGATTCAGGTGAATGGTTTCCTAAAACAAAGAAAAACAAAAAAGAGAGTGAGCCTTATTACTTTGGAAATATGACTCTTCATCCAAACAACCCAAATATTATTTATTTATCCAGAAAAGTAAATGGTGTTTTTGAAATTGAAAGATGGGAAACAGAAGATTTAGGAGAAACTTGGAAAAAAGAAGCGATTACAAAAAATTCAAAATATGATAATGTTCGACCTTTCGTTCCTAGAGGCTTAAAAGTTAATCAGGATGAAGTGGTATTGTGGATGGAAAACAGAAAGTACATCCATTTCACAAAATTTAAATCTTCTATTAGATATCATTTTAGAGAACAATAAAACTCAGTTTAAATCACTTTTTACTAGAGTTATTACATAAAAAAACGCCTCAATTTTAATTGAAGCGTTTTTAATTTATCCAAGGTTACTTGACTTTACATCATTCCTGGCATTCCGCCTCCCATTCCTGCTGGCATTGCAGGAGCATCTTCTTTAATATCAACCAGAGCACATTCAGTAGTTAAAATCATTCCAGCAACAGACGCGGCATTTTCCAATGCGATACGAGTTACTTTTTTAGGATCGATAATTCCAGCTTTAAGCATATCAACATAAGTTTCGGTTTTTGCATCAAAACCAAAATCTTTTTTGCCTTCCATTACTTTGGCAACAACAACACTGCCTTCGCCTCCTGCATTTTCAACAATAGTACGCAAAGGAGCTTCGATAGCACGAGCAACGATTTGGATACCTGTTACTTCGTCAAGGTTTTCTGTTGTAATTTTTTCAAGTACTGATTTTGCTCTTACCAATGCAACACCACCACCAGCAACAATACCTTCTTCAACAGCAGCTCTTGTAGCGTGTAAAGCATCATCAACTCTATCTTTTTTCTCTTTCATTTCTACTTCACTAGCAGCACCAACATAAAGTACAGCAACACCACCAGCTAATTTGGCTAAACGCTCTTGAAGTTTTTCTTTATCGTAATCTGATGTTGTGGTTTCAATTTGTGCTTTAATTTGGTTTACTCTTGCTTTAATATCAGCAGCTTTTCCTGAACCGTTTACAATAGTAGTATTGTCTTTATCAACTGTAACAGTTTCAGCAGTTCCTAACATGCTTAA
The DNA here is from genome assembly GCA_020435965.1 of Flavobacteriaceae bacterium. Taxonomy (GTDB): domain Bacteria; phylum Bacteroidota; class Bacteroidia; order Flavobacteriales; family Flavobacteriaceae; genus CAJQLB01. The sequence continues at coordinate 28,318 of JAGQYS010000041.1, read as the reverse complement.
ATCTGCGTTTTCAAGAGTAAATCCACGTTCTTCAGAAATTACAGTTCCACCAGTTAATATAGCGATGTCTTCTAACATTGCTTTACGTCTGTCTCCAAACCCTGGAGCTTTTACTGCAGCAATTTTTAATCCACCTCTTAATTTGTTAACGACTAAAGTGGCTAAGGCTTGACCATCAACATCTTCAGCAATAATTAATAATGGACGACCAGATTGAGCAACTGGTTCTAGTATTGGAAGAATTTCTTGTAAGTTAGAAATCTTTTTATCAAATAATAAAATGTATGGATTTTCTAAATCTGCAATCATTTTATCAGCATCAGTTACAAAGTAAGGTGAAAGGTAACCTCTGTCAAACTGCATACCTTCTACAACGTCAACATAAGTATCAGTTCCTTTGGCTTCTTCAACAGTAATAACACCTTCTTTTCCAACTTTACTGAAGGCCTGAGCGATAAGCTCACCAATAGTATCATCATTGTTTGCTGAAATTGAAGCTACTTGTTTTATCTTATCAGACGAGTTGCCAACTTGTTTTGATTGCTTCTCTAAGTCTTTTGAAATGGCTTCAACTGCTTTGTCAATACCACGTTTTAAATCCATTGGGTTTGCGCCAGCAGCAACGTTTTTTAAACCTTCTTTTACGATAGCTTGAGCTAAAACAGTTGCAGTAGTAGTACCATCACCAGCTAAATCATTGGTTTTGCTAGCCACTTCTTTTACCATTTGCGCTCCCATGTTTTCAAGCTCGTTTTCAAGCTCTACTTCTTTGGCAACGGTTACACCATCTTTAGTGACTTGAGGTGCACCAAAACTTTTGCTAATAATTACGTTTCTACCTTTTGGTCCTAAGGTTACTTTTACTGCATTTGCCAATGCATCAACACCACGCTTTAAACCGTCGCGTGCTTCAATATCAAATTTTATATCTTTTGTCATTTTTTTAGTTATTAAAGTTTAATGTTCAAAGTTTAAAGTTATTTTTTCAAGTAAGGCAACTTTGAAATGGAAATCCTTAACTTGAGATTTGTTTTCCTCCCTTTGGGAGGATTAAGGAGGGCTTTACACAATTGCAAGGATATCGCTCTCTCGCATGATCAAATAATCTTTACCTTCTAGTTTAAGTTCAGTTCCTGAGTATTTTCCGTAAAGCACTTTGTCGCCAACTTTAACTGTCATTGGTTCATCTTTAGTGCCTTTACCTACTGCCACAACTTTACCTTGTTGAGGTTTTTCTTTTGCATTATCTGGAATGATAATTCCTGATGCTGTTTTGGTTTCAGCTGCAGCTGGTTCAATTAGAACTCTGTCTGCTAATGGTTTAATATTCAATCCCATTTGTATATTTCTTTTTTTGGTTATTAAATTTGATTAACGCTTTAGCGTTATGCTAAAAATGTGCCATGAGTTTAGAACTGACAAAATTTCACTATGAAGCTAATTGAAACAAAAAATGCCAACATTTAGGTTGGCATTTTTTATTCTTTTTTACAAACATTATTGATTGGTGTCATTTGCAACTGGATTAGTTTCAGGTGCAGCATCGTTTGTAGTTGTCGTATTGTTTTCTAACGGAATGGTTTGCTCAGTTGCTTCGCCATCTAATGCTTTTGATTCTGCATCACCTCCAGCTCCTGGAATTGCCACATTAGAAATTAATATTAGAGCTAAAAGTAAAGTAGCTAAAGCCCAAGTACTTTTATCTAAAAAATCGGTTGTTTTCTTTACGCCACCTAGTTGTTGTGAACCACCACCACCAAAAGTTGATGCTAATCCGCCACCTTTAGGATTTTGTACCATCACTACTACTACAAGTAAGAAGGCTACGATAACGATAAGAATTAAAAAAATTGAAAACGTACTCATTATGTTATAATTTATTCTTGTATTTCTTTTATTGCTCGAATTTGGTCTGCAAAGAAACCACTTTTTTCTGGATATTTCAAACTTAAAATTTTATAAGCTTGAATTGCTTTTTCGTATTGTTTTTGCTCTAAGTAAATTCGTGCTAAAGTCTCTGTCATCAACGATTCTGGCTTGATATTGTTGGTGTTTGCCAGATTTATAGGTTGGCCATCCTGCTTTACAGGAGTTATTTTTGGCTTAGCTTCAATGAATTTATCAATAATATTTAGTTTTTCTTCAAGAGAGTGTTGAGTAATTGTTGGATGTTTTTCGGCAGGCTCTTGATCGCGAATTATAGGTTTGAAACTTGTAATTTTTAGCCATTCTGAAAATGAATGTAATTCGTTTTTATCAAATTCTAAAGGTTTACCAAGTTCTAGCTTTTCTTCCGCTGTTTTTTCAATTGGAGCAGAGGTGTCTATAGAAATTATAGTTTCGTCAATGCTTTGCGTTGGGATTTTCTTGGCTTCAAATAATTTTGGGTCAAGCGTCGCTTCGGTATCTCGAATATGTTGCTTCAAAGCATGGTCTATATAGATGCTTTTGTTAACCGAAATATCTTCGATGTCTGTAACTTCAATGCTTTTTAAATATTCAGAATTTTGATGTATTTGCTCAGAAATTTCATTTTGTAAAAATGATTCAGACGTAATAAAATCAAATAAAATGCTTCTATCAGTTGTATAAGCTGCAGTGGTTTTAAGCTCTTGGTTGTATTTAAAACTGCCTTTGTCTTTCAACCCTTTTAGATACATTGCTCTAGCTGATTGAAAATATGGAAATTCATGAATAATAGAATTGACATTACTTATTTGCTCCGAACTAAAATTAGCTGGATGCTTTAATAAATATGTGAATTCTACAGCATTCATAGTATTACCATTTGGCTAAGGTAGCATTAAAAATATCTTGTGTAAGGCGCTCAAAAATTTCTTCGTGAGCAGTTGTTTTTTGACTTCCAACTAGTTGTGCACTTCCAGCATAATCATAAAAAAACGAGAAGCGTTGATCTAATTCAGCTTCTAGATCGTTTTTGTCAAAAAAGCGTACTTGTACTGTAATGGTTAATCTGTTTTGTGCTGCTCTATTATCAGATGTGGCTGTGGTTGGAGAAACCCTGTATTCTATTATTTCACCTTCATAAACTAAATCGCCATTGGAAGTTACTAAGTCTAAACTAGTTTGATTAACTAATAAATCTGTTAATGCATTGGTAAAATCTCTATCTAGACCAGGTTCAATTAATGCAGAGTTATTTTGAAAATAGTTAACCTGAAAGGTTTGCGTTTTTTCTGAAATTGAAGCTCCAGTAAACGAGTATTTCCAACAGCTTTGAACTAGAGTTAATAAAAGAACTAATAATGGATATTTAAAGAATTTCATCTAATACGTATTAGGACGTTTCATGGTTATAAAAGCATAAATGTAACCAGCATTATCGGCAACATCAAAATCAACATTGATCAATCTGTAGCCTTGATAGTGTTTTTCGTTGACTAAATCTTCAGCTTCTTGTCTGATTTTTTCAGAGCTATTACGTGCAAACGATTTTCTAATCATAAATATTTCTACAGCCTTCATAATATTATCTTAAAGATCAAATTGCTTAATTTTTCTATATAGTGTGCGTTCGCTAATACCTAACTCAGCTGCTGCTAATTTACGTTTTCCGTTGTGACGTTCTAAAGATTTTTTAATTAATTCCAATTCTTTGTCATGAAGCGATAAGGTTTCTTCTTCTTCAATTTCTTCAGCAAAATGATATTTGTCTTGAGGGTTGTTTACAATTTCAACTGGTTGAGAATTTTCTTCTGGAAGTGATAATACTTCTAGTTCTTCTTTGATATCTTCAGCATCATCATCTCTGTAAATCTTTTTAATTAACCCTTGATTGTCTTTTTGAACATCTTGAGTGTTGCCTTTTTTCATCAGCTCCATGGTGAGCTTTTTCAAATCGTTCAAATCACTTTTCATGTCGAACAATACTTTGTACAATATTTCACGTTCGTTACTAAAGTCGCTTTCTTTTTTTGAAGTGCTAATTACTGCTGGTAAATTCTGGCCAACATCAGGCAAATAGTGTCTTAAGATGTCTGATGTGATTTCACGTTTGTGTTCTAAAACCGAAATTTGCTCTGCTACATTTCGTAACTGTCTGATGTTTCCGCTCCAACGATATTTAAGAAGCATCATTACTGCCTCATCGCTCAACTTAACTGTTGGCATTTTGTATTTTAAAGCAAAGTCACTAGCAAATTTTCTAAATAGTAAATGAATATCTTCTTTGCGTGCTCTTAGAGGCGGAAGATGAATATCTATAGTACTTAATCTGTAGTACAGATCTTCCCTGAACTTTTCTTTTTTAATGGCAGCAAACATATCCAGATTGGTTGCAGCCACAATACGAACATTGGTTTTTTGCACTTTACTGCTTCCAACTTTTATAAATTCTCCATTTTCTAAAACGCGTAACAAACGTACTTGAGTGGTAAGAGGTAATTCACCAACTTCATCCAAGAAAATGGTTCCTCCATCAGCCACTTCAAAGTAACCCGAACGTGTTTGTGTGGCTCCTGTAAAAGCACCTTTTTCGTGACCAAAAAGTTCACTGTCTATAGTGCCTTCTGGAATAGCTCCACAGTTTACTGCAATATATTTTCCATGCTTTCTGTGCGAAAGCTGATGTATAATTTTAGGAATACTTTCCTTTCCAACTCCAGATTCTCCAGTTACTAAAACCGAAATATCTGTAGGAGCAACTTGTATGGCTTTTTCAACAGCACGATTTAAACTAGCATCATTGCCAATAATTCCGAAACGTTGTTTTATTGCTTGTACTGATTCCATATAATTTCCTGCCATTCGGCTCTGCACAAGATTAACTCCAGCAGAATTTTTTTTATTTAAATTTATAATTTAATAATATTCAAAGGTTACATTTCTATTAGGCTCACCATTATGATTTTCAGAATATGAAATTGGAAAGCCGAATTCGTCATAAACATATTCTCTTTCATATAAACTTACATTGCCTGTTGTAAATGAAGTGCTTTTTTGGGACACAATATTATGTTCCATTTGAAGAGTAAGATTTTGTGGGATATAATAATTAAAAGGAATATATATAAAAGATGTGACAAAAGCATTTTGGTTTAAACCTAATTTGTATGGGTTTCTTTTATTGTCATAAGTAAATTCAAATGACGATTTTGGTTCAATTTCTCCTGTATTCTCATTAAATTCTTTTTCTTCAGATTTTACTAGTAAATCACCTTCATATTCAAAAGTTGTAATTCTAAATATGTAAGGTGTGGTAAGAATATCGTCATTAACTGTAACACTAAGAAGTTTTGAATAGGTAGTGTCACTAAATTCGTAAACAACATTGTAATTATTAGGTTCTCCATTGTAAAAACCTTGTGAACTAATTATATTTCCTTCATAAGTGTAATTACTTCCTCCACCTCCAGTATCATTTCCACCATAGCTAGCAATCAGTATATTTTCTTGATAAGTTAAGCTATAATATCCAGTTGCACCAATATACTTACCTTGATCATCATAATAATATTTATTATAAACATCTGGAAGGTTTTCATAAAGCCCAAACCTGTCAATTTTTCCGTCCTCTCTAAAATCAAAATAACGTATACAACAGCCTCCATTAGCAGGTGTTGATTCTATTTTTTTAATAACCCTTTCAATATTGTTGTCTAGTTCCTCATTGTTGCTACAGCTAGAAAAACCAATTAATAATCCAACTAATAATGCTAAAGGAAATCTGTGGTTTAGCTTTTTCATAATTTTTTAATTTAAATCATCTAGACTTTTTATAATTTGTTTTTCTAATAATACTCAAAGGTTACATTTTTATTAGGCTCACCATTACGATTTTCAGAATATGAAATTGGGAAGCCAAAATCATCATAGGTATACTCTCGTTCTAAAATGGATATGTAATCTTGGATATAGTTGATTTGTTTTTGCATCACAATGTTATGATCCATCTGTTCTGCAAGATTTCGTGATATGTCATTCTGATGAAAAAGAGAAATAAAAGAGGTGACAAAGGCATTTTGTGATAAACCTAATTTGTATGGATTTTTTTTGTTGTCATAAGCATACTCATAAACAAACCATTGTTCCAATTCTTCGGTATTTTCATTATATACTCTTTGCTCTGATCTCACTAATAGATCATTTTCATACTCAAATGTTGTAATACTACTAACGTAAGGTGTCGTGGAAATATCTGAATATCCTGTAATGCTTATAAGCTTTGAATAATTATTGTCACTAAACTCATAAATTCCTTTAGAATCAAAGGGAACACCATTATATGCACTTACGCCTTCAATTGTATTTCCATTATATGTAAAACTAACTGACCCAGTTCCAGTATCATCGCTAGTAATCAAACTTACCAATAAATCGCCATCATAATAAAGATTTCCACGACTATCAGCACCAATATATCTTCCAGTTTCATCATAATGATAACCAACATATACTTCAGGAGGGTTTGGACATAGTCCGAATTTAGTCATTTTCCCATCTTCTCTAAAATCACCATAACTGATACAGCTGGTTTCGCCAGGATTGAATCTCTCTATTCTTTTTAAAATTCTTTTAATATCATTGTCTAGTTCTTCATTGTTGCTACAGCTTGAAAAACCAATTAATAAACCAATTAATAATGCTAAAGGAAATCTGTGGTTTAACTTTTTCATAATTTTTTAATTTAAATATTCATAACTTATTTCAAGTTACTAATTATTTTCAGAATAACCTATTGCTTCACCAATAAGGGTTGCGCTTGTACAATCATTCACTTTTACATTTACAAAATCTCCAACTTTATAATGTGCTTTTGGGAATACAGCAACCGAATTGTGCTCAGTTCTTCCTGACCAATGCTCTGAAGATTTTTTCGACTCTTTTTCGATTAATACTTCAACGGTTTTGTTTAAATATTCTTCGGTTCTGATTCGGCTGTGCTCTTGTTGTAGGGCAACAACTTCTGCCAATCGTCTTTTTTTAATGTCTTCAGGAATATCATCTTCCAGCTTTCTTGCAGCCATTGTTCCAGGGCGTTCAGAATAAGCAAACATGTAACCAAATGAATATTTTACATGCTCCATTAAGCTGAGTGTGTCTTTATGATCGTCTTCAGTTTCGGTTGGAAAACCTGTAATTAAATCGTGAGAAATAGTACAGTCAGGAATAATTTGCTTGATATCGTCAATTAATTTAATGTACTCTTCACGAGTATGCTGACGGTTCATTTCTTTTAAAATACGATTGCTTCCACTTTGTACAGGAAGATGTATGTAATTGCAAATATTTTTGTGTTTTGCCATAGACCTAACAACATCCAAGGTCATATCCTGAGGATTTGATGTTGAAAAGCGAATTCGCATTTTAGGTTGAGCTGTAGCGCACATGTCAAGCAATTTCGCAAAGTCAACTGCTGTCGCTTTTTGCAAATCAGTAGCCTTGTCAAAGTCTTTCTTTAAACCTCCACCATACCATAAATAGCTATCTACATTTTGACCAAGCAACGTAATCTCTTTAAACCCTTTACTCCATAAATCATTAACTTCTTCAAGGATACTTTGCGGATTCCTACTACGTTCACGACCTCTTGTAAAAGGCACAACACAAAAGGTACACATGTTATCACAACCACGAGTAATAGATACAAATGCTGTAACACCATTACTCTGTAGCCTTACAGGCGAAATATCGCCATAAGTTTCTTCTTTAGATAAAATAACATTAATGGCGTCTCTACCTTCATCAACTTCGGCAAGTAAGTTTGGTAAATCTTTGTAAGCATCAGGTCCAACAACTAAATCGACAATTTTTTCTTCTTCAAGAAATTTGCTTTTAAGTCGTTCAGCCATACAACCTAAAACACCAACTTTCATTTTCGGGTTGACTTTTTTCTTTACCTTGTTGTATTTCTCTAAGCGCTTTCTTATGGTTTGTTCGGCCTTATCTCTAATCGAGCAGGTATTCACCAATACCAAATCGGCTTCCTCTAAAAGATTGGTTGTATTAAAGCCTTCGTTGGCTAAAATAGAGGCTACAATTTCACTGTCGCTAAAATTCATGGCGCAGCCATAGCTTTCAATAAAAAGTTTTCGGTTGTTGTTTTTGTCTTGTTCTAAAACCAGGGATTGCCCTTGTTTTTTTTCGTCTATAATCTTCTCCATAATTGTTTTCCAAGTAAAAGGAAATGTAAATGTTAATCAAAAACTCAATAAGCATGCAAAGATACAATTAATTTATGTTTTATGACAAAGTGGCAGTATGTTAAAATTAATTAAATTATTTACTTTTGGGAGCAAACCAAATGAATTGACATGAACTACTCCGAAATACAATCTAAAATACAAAACGCGCAACATCTAGATTTTGGGAACATACTAGACCTTTGCATTAAAATGTTTAAAGAGGTTTGGCTCAAAGGATTTTTAATGATTATTATAGTTGCAGCAGCAGCAGGTGCTCTAACATTTTTGTTTTCAGCTATTGGATTAGCACCTAATCCTTATGATACAACTTGGATGGGAGATTTCAATTTTTATTCTTACTATACTAGTAATGCTCTTTATACCTTACCTCAAGCCATACTAATTGCTTCATTAACTATAGGATTGTTAGCTGGGTTTTATAAAACTTGCAAACAAACTGATTTAAATGAATCAAGTAGTGATGATTTGTTTTATTTTTTTAAAGGGTCTTATATCAGTAAAATACTCATGCTAGGAATTATCTATGCTATCATTGCTACTGTTGCACAAATACTTTTTGTTATACCATATATATATGCTTTTGTGCCACTATCATTTTTTGCTGTAGTATTTTCAAACAATCCAGACTTAACTGAAACCGAGATTGTAAAAATTAGTTTTAGTTTAGGAACAAAAAAATGGCTGTTAACCTTTGGACTAATTTTTATCACAGGAATTTTGGGAATGCTTGGTATGATTGCTTGTTTTATTGGAGTGCTATTTACCATATCTATCATGTATCTTCCGGTTTACTTCGTTTATCGTGATGTTGTAGGCTTTGAAGATGATAGTGAAATCATGAAAATTGGAACAGAATAAAAGTTAAAAATACAGCTATAAAAGTCTTTAAAAACAAATCTAATAATAAACCTATTATAATATAAATTAGGATTTTAAATTGTTTTTAATATACATTTGTAGCCTTAAAAAATGAATAATGGCGAAGAATTTAGTAATTGTAGAGTCACCTGCTAAGGCAAAAACTATCGAAAAATTTCTAGGAAAAGATTTTAAAGTTGAGTCCAGTTTTGGACACATTGCAGATCTGCCTTCCAAGGAATTAGGCGTTGATGTTGATGGTGATTTTAAACCTAAATATGAAGTTTCAAAAGATAAAAAAGCAGTTGTAAAGAAACTGAAAGAACTTGCTAAAAACGCTGATATGGTTTGGCTGGCAAGTGATGAAGATAGAGAAGGAGAGGCAATTGCTTGGCACTTGGCTGAATCTTTAGGTTTAGATAAGGATAAAACCAAGCGTATTGTTTTTCATGAAATTACTAAAGCTGCAATTCAACGCGCTATTGAAAACCCTAGAGGTATAGATTATCATTTAGTCGATGCACAACAAGCACGCCGTGTTTTAGACAGAATTGTTGGTTACGAACTTTCTCCAGTACTTTGGCGAAAGGTAAAAGGAGGTTTATCTGCTGGACGTGTACAATCGGTTTCAGTACGATTAATTGTTGAGCGTGAAAGAGAAATTCAAGAGTTTAATCCTGAAGCGTCTTACAGGATCGATGCCGAATTTTCAAATGAAGAAGGTCAAACTTTTAAAGCAAAGCTTCCAAAGAATTTTTCAACAAAAGAAGAAGCGCAAAAATTTTTAGAAGTCAATGTAAATGCCAACTTTAAAGTTGCAGATTTAGAGAAAAAGCCTGCAAAAAAATCGCCAGCAGCACCATTTACAACTTCAACCTTACAACAAGAAGCATCTAGAAAACTTGGTTTTTCAGTGAGCAGAACCATGAGTAATGCACAACGTTTGTATGAAGCTGGATTGATTACTTATATGAGAACAGATAGCGTGAACCTATCTGATGAGGCAAAAAAAGGAGCACAAGTTGAAATTGAAAAAGCTTATGGAGCAAAATACAGTAAACCAAGAGATTATAAAGGAAAATCTAAAGGCGCTCAAGAAGCACATGAGGCCATTAGACCTACAGATTTTTCTCAGCAAACAGCTAATGTTGAAAGAGACCAATCTCGATTGTACGATTTAATATGGAAACGTGCTATCGCATCGCAAATGAGTGAAGCTGATTTAGAAAGAACCAATGTAAAAATCTCTGCTTCTTCTCACAACGAATTGTTTTCAGCCAATGGTGAAGTCATCAAATTTGATGGTTTTTTAAAAGTGTACTTAGAAGGTACTGATGATGAGGATACTGAGCAAGAAGGAATGCTGCCAACATTAAAGGTGAATGAGAATCTTTTAAACAAATACATTTCTGCTACAGAGCGTTACACACGTCCTCCAGCAAGATACACAGAAGCGTCGTTGGTTAAGAAGTTGGAAGAACTTGGCATTGGTCGTCCATCAACGTATGCACCAACAATTTCAACCATTCAAAACAGAAATTATGTTGAAAAAGGAACTGTAGAAGGTGAACCAAGAGATTATGCTCAAATCATTTTAAAGAACAATAAAGTATCAGAAAAACAACTAACAGAAAAGGTTGGTTCTGATAAAGGCAAGCTTGTACCAACAGATATTGGAATGATAGTCACTGACTTTTTAGTGAATCATTTTGAAACCATTCTTGATTATAATTTTACAGCGAAAGTTGAAGAAGATTTTGATGAGATTGCCGAAGGGAAAGTAGATTGGACAAAAATGATGAAGGATTTCTACAAAGATTTTCATCCACAAGTTGAAGATGTACAAGAAAATGCTGATAGAGAATCTGGTGAACGTGTGTTAGGGAAAGACCCAAAAACAGGGCGTCAAGTCAGTGTGCGTTTAGGAAAATTTGGACCAATGGTACAAATTGGTACAGCAGACGAAGAAGAGAAACCAATGTTTGCAAGTTTGTCTCCTGAACAACAGTTGAACACCATAACCTATGAAGAAGCTATGGATTTGTTCCAGCTTCCAAAATCGTTAGGTACCTATAAGAATGAAGATATTGAAGTTAATAATGGTCGTTTTGGGCCTTATGTGAAATTTGGTAAAAAATTTGTTTCTTTACCTAAAGGTGTTGATCCTTTATCTGTAGAGTTAGAAGAAGCCATCGAACTTATTAAAGAGAAAGAAAAAGCCGATGCACCAATATATACCTATCTAGGACTTCCAGTACAAAAAGGAAAGGGACGTTTTGGGCCATTTATTAAATGGAACAATATGTTTATTAACGTTAACAAAAAGTACGATTGGGATAATTTATCTGATACTGATATTGTTGAATTGATTGAAGATAAAATCCAGAAAGAAAAAGACAAACTAATTCATCATTGGGAAGCAGAAGGCATCAAAGTTGAAAAAGCACGTTGGGGAAGACATAATATTACTAAAGGAAAAATAAAAGTTGAACTCCCAAAAACTGTTGATGTTTCTGAAATGACATTGGAAGAAGCACAAGCTTATATTGAGGCAAAAACGCCGAAGAAAAAAACGCCAAAGAAAAAAACAACTAAGAAAAAGAAGTAGTTTTATATGAATTTTAATTTCCTCTCACCTGTACAAGATTTGGTTTTAGCTCACAATGAGTTGTTATCAACTCAAATGCTCGGACGAAAATTAAAGATTCACTCTCAACAAAAAGGTGTTCCAGATTTAGATGGAGTAAAAATTGCCATCATTGGTGTTCTTGAAAATCGCAATGACATTAACTATATAGGAGAAGAACTCAATCTGAGTGAAATACGCAAATCATTATATGCACTATTTCCAGGGAACTGGCACACAACAGTTGCCGATTTAGGAGATATCCAAAAAGGAGAAACTGTAGAAGATACTTACTTTGCTTTGCAAACAACCATCTCTATATTGGTTGAAAAAAACATAATTCCTTTAATAATAGGAGGAAGTCAAGATTTAACCTACGCTAATTATAGAGCATATGATAATCTTGGGCCAATGGTCAATATTGTAAATGTAGACTGTAATTTTGACTTAGGGGACTCTGCAAAACCAATAAAGAACAATAGTTTTCTTGGCAAAATAATTTTAGAACAACCCTATAACTTATTTAATTATTCAACATTGGGTTATCAAACCTATTTCAACTCGCAGGAAGAAATTGATTTAATGGATAAACTTTACTTTGAAGCTTATAGACTTGGTGCAATTACAAAAAACATCACCTTAGTAGAGCCAGTAATGCGAGATGCCAATATTGTTAGTATTGACTTAAGAAGTATTCGTTCAGCTGAGGTTAGCATAAAACAAAAATATTCTCCAAACGGATTTGATGGCAAGGAGATATGTGCCATTTCACGTTACGCAGGTATAAGTAATAAAGTATCATCTTTTGGTATATATGAATATTTCCCATCAAAAGATGACGATGCAACTTCAATGTTGATTGCACAAATGATATGGTATTTTATTGAAGGTGTAAACTGTAGAGTAAAAGACGAAGATTTTAAAGATGAAAACAGTTATCAAAAGTTTATTGTGCTGGTTGAAGACGAAGAACTCACCTTTTTTAAAAGTAATAAAACAGGACGTTGGTGGATAGAAATACCTTTTTTGCCAAATGTCAATAATAAATTAAAACGTCATACGTTATTACCTTGCATGCATGAAGATTACAACGCTGCATGTAGCGGAACCATACCAGAACGTTGGTATAAGGCGTATCAAAAAAATTGCATATAAATCCGATGAAATACATTAAAATCATCGATGAAATGCACTTTTTCTAGATTAAATGCATTTTTTTTGCTTTAAAAGTTGTTTTTGTGAAAATATATAAATATGTTTACCACCTTGAAATTTACAAAGGGATTAATTAACCTCGAATTTATGTTTATGAAGAAGCTATTATTATTAACCGCAGTTTTGGCCATTTTAACCAGTTGTGGCTCTGGAGACAGAGGCGAATTGGTTGGTGTTAAAGGGAAAAAATGGCACCCTGAAAAACCCTATGGAATGGAATTGATTCCAGGAGGTGCATTTATTATGGGTAAATCTGATGATGATTTAGCTGGTGTGAAAAACGCACCAACAAAAACAGTGACAGTAAGATCCTTTTACATGGATGCTACAGAGATTACAAATAGCGAGTATCGTCAATTTGTTGAGTGGGTAAGAGATTCTATCATTAGAACCAAACTTGCCATTCTTGCAGATGAAGAAGGAAAAACACCTACAGATGACCCTGATGGAATTGGTCAGTTTGCATTTAAAGATGCAGATACTACCAATATGACTGTTTATGAAAAGTACATGATGGATAATTACGCTGGAACAGGCGATGATTATTACGAAGGAAGAAAGCTTAATAAAGATGTAGATCTTATTTTTGATACTGCTGAATATCCAGACGCACTTTATACTGAAGTTATGGATACTATGTATCTTCCAATGTCTGAATCATACAATGGACAACGTACTTGGGACGTAAAGAAATTTAAGTTTCAATATCAAACTATGGATATCAAAACCGCTGCTAAATTCAGAGAACTAAAGCGTAGTGATGTTATATTAAAAGAAGAAATAGAAGTATATCCAGATACAACAGTTTGGATTAGAGATTTTGCTTATTCCTACAACGAGCCTATGCACAATGACTATTTTTGGCATGATGCATATAGCGAATATCCTGTTGTAGGCGTAAACTGGAAACAAGCACAAGCGTTTGCGCAATGGAGAACCATTTATAAAAATGGATATCAAAAATCTAAAAACAAGCAGTTTGTAAACAAATTCAGGTTGCCATCTGAAGCAGAATGGGAATATGCTGCTAGAGGAGGGCTTCAAGGTGCCACTTTTCCTTGGGGAGGACCTTATGCTAAAAACGATAGAGGTTGTTTTATGGCAAACTTTAAACCGTTAAGAGGTGACTATGCAGCAGATCAAGCTTTATATACTGTTGAAGCTGATGCTTATGAGCCTAATGATTATAACTTATATAACATGGCTGGAAACGTATCAGAATGGGTAATGGCATCTTATGATCCTTCATCTTATGAGTATACATCAACAATGAATCCAGATGTTAACGATCCTGATAACGAACGTAAAGTAGTTAGAGGTGGTTCTTGGAAAGATGTTGCTTACTTCTTACAAGTAAGCTCAAGAGACTATGAATATGCTGACTCAGCTAGAAGTTATATTGGATTCCGTGTGGTACAAGATTATATGGGAACAGATGTAACTGCTAATGCTGCAACAAACAGCAAAAAAATAAAAAGAAGATAAACGACTTAAATACAATTTAACTTAACTTAAAACAAACATTATGGCACAATCAAAAGCAAGCAAAAAGTTCATGAACATGGCTTACGGCTTAGGAGCATCAATAGTAATCGTTGGTGCATTATTCAAGATTATTCACTTCGAAATCGGACCGCTAACAGGTAACGTTATGTTAACCATTGGTCTGGTAACAGAAGCAATTATTTTCGCTATTTCAGCGTTCGAACCCGTTGACGACGATTTAGATTGGTCTTTAGTCTACCCAGAATTAGCTGGAGGACAAACCAAAGGTAAAAAAGAAAGCCCTAAAGATGCCGAAGGATTGTTATCTAAGAAATTAGATGATTTATTAAAAGATGCTAAAATTGATGGTGAGCTTATGGCTAGCCTAGGTGATAGCATTAAAAACTTTGAAGGAGCAGCAAAAAATATGGCTCCAACAGTAGATTCATTGAATGCTACTAAAAAGTATAGTGAAGAAATGTCTTTAGCAGCTGCTCAAATGGAATCATTAAACAGCTTATATAAAGTACAATTAGAGAGCGTTAACAAGCAAGCTACAATAAACCAAGAGTCTATTGAAAATGCTGCTAAGTTGAAAGAACAAATGCAATCATTAGCGTCTAACTTATCATCATTAAATGGTGTTTATGGTGGAATGCTTTCTGCAATGCACAAGAGCTAATTAGTTTAATCCATTAAAAAACCAAAAACTAATTAGTTATGGCAGGAGGAAAATTATCCGCAAGGCAGAAAATGATTAACCTGATGTATTTAATATTCATCGCTATGTTAGCGTTAAATATGTCTAAAGAAGTGCTTTCAGCATTTGGGTTAATGAACGAAAAGCTGGTTGAGTCCAACCAAGCTGCGACCGAAAGAAACTCAGACTTCTTTGCTGGCTTAGAACAACAAGCTGGTGAACAACCTGAAAAATTCAGACCATTGCTTAATCAAGCAAGTCAAGTACAATCATTGGCAAGTGATCTTAACAGTTATATTGCTGATTTGAAAGGGCAGATGACATCTACTTTAGATGATCCAACAGATTATGAGATTATGGATAAAGGCGATTTTTTGGATGAGCGCTTTTTTATTGGTGATAAACTTAAACCAGAGGGTCAAGAATTTTTAGATAAAATAGCAACGTTCAGAAATGGAATTGCAAATGTATTAGGTGATGATTACAAGGGAATTGTTGAAGACGTACAAGAGAAGTTCTCAACAGACCCTGTTACAAATAGTGAAGGTAATGTTTTAGAATGGTTAGATTACCATTATAAAGGTTTCCCATTGGTAGCATCTTTAACTAAAATGACACAGTTACAAGCTGATATTAAAACTACTGAATCTGAAGTGATGTCTACCATGCTTCAAGGAAAGTTAAAAATTGAGGCTTCGTTAACAAATTTTGACGCTATTGTAGTTCCAGATAAAACAGCTTTCTTCTCAGGAGAAAACTTTACAGGAACCATCATCTTAGGTAAAAAAGATAATACCTTACGTGCAGACAAAGTTGTTGTAAATGGTAATGAGTTACCTGCAGATGCTATGCAAGCTGGACAAACCAAATTAAACTTCCCAGCAGGAGCTGTTGGTGAGAGAGAAATTAATGGAGAATTCCAGTTCGTTGAAGGTGGTGAAACCATTTCTATTCCTATTAAAAGTAGTTATGCTGTAGTTCCAAAACCAAATTCTGCAACGATTTCAGCAGATAAAATGAATGTGGTCTATCGTGGTGTACAAAACCCAATGACCATTTCATTTGCAGGAGTTTCAGATAATAATGTACAAGCTAATGCACAGGGTCTTACAAAAGTATCTGGTGTTGGTAAATATGTTATGGATGTAACTAACGTGAAAGGTAGAGAAGTAAGTATTAATGTTACAGGTACTTTACCTGATGGCGATAAAGTAAGTGATAGAGCTACGTTTAGAATTAAAGATTTACCGAAACCAACAGGAACCATTAGAGGTGAAGACGGAAACGTTAAAATTCAACGTGGTAGTCTTGAGATATCTACTGTAGGAGCAAAATTTGATGACTTTGATTTCGATTTACCAATTACAGTTAAAGGTTTTAAATTTAAAGTTTTTGGTCAGCCTACAATAAATGTTAGAGGAAATAAGTTAGATGAAAGAGCAAAGGCTGCATTACGTAAAGCTAAAAGAGGCTCTGATGTACAAATCTTTGATATTGAAGCACAAGCTCAAGGTGTAAGTATTTTACTTAAAAAGGTATCACCTGTTTTAATTGAACTTACAAACTAAAATTTGATAGATATAAAATCTGTCCCAATAAATAAACAAAGTAAGATGAACAAACGTTTTATATTAACAGTAATTGGTGTTTTAACCGTTTCGTTAGGATTTTCTCAAGCTAATATTTTAAATGCTAAGAGTCCACAAGAAATAGGTGTTAAAACCGATGCACAAATTGCACTAGACAACGACAAACCGTTAGAATATGGTTATGTTGATGATAGAGACATTTTGTATTCTCGTATGACTTGGGAAAAAGTTGTATTGGATGAACGCGTTAATTTCCCACTTTACTATCCAATAGATACCAATAACATTGGTAAGAACAGACGTTCTTTGTTTGATGTTTTGATGGCTAGTATAAAAAGTGGAAAAATTGAAAACATTTACGACGATTCTTATTTTAATAACAAACGTACATTAAAAGATATTCAAGCAGCAATGGTTTTAGTTGATACTACTGAATTGGGTAGAGAACAAATTAATGCTGGCGAAGAATTGTCTCCTGAATATGTTAGAAGAGTTCAAATAGATGCAGGTTATATTTCTGAATATCGCATTAAAGGTATGTGGTATTTTGATAAGCGTTTAGGTGAATTAAAGTATCGTTTGCTAGGCATTGCTCCTGTGGCTCCAGATGTGAATTTCTTAGATCAAGAAACTCCAGATTTAGTAGAGCTGTTTTGGGTGTTTTTCCCAGATGCAAGGGAAGTATTGCACCAAGCAAAAACCTTTAATAACGAGAACAGCGCCATACCATTATCTTTTGATCACCTCTTAAACTCAAGGCGTTTTAATGGCTATGTGTATCAAGAGGAGAATGTACAAGGCGACAGAAAAATATCTGAATATATAAGTGACAACGCATTGATGCAGTTGCTTGAATCAGATAGAGTAAAAGATAAAATTCGAAATTTCGAAATGGATATGTGGAGTTATTAACTCTACATGATATAAATAAAAAACGCTCACTAATTTAGTGAGCGTTTTTTATTTACAGAATTTTCAATTAAATATTACTGTCATTCCTGCGTAGGCAGGAATCCATTTTTAGTTACTTTTGTTTTTTATGATAAAAGTAGATTACATCATCGTTGGTTCTGGTCTTGCAGGCATTCTTTTTGCTGAGGTTTTAATCAGAAACAACAAGACCTTTGTTGTCATAGATAATGCGTCTCAGCAATCGTCAATCGTAGCTGGAGGACTTTACAATCCAGTAGTGTTAAAGCGTTTTACAGAGGTTTGGAGAGCCAAAGAACAACTGGATATAGCATTACCAATTTATAAAAATCTAGAAGACTTATTGAAAGTAAAGCTGGATTATAAAATTCCAGTGAAACGGTTATTCAATTCTGTTGAAGAACAAAACAATTGGTTTATTGCTTCAGACAAGCCAATGCTTACGGAATTTCTACTTACAAAAATTACTGCAAATAATAATCCACACATCAAGGCAAATTTTGGTTTTGGAGAAGTGCTGCAAACAGGTAGAATAGATACTAATGTAATGATTGATGCTTTTAAAGAGTATCTTATAAACAAAGAACAATTTCTAAATGAATCTTTTGAATATGATGCTTTAAAAGAAGAAGCGAATCATATTCAGTATAAAAACATAGAGGCTTCAAATATCGTTTTTGCTGAAGGTTTTGGGTTAAAGAAGAATCCTTTTTTTAACCATTTGCCTTTAAACGGTACTAAAGGTGAATTATTGACCATTCACGCTCCAGATTTAAAGATTGATTTTGTGCTTAAATCGAGTGTATTTTTAATTCCTCAAGGTGACGACTTATACACAGTTGGTGCCACCTACGAATGGATTGATAAAACAAACAAGACAACTCAAAAAGGGAAAGAAGAGCTACTTAAAAAGCTAAAAACATTCTTAAAATGCGAGTTTAAAGTTGTCAATCAAGTTGCAGGAATACGTCCTACAGTTATTGATAGACGACCTTTGGTTGGTCAACATCCAAAACATAAAAGAATGTTTGTTCTTAACGGATTAGGGACTCGTGGTGTTATGATTGCGCCTTATGTAGCCCAAAAATTATTTAATTTTATAGAGCATAGAGTAGAATTAGATGATGAAATAAATATTACAAGGTTTTAATAGTAAGTGATTCCTTACCTTTTTTAGGAAAGTGGCCTAAAAGATGTAAGGGTTATTTTTTAACCAAACTTTTGTCGTAATTCATAAAAAAATTAATCCAAATATTTCTCGAAAGCCTAATAATAATAGGTAAAAAAACCACTAGAGTTATAATGATACTTATAAATGTTGCGTTTCTGCTTGCTCCAAAAAACAGAAAAGAAATCACGAAAGCAGCAACAGCGAAGGCAATACCAACAGCGTAGCTTACATACATGGCTCCATAAAAAAAAGAAGGTTCAATTTTATATTTAGTATGACAATTAGAGCAGTGTTCGTGCATTTTCAAGGTTTCAGAAAATATATAAGCGTTTTTGTTTACATACATACTTTCCTCGTGACATTTCGGACAAGATCCTGTTAAAATACTATATAATTTATTTCCTTTTTTTAACATCTGTTTTATGCTATTTTTGCAACCTATTAATTTTTACAAAATTAAACTTTTTAAAAGTTTGAGAGTGTAACCTTAGTCACAAAAATGTTAAATATTCATAAGCTTTCAATAGCCTTTCAAGGCGATTATTTATTTCAAGATATATCCTTTAGACTTAAAGGAGGAGATCGTGTTGGACTAATTGGAAAAAATGGAGCAGGAAAATCGACATTACTTAAAATTCTTGCTGGAGAATTGGAGTATGATTCAGGGCAAGTTGCAGAAGAAAAAAATCTCAAGCTTGGGTTTTTAAAACAAGATATCGACTTTGTTTATGGAAGAACCATTTTAGAAGAAGCCTATGAAGCATTTACCGAAATAAAACAACTTGAATCTAGATTAGAAGATATAAACACTCAATTGGCTGAACGAACAGATTATGAAAGTGAAGGCTATCATCAATTGATGGTAGATTTGAATGATGTTCAGCACCAATACGAAATTCTTGGAGGTTATAATTATCAAGGCGAGACAGAGAAAATTCTTCAAGGTTTAGGGTTTCAACGTAAAGACTTTGATAAATTAACTGATACTTTTTCTGGTGGTTGGAGAATGCGTATTGAGCTCGCTAAACTTCTACTTCAAAACAATGATATTTTATTGCTCGATGAGCCTACAAACCACTTAGACATTGAATCTATCATTTGGTTGGAATCCTTTTTAAAAAGTTATGCTGGAGCAGTGGTGATTGTATCTCACGATAAGATGTTCTTAGATAATGTAACCAACAGAACCATTGAAATTTCATTAGGAAAAATCTACGATTATCCTAAGCCTTATACCAAGTATCTAGTGCTCCGTGAAGAGATGAAAACCTTGCAGTTAGCCTCTCAAAAAAATCAGCAAAAGCAAATAGAACAAACAGAGAAGTTAATTGAAAAATTTCGAGCCAAAGCATCAAAAGCATCAATGGCTCAATCGCTAATAAAAAAATTGGATAAAATAGATAGAATTGAAGTTGATGAAGACGATAACAGTGTGATGTCTGTAAACTTCCCAGTATCTGTTGTTCCAGGAAAAGTAGTGATAGAAACAAACAAAGTTTCAAAAAACTACGATAAACTTCAAGTGCTTCAAAATGTGAATTTACAGGTAGAACGCGATAGTAAAATAGCCTTTGTTGGACAAAATGGACAAGGAAAATCAACCTTAGCAAAAATAATTGTTGGCGAACTTAAACACGAAGGAAACGTTAAGCTAGGTCATAATGTACAAATAGGATATTTTGCACAAAACCAAGCTGAATATTTAGATGGTAGCAAAACAGTTTTAGATACCATGATTGATGCTGCTAATGAAACGAATCGTTCTAAAGTAAGAGATATTTTAGGAGCTTTTTTGTTTAGAGGTGAAGACGTAGATAAATATGTTAAAGTACTTTCTGGAGGTGAACGAAACCGATTGGCATTAGCAAAACTTTTGTTGCAACCACTTAATGTATTGGTAATGGATGAGCCAACCAACCACTTGGATATAAAATCTAAAAACGTACTTAAAGAGGCCCTTATTAAATTTTCTGGAACTCTAATTTTGGTGTCACATGATAGAGATTTTTTACAAGGATTAACCAATAAAGTGTACGAATTTAAAAACAAGCACATTAAAGAATATTTAGGTGACATTGATTTCTTTTTAGAGCAACGTAACCTAGAAAATTTGAGAGAAGCAGAAAAACGCGAAGTCGTAAAAGTTGTTGAAACTAAATCGGAGAACAAACAGTCCTACGAAGACCAGAAAAAAATAAAATCATTAAATAATAAATTGAGTAATGTTGAATCTAAAATTCAGCAATTGGAGAGAGATATTAAAGCAATTGATGTAGAGCTTCAAACCAATTATGACGCTACGGTTTCAGATCCTAAGTTCTTTGAAAAATATCAAGCCAAAAAAGACAAATTAGAAAAGCTAATGGAAGATTGGGAAGCCACACACGAAGAATTGGAAAAATTATCTTAATTAACTATTCTTTTTAAGTTTTTTTTAACGAAGTAGCATTTACTATTAGATAATTTTGCACGAATAACCATCAAAGTAACCTAATGCGAAATATTATACTTTCTATTATTGGAGTTATACTTATTGTAGCTTCTATTTTCTTTGCCAAAAAACTTATAGATAATAAAAACAAACCTAAACCAGTTGCAGCTAAAGTTGTGAAAACTGTGTTTGTTGATACAGTTAAAAATGCTACAATCCCAATTGTACTTCCTGCAAATGGTAATTTAACTGCAAAACAAAGAGTAGAGTTATATTCTGAGGTTCAGGGTATTTTCCGTACAGGAAATAAATTATTCAAACCAGGACAAACGTACAGAAGAGGTGAGGCTTTAATTAGAATTGATGCTTCGGAGTATTATGCAAGTGTACAATCGGCAAAAAGTAATTTATACAATTCTATAGCTGCAATAATGCCAGATTTACGATTGGATTTTCCAGAGGTGTTCCAAAAGTGGCAAACCTATCTTAATAATTTTGATTTGGCGAAAAGTACTCCTGAATTGCCAAAAATGAGTTCAGAAAAAGAGAATTATTTCATAACAGGAAGAGGTATCGTATCTAGCTATTACAACGTAAAAAACTTAGAACAACGACTTTCTAAATATAACATTACAGCACCTTTTGATGGTATTTTAACCGAAGCCTTAGTAACTGAAGGCTCATTAATTAGAAACGGACAAAAACTAGGTGAGTTTATCAGTCCTAAAGTGTATGAAATGGAAGTGGCTATTAGCAAGTCGTTTGCTAATATTTTAAAGGTTGGTAAAAAAGTGAGTTTAAGTAATTTAGATAAAACCGAAAGTTATTCTGGTGCTGTTTCAAGAGTAAACGGAAGTATTGATCCTAATACACAAACCATTACAGCTTTTATTGAAGTGGCGCACGAAAATTTAAAAGAAGGCATGTATTTAGAAGCAAGTTTAAATGCAAAAGATATTGAAGATGCCATTGAGATAGACAGAAATTTGTTACAAGATGACCAGAAAATATTTGTAATAAAAGATAGCTTATTGGATGCTATTCCAGTAAAACCAATATATTTTTCAGACACTAAAGTGGTATTGAAAGAAGTACCTAACGGAACCATTATTTTAAATAAAGCAGTTCCAGGAGCTTATGCAGGAATGTTGGTTAAGCCTTTTGAACCTAAAACAAATACTGCTAAATCATCTACTGAGCAATGAGAAATATAATAGCTTATTTTGTAAAATACCACGTTGCAGTAAATGTATTTATAATTGCGTTTTTTGCCTTTGGTATTATTGGATTGCTTTCGCTAAAGTCGTCCTTCTTCCCTTTGGTTGAATCCAAAATAATCAACATCAACATCACTTATCCAGGAGCTTCACCACAGGAAATTGAAGAAGGTATTGTGCTTCAAATTGAGGATAACTTAAAAGGACTTAAAGGTGTAGATCGAGTAACTTCTGTGTCTCGCGAAAATAGTGGAAGCATTACTGTTGAGATTGAAAAAGGAGAAAACTTAGATTTCATGCTGCTGGAAGTAAAGAACGCTGTAGATAGAGTACCTACTTTTCCAACAGGAATGGAACCTTTGGTTGTTTCTAAACAAGAAGCTGTAAGACCAACCATTTCTTTTGCTGTTAGAGGTGAAAATATTCCACTTGCAACTTTAAAGCAGATAGCTCGACAGATTGAAAATGAATTACGTGCTATAGATGGTATTTCTCAAATACAAGTTTCTGGTTATCCAGCTGAAGAGATTGAAATTGCTGTAAACGAAGGTAGTTTATTGGCTTACAACCTAACCTTTAATGATGTAGCACAAGCTGTTACTACATCAAACATTTTGGTAACAGGCGGAAACATAAAAACTGATGTCGAAGAGTATTTAATAAGAGCCAATAATAAACAATATTATGGTAATGAGTTATCTAATATTATTGTAAAAGCTACTAACGATGGAAAAGTAGTTAGGCTTAAGGATGTAGCAATTGTTAGAGACCGTTTTTCTGAATCTCCAAATGCTACCTATTTTAATCAGCAATTATCGATTGATGTTACTGTAACAAGTACAAATAATGAAGACTTAGTAAGCTCTGCAGATAAGGTTAAAGAGTATATTGAGAAATATAACCAAAGTCACAATAATGTACAATTGGATGTTGTAAGAGATTTATCCATTACGCTTAATCAAAGAACCAAGTTGTTGACTGAAAACGCCATCATAGGTATGGTTCTGGTTCTGGTCTTTTTGTCTTTATTTTTAAATACTCGTTTAGCTTTTTGGGTGGCTTTCGGATTGCCAATTTCCTTTTTAGGAATGTTTATTTTTGCTGGTAATTTTGATGTCACCATTAATGTGCTATCACTTTTCGGAATGATTATCGTTATAGGTATTTTGGTTGATGATGGTATCGTTATTGCCGAAAATATTTATCAGCATTATGAAAAGGGTAAAACTCCTGTTCAAGCTGCAATTGATGGTACTATGGAGGTTATTCCGCCTGTTGTGTCTGCAATTATTACAACTCTTTTGGCGTTTTCATTGTTCTTATTTTTAGATAGTAGAATTGGAGAATTTTTTGGAGAAGTTTCAGTAATTGTAATTCTAACGCTAACGGTTTCATTAATTGAAGCACTTATTATTTTACCAGCTCACCTTGCACATTCCAAAGCTTTAAGGCCTCAAGTGGTTGAAGAAAATCCTTCAAAACTAAAATTGTTTTTTGCTAAAATGAGAGGCATCAACAAATTTGGGGACAATTTAATGGCGTTTTTAAGAGATAAGATTTATAGTCCAGTTTTAGCTTTGGTCCTTAAATTTAAAATGTTTTCATTAGGTGTTTTTCTGACACTATTAATACTCACATTAGGTTCAGTAGGAGGAGGTGTTATTGGTGTTACTTTATTTCCATCAATTGCTAGTGATACTGTTACAATTCAGCTCGGAATGCCAAATGGAACCAATGTAAAGGTGACAGATTCAATTATATCAATGATTGAAGAAAAATCATTCATCGTTAATGAAGAACTTACTGAAAAGTACTTAAAAGGAACAGGCAAGCAGTTATTTGAGAATACTATAGTAAACATAAACGGAAGCTCAAATGCAACTTTGAATATAAATATGTTGCCTGGTGAAGAACGTCCAGACGAAATAGTAGCCTCTATTGTTTCAAATAGGTTAAGAGAATTAGTTGGTCCAGTTATTGGTACAGAAAGACTCATATTTGGTTCTGGAGGAAATTTTGGAGGAAGTCCTGTTTCTGTATCACTTTTAAGTAATAATATAGATGAACTTAAAGCCTCTAAAATTGAAATGAAGCAGTACTTGGAATCCAATCCTCTTCTAAAAGATGTAGAAGATAACGATCCTGCTGGTATAAAAGAAATTCGTTTAGAGTTAAAAGAAAGTGCTTACTTACTTGGACTAGATTTAAGAACTGTAATGAATCAAGTACGTTCTGGATTTTTTGGAGCACAAGCACAACGTTTTCAACGTGGACAGGATGAAATTAGAGTTTGGGTGCGTTATGATGTGCCTAATCGAAATTCTATTAATGATTTAGATGATATGCGCATTATGACTCCAACTGGAGAGCGTGTTAATTTAAAAGACATTGCAAACTATACCATAGCAAGAGGAGATGTTGCTATTAATCACCTAGAAGGTCAACGTGAAATTCAAGTTTCTGCAGATTTAAAAGATCCAAGCACAAGTAGCACAGACATTCTTGATGATATAAAGAACAGTTTTATGCCTCAATTAAGATCAAAATATCCAACGGTTTCCGCTTCTTTTGAAGGGCAAAATCGTGAAGCCGCCAAGTTATCAACCTCTTTACGTAATGCTGGAATCCCTATTCTGCTTTTAATATATATAGTAATTGCCTTTACATTCAGAAGTTACAGCCAACCATTATTATTGTTATTGTTGGTTCCTTTTAGTTTAACAGCGGTAGCTTGGGGACATTGGCTTCTTGGGTTTCCTGTTAATATATTATCCTTATTGGGTATCATTGCATTAATAGGTATTATGGTCAATGATGGACTTGTTCTAATTGGAAAATTCAACGGCAATTTAAAAGAAGGTATGTCATTTGATTTGGCATTATCTGAAGCAGGAAAATCACGTTTTAGAGCCATTTTCTTAACATCGCTTACTACCATTGCTGGATTGGCGCCATTACTTTTAGAAAAAAGTAGGCAAGCTCAATTTTTAAAGCCAATGGCTATTTCAATTTCTTTTGGCATTGCTTATGCAACCATTTTAACATTGCTAGTCTTACCATTGTTTTTATCCTTTAGTAATAGCATTAAGAAAAATGTGAAATGGTTGGCAACAGGAGATAATGTTACTAAAGAAGAAGTAGAACGCGCTATAAAAGAACAAAATGAAGAAAATGAATTTTAAATATATCATATTCGCTATTTCCT
This sequence comes from Flavobacteriaceae bacterium, assembly GCA_020435965.1. Taxonomy (GTDB): domain Bacteria; phylum Bacteroidota; class Bacteroidia; order Flavobacteriales; family Flavobacteriaceae; genus CAJQLB01. Next base: position 2,726 of record JAGQYS010000041.1, on the reverse strand, counting down.
TTACTTTTTTAGGCCAGCTTCAGGCACAAGAAATATTGTCTCCACAAGAAGCAATTAGTTTGGCTTTAGAGAATAACTATGGCATTAAAATGGCAAATAATACAGTTGAAATAGCCGAAAATAATACAAGTATCCTAAACTCTGGATTTTTACCAACAGTAACAGGAAATAGTGGAGCTACCTACAATTTAGACAACACAGAGGCTGTGTTTTCAAATGGAAATGTTACCAATCTTAACGGAGCTGAGAGCTCAAGATATAACGCTTCAGTTAATTTAAATTATACCATTTTTGATGGTTTAGGAAGGCGTTACAATTACAAACGCTTAAAAGAACAAAAACAATTAACTGAGCTTGAAGCCAGAGAGACTATTGAAAATACAATGTTGCAGCTTTTTACAGTGTATTACAATGTGGCGCAATTGTCTCAAAATATGGAGGCAGTACAGCAAACTTTAACCATATCAAAAGATCGTCTAAAACGTGCAGAATACCAATTTGATTATGGACAAAGTACTAAACTTGGTGTTTTAAACGCACAAGTAGATATTAATAATGATAGCATAAATTATATCAACATAAAACAGCAATTAAAAAATGCTAAACGCGATTTAAATGTCATTTTAGGGAATTCGGTCACAAACACTTTTGAAGTTGATACCTTAATAAACTTTGTTATAAACCTTAATAAAGAAGATTTAAAAAATAAAGTAAAAGCAAATAATGTGGCCTTATTGCAAGTTGAAAAAAACCTCATTATTAGTGAGTACGATATCAAATCTTGGAAATCTGATTACCTTCCTACATTAGGTTTAACAGGTACTTATGGATGGAATAAAAATAACAATAACGCAGCTTCATTTTTAGAAACATCTACCAATACTGGACTTTCTGGAGGACTTAATTTAAGCTGGAATCTTTTTGATGGTGGTGGAACCATAACACGTGTGAAGAACGCAAAAATTAGTTTAGAAAATCAAAAGCTTCAAAAAGAGCAAATCATCATTAATATTGAGCGTGATTTTGAAAATGCTTGGGACGATTATCAAAACAAGCTTACCATTTTTAATGTTCAAGAACAAAATATAATTACCTCAAAAAATAATTTTGATCGTACTCAAGAAAAATTCAAATTGGGTCAAGCCACCTCAATAGAATTTAGAGAAGCTCAGTTGAATCTTTTAAATACAGAATTGAGTAGAAACCAAGCAAAATACGACGCTAAGTTGGCAGAGCTTTTTGTGCTACAATTAAGTGGTGAGTTGCTCAATTTAGAGTTTTAATTTTATATAGTGAAAGAGCACTTTTTTCAATGTCCTTATTGTTGGGAAACTATATCCATGCTATTAGATATTTCCCAAAATAATCAGTCTTATATTGAAGATTGTGAGGTGTGTTGTCATCCAATTCGCATAAAATTTCTAATTGAAAATGACACAACAATTCAGTTTGAAGCCTTAAATGTAGAACAATAAGGTTAAAATCCGACAAACAGCACTGGTAAACGTAGGTAAATTCTTTCAATAATGTATTTCATCGAATATAATTGGTAGTTTGTCCGATTGCTTCTATATTCGTAACTAGATTACTGCCCTCAATTAAAATCTACTATTATGAAAACTATGAAACTTACATTAGTGTTATGTCTTTTCTCAGTATTTGCATTCGCAAATATTTCAACTCAAGAAAAAGACGCATTGGTTGCTATTTACAATGCAACACAAGGTGATAACTGGACTCAAAGTTGGGATCTAAATGCAGATGTTACTGCATGGCAAGGTCTAACAATTAAAGACGGCAAAGTCATTGCTATCGATTTGAGTTTTAATAATCTTGTTGGGACATTGCCTAACGAATTGGGTGATTTGACTAACTTGGAATCTTTAAACTTATTCAGAAACAGAATTACAGGAACAATTCCTTCAACCATTGGGAATTTAAAGCAATTAAAAGTTTTAAATATTGCATTCAATAAACTGGATGGAAAGTTACCAGATACTATAGGTAATGTTGAAAACCTTGTAACGTTAGAGCTTTTTATGAATAGCATTGAGGGTAAAATCCCTGCTTCAATAGGAAAACTTTCAAAACTTGAAAAGCTTGAAATGTTTAGTAATAATTTAAGCGGAAATATTCCTGATCAAATAGGAGATTTAACTAATCTTAAAGAAATTTATTTAAGCAGTAATGATTTTACAGGAAAAATCCCTAGCACGATAAAAAACCTAAGCAACTTAGAAAAATTAAGCTTATTTGATAATAAATTGTTTGGAGCTATTCCTGCAAGTATTGGCTATTTAGCTAAGTTGGAAGAGCTTATACTTTCGGATAATTTATTATATGGTAATGTACCATCAGAATTAGCACAGCTTACTAGTATTAAAGTTTTGATGCTGAACAATAATCAAATTAAAGGAGACTTTGCAAGTTTGCAAGAAAAGTTACCTCAAGGCGTTCAGTTTGAGTTCAGAAACTTAGACGAAATGAAAAACACTGCCTTAGCAACAAACGACGATTAAACATAGACATATTAATTTTTAATTTTAACGAATGCTATTTCAAAACTGAAATAGCATTTTTTTATAATAACGTATTGATAAATCTAAAAAGGGTTGTATATTTGCAGTCCTATATCGCGGGATAGAGCAGTAGGTAGCTCGTCGGGCTCATAACCCGAAGGTCGTCGCTTCAAATCCGGCCCCCGCTACCAATTGCGCACTGCCAGC
>JAGQYS010000040.1 GCA_020435965.1 Flavobacteriaceae bacterium | reverse complement strand
CCAATAGTGCTTTTGGTGGTATGCCAACCTATCAATTAGGCGCTCATTATCCTAATAATTACATCAAAAAATTAGATCATACATTACGATTTTTGCCTCGACCAGCCGATTATTTATTTCTCTACCTAATAAGTTTTTATATCCTTTTATTAGTTTTAAAAACAGATTATAAACTTGCTGCTTTAGGAGCTTTGGCATTTGGGTTTTCAACCTATTTAATCATTATTTTAGGTGTTGGTCATAACTCAAAAGCACATGCTATTGCCTACATGCCATTAGTGTTGTCAGGAATTATGTTAACCTTTCAGAAAAAATATGTTTATGGTTTTTTGCTTACTGCTATAGCGCTTGGCTTAGAACTTTCAGCCAACCATTATCAAATGACCTATTACTTGATGCTATTGGTTTTAATATTGGGAATCGTGTACCTAATAGATGCTTATAAAAAGCAAATGTTACCTCATTTTTTCAAAGCTGTTGGTATTTTGGTAGTTGCTGTTATTTTTTCTATTGGATTGAATGCCACTAACATTATGGCAACTCAAGAATATGTTAAAGAAAGTACTCGTGGAAAAAGTGAACTTACCATAAATCCTGACGGTTCTCCAAAGGACGTAACTAGCGGACTCGACAAAGATTACATTACAGAATACAGTTACGGAATAACAGAAACCTTTAACTTGTTTATTCCGCGTTTTATGGGAGGAGGAAGCTATGAAGACGTAGGTGAAAATTCTGAAACTTACGAGTTTTTTAGAAATCTAGGAGCAACTCCAGTCCAAGCTTTAAATGAAGTGAAACAAACACCAACGTATTGGGGAAAACAGCCTATTGTTGAAGCTCCAGCTTATGTTGGTGCTGTTGTGATTTTCTTATTTGTTTTGGCGTTATTTTTAGTAAAAGGTAGATTAAAATGGTGGTTGGTTGCAGGAACAATCATGTCATTATTGCTTTCTTATGGTAAAAACCTAGGATTCCTTACAGATTTATTTATTGATTATTTTCCGCTTTACAATAAGTTTCGTGCAGTGAGCTCAATACAAGTCATTTTGGAATTGTGCATTCCAATACTAGCTATGTTTGGTTTGGCTAGATTATTTAATGATTTTGAAAATAAAGACGAAAAAATAAAGGCCTTAAAGAATACAACGATAATAACAGGTGGATTGGCTCTGGTTTTTCTTTTATTTAAAGGAAGCCTTTTTGATTTTGTAGGCAATAATGATGGTCGATACATTCAAGCTTATGGACAAGGGTTTATAGATGCTGTTAAGTCTGATAGAAAGTCATTTTTTGTTAATGACACTTTAAGAACTTTAGTTCTGGTTTTACTTTCAGCTGGAGCAGTTTGGTTCTTTTTAAAAAATAAACTTTCAGAAAAAAGTCTTGTTGTTGTATTTGCAGCATTAATTCTTTTTGATTTGGTGGTTGTTGATAGACGTTATGTAAATAATGATGATTTTGTGTCTGCCATTCAAGTTCAAAAACCTTATCAAGCCAGTCCTGTAGATGAAGAGATTCAAAAAGACACCACTCATTTTAGGGTGTTTGATTTAACAACAGGAAATACAAAACCTTCCTATTTTCATAATTCCCTTAATGGATATCATGCTGCAAAAATGCAACGTTATGATGATGTGTTTAACTTTTACGTAGCACAAAATCATTTAGGAGTATTGAACATGCTTAACACTAAATATATCATTGCACAAAATGAAGAAGGAGAGGTGTTTCCTTATAAGAATACTGATGCTAATGGTAATGCTTGGTTTGTTTCAGAATTAGGGCAAAAATCTAGTGCAAATGAAGAAATCATGGCATTAGATAGCTTAGATAATAAGAAAAAAGCTATTTATTCTGGTTTTGACGGATTGCAAAATAAGTTCATAGTCGATTCTTTAGCCTCAATTAAATTGGTAGACTATAAGCCGAATTATTTAAAATATGAATCCAGTAATTCTAATGAAGGTTTTGCTGTTTTTTCAGAGAATTATTACGCTCAAGGTTGGAACGCTTATATTGATGGAGAAATAACACCTCATATAAGGGTCAATTATATTTTAAGAGGTTTACAAGTCCCACCAGGAAATCATACCATTGAATTTAAGTTTGAGCCAGAAGTCATTAAAACTGGAAGTACCATTGCTATGGCAAGCTCAATAATTTTAGTGCTTTTATTCGCTATAGGCCTGTTTTTTGAGTTTAAAAAGAAAGAGTAAGTTGATTGTTTTTGTTTGAAGCAAAACATGGATAAAAAAAAGGTTTTAATCATCACATATTATTGGCCACCTGCTGGAGGTCCTGGTGTGCAACGTTGGTTAAAATTTATTAAATACTTACCAGAGTTTAATATTGAACCCATTGTTTATGTGCCTTCAAACCCAAGTTATCCTGTAACAGATGAAAGTTTAGCCGATGAAATTCCTAAGGGATTAACTATAATTAAACAACCAATAGCCGAACCTTATCAATTGGCTAGTAAATTATCTAAAGGAAAATCAGATACCATAAGCAAAGGTATTATTCCTGATAAAAGAAGACAAAGCATTATGGAACGACTGATGCTTTTTGTAAGAGGTAATTTTTTTATTCCTGATGCCAGAAAAAAATGGATTAGACCTTCCGTAAACTATTTATCAACTTACATCAGAGATTATAGCATAGATACTATTATTACAACAGGTCCACCACATAGCTTGCATCTTATTGGCGAACAACTTAAAAGCAAACTAAACATTAATTGGATTGCCGATTTTAGAGATCCATGGACAACCATTGGTTATCATAAGAAGCTTAAACTTTTGCCTATGGCAAAGAAAAAACATAAGGACTTAGAAGCTAAAGTGTTAAACTCAGCTGATAAAATTATTGTAACCAGTAACAATACTAAACTAAATTTTGCTTCTTTAACTAAACAACCCATTGAAGTGATTACCAATGGTTATGACTATGAATCCGTTGGTAATGTTGATTTGGATAAAAAGTTTTCAATATCGCATATTGGCTCTCTGTTATCAGAAAGAAATCCTAAAGTACTCTGGAAAGTATTGGAAGAACTTGTAACAGAAGATAAAATATTTGCATCCATGTTTCAGCTTAACTTTATAGGTTCAGTAAGTAAAGATGTTTTGAGAAGTTTGGAGGAGCGTAACCTTTCACAGTATGTAAGTCTAAAAGGTTATGTATCACATATTGAAGCTATTAGATATCAAAAGAAATCACAAATATTATTGCTTGTTGAAATAGATTCTGAAGATACCAAGTGCATTATTCCAGGAAAATTATTTGAGTACATGGTTTCTAGTAGGCCAATTTTGGCTATTGGCCCAAAAGATTCTGATGTTGCTGAAATTTTAAGAAGCACAAATACTGGAAATTACTTTTTGTACAGCGACTATGAAGCCATAAAAGAAGCAATTTCAGATATGTTTGAAGCTTTCAGAACAGGAGATTTAAAAAGTAATGCTATTGGATTGCAACAATATAGTAGGAAAGCATTGACATTAAAGCTTGCTGAGCTAATAAATTGAATGTTACAAGATGGGAATTGTACAGAACCAAACATTTAAAAACACCATAACCACTTATTTGGGTTTTGGTATTGGAGCTATCAATACGTTGTTTTTGTATACAGAATTCATGTCTGAAACCTACTATGGACTTGTAACATATATACTATCTACTGCTTACGTAATGATGCCTTTATTGGCTTTTGGAGTGCATAACACCATTGTAAAATTCTATTCATCTTATAAGACAAGAAATAGCATCAACAGTTTTTTAACTTGGATGCTATTTTTGCCTTTGCTGCTTATTATCCCAATGGGATTAATTGGTCATTTTTCTTTTGAAACCATAAGCAATTTCCTATCTCAAAAGAACCCAATTATTAAAGATTTTGTCTGGCTTATTTATATTTCTGCTATTGCTTTTTCTTATTTTGAAGTGTTTTACGCTTGGACCAAAGTGCACATGAACAGTGTGTTTGGTAATTTCCTAATGGAAGTGTTTCATAGAGCAGGCATAACCATACTGTTGTTTTGTTTGTATTTTGACATTATCTATATTGAAACGTTTATTTACGCAGTTGTTGGTGTTTATATTTTGAGAACATTAACTATGATGATTTATGCGTTTTACATCAGACGACCAATTTTCAGGTTCGGTAAATTCCCTAATATGATTCCTGTTTTTAAATATTCTGCTTTAATTATCCTTGCGGGCTCTGTTGCCAACATTATTTTGGAAATTGATAAGTTTATGATTGGCCAATATATTGAAATTGAAAAAGTCGCCTATTATGGAGTTGCTATTTATATTGCAACAGTTATTGGTGTTCCAGCAAGGTCTATGCATCAAATAACAAGCCCAATTACAGCCAAATTTTTAAATGATAAAAATAGGGAAGGATTAATTGACTTATATAAGAAAAGTTCTTTGAATCTTTTTATTATCAGTGGTTTTATTTTCTTGTTAATTATCTTAAACATCAATCAACTATATGAAATTATACCAGAAGATTACACAGGAGGATTACTTGTTGTTCTTTTAATAAGTGTTGCTAAGCTATCAGATAATATTTTAGGCAATAATAATGCTATTCTGTTTAACAGTGATTATTACAGAGTGGTTCTGGCTTTAGGTGTTTTATTAGCAGTTATGACAGTTGTTTTCAATATGTTACTGATTCCAAATTATGGTATTAATGGAGCTGGGATTGCAACATTTATATCTATTGTTGTTTATAATACTGCTAAAGTAGGATTTGTCTATTTTAAGTTTAAAATGTCTCCGTTTTGTGTAAATTCAGTCAAAACCTTAGTCCTTATTTTGTTTTTAGTTGGAATTTTCTATTTCTGGGATTTTCCGTTTCATCCAATTATTAATATTGGGATAAAATCATTGTTAATTGGACTAAGTTATGGTTTGATAGTTTATAAAATGAATTTATCTGAAGAAATCAATATATTGTTTGATAAGTTTTTAAAGAAATCTGCTTAATAAACGGAAAATCCCGCAAGGTGCTTTGAGGCATACTTCTTGCAGGACTTCCTAACTAACCAACCAAAATTATGTTTATTGTTTTCTGTTGTTTGATCTTTTAGATGTTTTTGACCTAGAAGATCCAGTTGCTTTTCTTTGAGGTGTAGATTTTGCTACACGTTGCGTTTTATTGCTATTACTGGAACGTTTACTAACAGTATTCGTTTTTCTACTTGGTGTTGTCTTGGCTACACGTTTTGTAGGTGTTGATCTCTTTTCAACAGTTCTAGAGTTTCTTTTAATTACTCCAGAGTTCCCTCTTTTATCATTATCGCGTTTAGTAATAGTTCTATTCGTTGTTTTTCTTTCTGTAGGACGTTTAGTTTCAACTCTTCTAGATTTTTCAGAGGTAGATCTATTTCCTTTTATATTTTGTCTAGATTCGTTTCTTCTTGATTTTACATTATCAGACTGGCCTCTTCTTGAAATATCTGCTAATCTACTATCACGTCGTCCATTACTGTCTTGAATGTATCTATCGCTTCGTCTGCTTGTGTTAGTTACTCTGGAATCTCTTCGTCCAGCGTTATAAGATACTCGTGGTCTGTGATTATCTCTATATGGAGCATAATATCTGTGTCTAATTGGAGTATAGTGCTGTCTGTAAGGTCTATTATACACAATGCATGAGGTCACAACAGGAACAGCATAATATCTGTGCCATGGTCTGTACACATAATATCTGTTATACACATTGATAAATCCAGTGTAGTGAGAAAACCTGTTAAATCTGTTATAGTGAACATATAGTCCTCCAACTCTAATCACTCTCCCAAAATTGTTATATCTAATGCGTACATCACCAGCTTGGATAATACGACCATAATAATCATAATAAATTGGTATGTTCTCAATTTGAATGACAGCTCCAAAATCATCATACTGCACATAAGCATCATAACTATATCCAGAATTAAAGCTTATGCTTACTCCTCCAAAATCTGCATAGGCGCTAAAATTTGGACCATAGCGCTCTACATTAAAATCAAATTGTCCATCAGGAAATACTGCAAATTCTACGCCTTGCTCAACAAATATGAAAGAATTACCATAACCTCTATCATAAAAATGTGTTCCAGTTTTGGTGGTTGTGGTTGCGAAAGCAGTTGCTCCTGTCAGAAGAAATACTGCTATTAAAGTTCCTAATTTTTTCATAATTGTTTGTTTTAAGATTGAATACGATTTGATAATTACAAACAACGTGCCAAAAAAACAAGTTGTATTGTAAAAGTTTGTTATACAGTGTTTTATGTGTTAAAATTATTAATAAATTGTTTTTTTTTATAAAAGCGAATGTTAAATAGAAATCAATAATTATTCTAAAAACTTAAAAATTATTCTATTTTTATAGAAATCAATCAACTCTAAATGGGAAACAATAAGGAATTAAGTAATACATCTAAAAAAGAAGAAATTGAACATTTTACTTTAGGGCCAAGTCAAGTGGTTTGTCAAAATTGTGAGAAAGCACATAATGCTGAGTTCGAGTTTTGTCCTCATTGTGGCCAACAAGCGAATGATAAACTAACAGTTGGTGTGTTGTTTTATAATACTATTGCTAATTATTTTTCCTTTGATGCCAGATTTTTTAGGAGTTTTATACCATTGGTTTTTAAACCAGGGGTTTTGGCGAAACGATTTGTTAGCGGAAAACGGTTAATGTATTTGCATCCTGCGCAAATGTATCTGTTTATTTCTGTGATATTTTTCTTTTTGTTTTCTTTTAAGATACGTGAGTATAATTCTAGTTTTGATAGTGCATTAAAAAAAGGTTTTGAAACTGTTGAAAAAGACACTGTTAACACAAGCCCAATGGACTCAACAGCGATTAATAAATTAAACGAAACATTTAAAAAACAAGGTCTTATGTCTGGATTGTCTGACCAAGAACGAAAAGAACTAGACTCTGTTTTTACCGTAGTTTCAAGGCCTCAAAGTGCAAAAAACAATTTTACATTTGGATATGATAGAGAAAAGTTGGATTCATTGATTCTTGCAGACGCATCTGAAAAAGAACAATTAAAAGCTGTAGGCATGGATGATGATGCAGGTTTTTTATCAAAAACATTTTACCGTCAACTCATAAAATTCCATAAAAATAAAGGAGGCGGAATTATACAGGCTTTTTTTGATACCATTCCTATTTCACTATTCATTTTGCTGCCAATTTTTGCAATGATTTTAAAAGTATTTTTCTGGAGACGTGGCACTTTTGCACATCATCTAGTATTCAGCTTTTATTATTTTTCCTTTTTGTTTGTAACCATGAGTATCATATTGGCATTTAATTATTTTGTTGTAGATATTCCTGATTGGATTGATTGGCTTATCGTGATGTCAACATTTTTCTATTTGGTCTTTGCCATGCGAACCTTTTACCAGCAAGGCTTTATTATTAGTTTTATTAAGGCAAGTATATCAAGTTTTATTTATATGATGTTTGTGGTACCAGTGGCAGTATTTATTGTGCTTGGACTTGCTTTTTTGTTTTATTAAAGCTTTTCTTTTAGATATTGTCCTGTAAATGATTCTTTAATGTTAACGACCTCTTCTGGAGTTCCTGCAGCCATAAGTAAGCCACCATTTTCGCCACCTTCAGGTCCTAAATCAACAATATAATCAGCACATTTAATAAGCTCTAGATTGTGTTCAACCACAATAATTGAATGACCTTTTTCAATTAAGGCATTAAGGGACTTTAATAATTTTTTAATGTCATGAAAATGTAAGCCAGTTGTTGGCTCATCAAAGATAAATAAAGCCGTTTCCTTAGTGTTTCCTTTGCCTAAAAATGTTGCTAATTTAATTCTTTGTGCTTCGCCACCAGAAAGTGTTGAAGAGCTTTGACCCAATGTAACATAACCTAATCCCACATCTTGGAGTGGTTGTAACTTGTTCTGAATTTTAGTTTCTCCATTTGTTTCAAAAAAGGCTACAGCATCATCAATCGTCATATTTAAAATGTCATCAATGGATTTCTCTTTAAAGGTAACTTCTAAAACTTCTTTTTTAAAGCGTTTGCCTTTACAAGTCTCACATTCTAAGTGCACATCAGCCATAAACTGCATTTCAATAGTCACTTCGCCTTCGCCTTTACAGGTTTCACATCTTCCTCCATCAACATTAAAGCTAAAATGCTTTGCTTGGTAACCTCTAATCTTGCTCAGTTTTTGTTTTGAAAATAAAGCTCTTATATCGTCATAAGCCTTAATATAAGTCACAGGATTTGAGCGAGAAGATCTGCCAATTGGATTTTGATCAACAAACTCAATATGTTTAATGTTACTAAAATTTCCAGTAATGGAAGAAAAATCGCCTGGTTTGTCTCCATAACTACCAATTTCCTTTAAAAGAGCAGGATACAATATTTTTTTAACTAATGTGCTTTTTCCGCTACCTGAAACTCCAGTAACAACAGTTAACATTCCTAATGGGAACGTGACATCAATGTTTTTAAGATTGTGTTCTCTTGCTCCTTTAATATTAATATGATACTTAGACGTTCTGCGTTCTTTAGGTACTTCAATTTTTAGTGTGCCATTTAAATATTTAGCAGTTAGCGAATCAGAAACTAGAATGTCTTGATAACTTCCATTAGCGACAACTTTACCACCAAAAGTTCCAGCTTCTGGGCCAATATCAATAATTTCGTCAGCTTCAGCCATAATATCTTCGTCATGTTCTACCACAATTACTGTATTGCCTAAATCTCTCAAGGATTTTAAAACAGAGATAAGGCGTTCTGTATCACGTGGATGAAGTCCTATACTTGGTTCGTCTAAGATATACATCGAGCCAACAAGGCTACTACCAAGTGATGTTGCTAAGTTAATACGTTGACTTTCTCCTCCAGATAAAGTGTTTGATTTTCTATTTAAAGTGAGGTAATCTAAACCAACATTGGTCAGAAACGATAGTCTATTGTTTATTTCTGCTAACAATCGTTTTGCTATTTGCGCATCGTGATCGTTAAGTTCTAACTGTTTAAAAAAGTTGCTTAATTTTTTCAGAGGCATTTCAACCAAATCTGTAATGGTTGCATTAGCAACTCTTACATAATTGGCTTCTGGTCTCAATCGTTTTCCTTTACAAGCACTACATTTTGTTTTTCCTCTGTAACGAGACAGCATAACTCTATTTTGAATTTTATAGGCTTTGGACTCTAATTCTTCAAAGAAAGAGTTAAGTCCTTCAAAATATTCGTTGCCATCCCAAATGAGTTGTTTTTGTTCAGTAGTAAGCTGAAAATAAGGTTTGTGAATTGGGAAGTCAAACTTGTGAGAGTTGTTTACCAATTGATCACGATACCAACTCATGCTTTCGCCTCGCCAAGCAAAGATGGCATTATTATAAATGGATAAACTTGTATTTGGAACCACTAAATTTTCGTCTATGCCAATCACATCACCATAACCTTCACATTTAGGACAAGCTCCATAAGGGTTATTAAAGCTGAATAAATGTATGTTTGGTTCTAAGAATTTAATATTATCCAACTCGAATTTATTGCTGAAGTGTCTTGAAGAATTATCCGAAAGTTTTTGGATATAACATTCGCCTTTACCTTCAAAAAAAGCCATTTGTATGGCATCAGCCAAGCGATTGTAGAAATCTTCTTCGTGTTTTACGATAATTCTATCAACAACCAATTGTATATTAACATCAACATTTTTAATTTCATCAATTCTTTTAACATCTTCACCTAATTTAACACGAGCATAACCTTGTTGATTTAAAGCTTTTAGCTTATCATCCATGCTTCGTCCTTCTTCAAGATAAATAGGAGAGAGGAGGAGTAATTTTTCACCTTCGTTAAGGGTTTTAATATGATTGATGACGTCAGAAACCGAATCTTTTTTTACTTCTTCACCAGATTTTGGCGAAAAGGTTTTACCAATTCTAGCGAATAATAACTTTAAGTAGTCATAAATTTCAGTAGTGGTACCAACTGTTGAACGCGGATTGGTTGAATTCACTTTTTGCTCTATGGCTATAGCAGGAGCAATGCCTTTTATATAATCAACTTTTGGTTTATTTAACCTTCCTAAAAACTGTCTAGCATAGCTTGAAAGGCTTTCTACATAACGTCTTTGGCCTTCAGCATACAAAGTGTCAAAGGCTAAGCTTGACTTTCCAGAACCAGATAAACCTGTAATAACCACTAATTTATTCCTTGGTATTGCTACATCTATATTTTTTAGATTATGCAATTTTGCACCTTTTATAAGGATATTTGTTTTAGGATTTTTGTTTAAAATGTCTGTATTCATCAGTGGTTTGCCAAAATAATCCTGCAAAGATACTATAAGTATTTCAGCAATAAAAATGAAGTGTAATTATGTTAAAATGTTAAAAAAAGTGAATTCTTTTTGCATTTTAGGAACGATTGTTGTTATATTTGGCTTTGTATTGAACAGCAAATTAAACTATTAGCCTATAACATAACATTACTTTTTAAATTTTAATCCCCAAACACAGAGCTATTTTGTGTATTAAAAGTAATGATATGAAAAGAGAACTTATTACAGATGCTGTTTTGGTAAGCAACTACATTAAAGGTGATGAAAATTCACTAGCTATCCTAATTAACAGGCACAAACAAAAAATTTACAGTTTTATTTATTCAAAAGTTTTTGATAGAGATATTACTGAAGATGTCTTTCAAGACACTTTCATTAAGGTTATTCGTACCTTAAAGTTGGGTAAATATAATGAAGAAGGCAAATTCTTGCCTTGGGTTATGCGTATTGCTCATAATTTGGTAATTGACCACTTTAGAAAGAACAATCGAATGCCGAAATTTGACAACAGTTCAGATTTCGATATTTTTTCAGTACTAAGTGATTCAACTTTAAATGCAGAAAAAAGCATTATTAAATCTCAGGTTGAAGAAGATGTAAGACGATTGATTGAGGAACTCCCTGAAGACCAGAAACAAGTATTAGTGATGCGTATGTACAACGACATGAGCTTTAAAGAAATATCCGATAAAACTGGTGTGAGCATTAATACAGCGCTAGGAAGAATGCGTTATGCACTCATTAATTTGCGAAAGGTCATAGATAAGCATAATATAGTTTTAACAAATTAATTTAAAAATAATACAATATATATGGTTTTGCTTCGTTTATTGAATATTAAACACCAAAAATTAAGTAAATGGCAAAACTTTACATTGAAAATTCAAAACATTCAAAAACATTGCAACCGAGAGAAGAAACGGTTAATTTTCTTCTGAATTATTCTCAAGCTTTAAGTGTTATAAATTGTAGTAAGAGTAAATTAAAGTTTGAAGCGCTTTTAAACTAAACTTTGGCGAAGAAAAGCCTTAATTGAAAAATTAAGGCTTTTTTGTTTTATAGTATTCTTCAATAACAGACTTTCTACCTATTGTTTTAGTTATAATATCTTTTTCAAGATGCCACCCTCTAGCTGGCGAGTATTCTCTTCCATACCAAATAATCTGTAAATGTAATTTATTCCAAAGGTTTTTAGGGAACAACCGTTTGGCATCCTTTTCAGTTTGGACTACATTTTTTCCATTGCTTAAATTCCAACGATACATTAACCTATGAATATGAGTATCTACAGGAAATGCAGGAATACCAAAGGCTTGAGACATCACAACACTTGCTGTTTTGTGTCCAACAGCAGGTAGTTCTTCTAAAAACTCAAAACTTTGAGGTACTTTACCGTGATGTTTATCAATTAAAATTTTAGATAAACCATAAATTCCTTTACTCTTCATAGGCGATAAACCAACAGGTTTAATGATCTCTCTTATTTCTTCGACACTTAACTTTACCATGTCGTAAGGATTATCTGCTTTTTCAAACAATAAAGGAGTGATTTGATTAACACGAATATCTGTACTCTGAGCAGACAATAACACTGCAATTAGTAAAGTGTATGGATCTTTGTGGTCTAACGGAATTGGCACTTCGGGATAAATATTATTTAAGGTTTTTATAACAAATTCTACTTTTTCTTGCTTGTTCATTGGTGTATCTTTGTAAAAATCAAAGTTAATAAATATGAACACATTAAAAGTAGGAGATAAAGCACCAAATTTCAAAGCTAAAGATCAAGATGGAAATGTAATTTCATTGAATGACTATAAAGGAAAAAAATTGGTGTTATTCTTTTATCCTAAAGCGAGTACACCTGGTTGTACTGCAGAGGCCTGCGACCTAAATGATAATCATGAGCGTTTTAAAGCAGAAGGATATGAGATTTTGGGAGTAAGTGCAGATAGTGCTAAAAGACAATCTAATTTTAAAAATAAATATGGATTCCAATATCCTTTATTAGCAGACGAGGATAAATCTGTAATAGAATCTTTCGGAGTTTGGGGGCCAAAGAAATTTATGGGAAGAGAATACGAAGGTATTCATAGAACAACGTTTATCATAGATGAAAACGGTGTTATAGAGGATGTGATTTCTAAGGTTAAGACTAAAGCACATGCAGATCAGATATTAAGAAACTAACTGGACATTTATAAGGAACTAAAAAAAATTAAACCGTTTGAAGTTACCACTTCAAACGGTTTTTTCGTTTTTAATCAGTCATCTTTTTTATGAAGAATCTCTTCTGTTTCACAACCAAAAAGGCTTTTCTCTTTTATTAATTCTGCAACACCTACAGGTAGCATCTCTTCCCAGCCGTCTTTGTTTTCAGAAATCATTTTTAAGACTGTTCTAGAGAAAATAGAAAGTATTTTTGGATCATGTTCTGGTATGTCTATAACTTTTCCATTGTACTTAAAGAATTTGTATAACTCTTTCATTCTTGGGTGCACTTTAAGATTTTCACTGTTGGTTATAGTACCATCATCATTTAGCATCGGATACAAATACACGCGTAAATCTTTAAAGAATAATTTACCGAAAGCCTCTAAAATACCACCACTTAAATGGCGATAGTATTTTTCGTCAAAAATATCAACGAGGTTATTTACTCCCATTGCCAATCCCATCCTGCTTTTTGAATATTGAGAGAAATATTCAACCAATTTATAATACTCTTGAAAATTTGAAATTAAAACAGTTTGACCTAAAGAACAGAGTAGTCGTGCTCTGTCCATAAAATCCTGCTCATCGATTTCGCCTTCAGCTCTTAAATTGGAGAGTGTAATTTCAAAAACAACCTGAGTATTGTCAGGGTTTACTCTGTTCTCTTTAATAAACATATTATATGATTTCTCATACATATCCATGTTTACTTTGGTTACAGGCCTGAAACTTCCACGAAGTGTCAATATATTTTTTTTGTATAAAACTCTTGCAGGTAGAACGTTGTTACCATCAGGAGCAAACATTACTGCGTCTGTCATTCCGTTTTTTACAAGCTGTAAACTCATTAAACGGTTATCTACATTTTCAAAAACTGGCCCTGAAAAATTGATTGTATCAATTTCCAATTGGTCTTTATCCAAATGATCGTATAAGTAACGTAACAGTTTTTTAGGCTCATTGTATTTATAAAAAGCACCATAAATAAGGTTTGTGCCTAATATCCCTAAGGTTTCTTGTTGAAGCCTTGCATCATTTTCTTTAAATCTTAGGTGTAAAATAATATCATTGTATTCTTGGTCTGGCTCTAATTGATATTTTATTCCAACCCATCCATGCCCTTTATATTTTTTTGCAAAATCGATGGTTGCAACAGTATTGGCAAACGAGAAGAATAGCTTATTAGGATGTTTTTCACGTGAGATACGTTCTTCAATTAAACCAATTTCGTGGGTTAACATTTTTCTTAATCTCGCTTCTGTAACATAGCGTTTATCATCTTCAATTCCATAAATGGCATCACTAAAATCTT
>JAGQYS010000039.1 GCA_020435965.1 Flavobacteriaceae bacterium | reverse complement strand
ATATTAAAATCTTCGGTGGAGGAGGAGGCGTGATTTTGCCTTCAGAAATTAAAGAACTCATGGATTATGGTATCGACAGGATTTATTCACCAGATGATGGTCGTGAAATGGGATTGCAAGGCATGATTAATGATTTGGTTGAGCAATCAGATTTTGCAATTGGAGATACATTAAATGGTGAGTTAGACAGTCTTCCGAAGAAAAACCCGAAAGCTATTGCTCGTGTGATTTCTTCAGCTGAGAACTTTCCTGAGGTCGCAAAGGATGTTTTAGATAAAATACATTCTAAAAATAAACATTCAAACATACCTGTTTTAGGAATTACTGGAACAGGAGGTGCAGGAAAATCAAGTTTGGTTGATGAGTTGGTGAGACGTTTTTTAATCGATTTTCCAGAAAAAACAGTTGGGATTGTCTCGGTAGATCCTTCAAAACGAAAAACAGGTGGTGCGCTTTTGGGAGATAGAATACGTATGAATGCCATAAATTCGCCTAGAGTCTATATGCGTAGTCTGGCAACACGTCAATCAAATCTTTCGGTGTCAAAACATGTCAACGAAGCTGTTGAGGTTTTAAAAGCTGCTGAATTTGATTTGATTATTTTAGAAACTTCTGGTATCGGACAATCTGATACCGAAATTATTGAGCATAGCAATGTATCATTGTATGTAATGACACCTGAATTTGGAGCAGCTACACAGTTGGAAAAAATTGATATGCTGGATTTTGCCGATTTGGTAGCCATCAATAAATTCGATAAACGAGGTGCAAAAGATGCTTTGCGTGATGTAAAAAAACAGTACATGCGTAACAATCACCTTTGGGACACACCTCAAGATGAGTTGCCTGTTTTTGGAACGATTGCATCTCAATTCAACGATCCAGGAATGAATACACTCTACAAAGCCATCATGGATACATTGGTAGAAAAAACAGATACCGATTTGAAATCCACTTTTGAGATTTCTAAAGAAATGAGCGAAAAGATTTTTGTTATTCCACCAGCAAGAACAAGGTATTTATCTGAAATTGCCGAAAATAATCGTGCTTATGACAAAACAGCAAATGCACAAGTTGAAGTGGCTCAAAAACTCTACGGAATTTATAAAACTATCGAATCTGTTTCAAACGTCATCGCCAGTGAAACAAAGCAATCTTTTCTAGACAAACACGGATTGAAAACTGATAAGATTCTTCGCTCTGCTCTGAATGACAAAGGAAATGTCATTCCGACTGAAGGAGGAACGACTGACGAGGAATCTCAAAAACAGTTGTTACAGTTGCTTTTTAAGGAATTCGACCGCGTAAAATTAAACTTAGACCCTTATAATTGGGAAGTGATCACAGGTTGGGACGAGAAAGTAAATAAATACCAAAATCCTATATACTCTTTTAAGGTAAGGGATAAGGAGATAAAAATTGAAACCCATACGGAGTCTTTATCGCATACTCAAATTCCTAAGGTTGCATTACCAAAATATCAAGCTTGGGGAGACATTTTAAGATGGTGTTTGCAAGAAAATGTACCAGGAGAATTTCCTTTTACAGCAGGTTTATATCCATTTAAGCGCACAGGAGAAGATCCAGCACGAATGTTTGCAGGAGAAGGAGGTCCAGAGCGTACCAATCGTCGTTTTCATTATGTGAGTGCTGGATTGCCAGCCAAACGTCTATCGACTGCTTTTGATAGTGTGACCTTATATGGAAACGATCCAGATTTGCGTCCTGACATCTATGGAAAGATTGGTAATGCAGGCGTTTCAATATGCTGTCTGGACGATGCTAAAAAACTATATTCTGGTTTCAATTTGGCAGACAAAATGACTTCGGTAAGTATGACTATTAATGGTCCTGCACCAATGTTGTTAGGCTTTTTTATGAATGCAGCCATCGACCAACAATGCGAACTTTATATTAAAGAACAAGGTTTAGAAAAAGAAGTTCAATCGAAAATTGCTAAAATTTATAAAGATAAAGACATTGAGCGTCCAAAATATAATGGCAAATTACCAGAAGGCAACGATGGTTTGGGTTTGATGCTGTTAGGAGTAACTGGTGACCAAGTGTTACCAGCAGATGTGTATCAAGATATTAAAACCAAAACCATTGCTCAGGTTAGAGGAACCGTTCAGGCAGATATTTTAAAAGAAGATCAAGCACAAAACACCTGTATTTTCTCTACCGAATTTGCATTGCGATTGATGGGAGATGTACAGGAATATTTTATCGATAACAATGTGCGTAATTTCTATTCGGTGTCCATTTCAGGATATCATATTGCCGAAGCTGGAGCCAATCCAATTACACAATTAGCCTTGACCTTATCTAATGGTTTCACTTACGTGGAATATTATTTAAGCAGAGGTATGGACATCAATAAGTTTGGGCCAAACTTATCGTTTTTCTTTTCCAATGGTATCGATCCAGAATATGCTGTTATTGGTCGTGTAGCACGTAAAATTTGGGCAAAAGCCATGAAACATAAATATGGTGCCAATGAGCGTGCTCAAATGCTTAAATATCATATTCAAACCTCAGGAAGAAGTTTGCATGCCCAAGAAATTGACTTTAACGATATTAGAACCACGCTTCAAGCACTTTATGCGATTTACGATAATTGTAATTCCTTGCATACCAATGCCTATGATGAAGCCATTACCACGCCAACAGAGGAAAGTGTACGTAGAGCTATGGCCATTCAGTTAATCATCAATAAAGAATTAGGATTAGCTAAAAACGAAAATCCAATTCAAGGGTCGTTTATCATTGAAGAGCTCACCGATTTAGTTGAAGAAGCCGTGTTAATGGAATTCGATAGAATTACTGAAAGAGGAGGTGTACTTGGAGCTATGGAAACTATGTACCAGCGCAGTAAAATACAAGAAGAAAGCTTGTATTACGAAACGCTGAAGCACAATGGGCAGTTTTCAATCATTGGTGTGAATACGTTTTTAAGTAGTAAAGGGTCGCCAACAGTTTTACCTGCAGAAGTGATACGAGCCACAGAAGAAGAAAAACAACTTCAAATTAAAACTTTAAAGAATCTACACAAAGCAAACGATACAAAAGAGCAACTTAAAGATTTACAGAATAAAGCTATTAACAACGAAAATATTTTTGAGTCTTTAATGGAAGTTTGTAAAATATGTAGCTTAGGCCAAATCACGAACGCCTTATTTGAAGTAGGAGGACAGTATCGACGTAATATGTAAGCAGAGAACCAATTTTCGTTTTTTCTCGAAAATTGAGTAAATTGCTTATACTGAACATGGTCGAAGTATCTTATGGATCGCCAATTTTTCAAACAAAATGCAGAAGTATTTGTGCAGCCAGCTTGAAGTTTTCTAAAAAGACATACATGGACGTCATTGCGAGAAATTTTATTTCGAAGCAATCCCATAACCAGTAACTTGATTGAAACAGATGTCTTCACTTCGTTTTGAATGATAGCTTTTCAGACAGTTTCCTGATAAAGTGAATCGTTATTACTTATTGTTGATGTTTATGTTCGGTTAATTAAAGCTATCAAGGTTTGCGTTAGGGATTGAAGCGGCATCCTTTTTAAAAGACAAAAGGGATTCGTTATAGTGAGAACTAAAATTTAACAGATAGTCACCTTGCTCGCTCCTAGCAATGACGCTTTTAAAAAGATATAGCGGAAAGCCCGACCCAAAGGGTAACGCCCAAAAATCAAAAAAAAATGGTTAAAAATTTTTAAAACCCGACAAAAATACATAAATTTGTGACAAATGTCGTTATTATGAAATCCTATAAGCAGCATTCAGAAATAAAAAGTTTAGCACAAGAACCAAAAGCCTTTTACCATTTAGATAACAAGTACAATCGTATTGTAAGTGTTTTGGGAGGCAGTGTGGCTCTTGGGCAGACCATAGATAACGACTTGGATCTTATCGAGATGACACGTAAGGGTTTGCCTAAATCTGTGTTGCAAACTTTAAGCGGTATTTTGTCCATTTCCATGGAGCAAATGAGTCAGTTGTTGCATATATCGCATCGTACAATACAACGTAAAAGCGATACCGATTTGCTCAATGTGTACCCAACCGAGCAAATCCTGGAAATAGCCGAAGTGATTTCCAGAGGTGTTGAGGTTCTGGGTTCTATTGAGGCGTTTACGGCTTGGTTGCACAAAGATATAAGAGCCTTAAATTATGCTAAACCCATAGATTTTTTAGATACCAGCTTTGGTACCAATCTTATAAAAGATATACTTGGTCGTATAGAATATGGTGTCTATTCGTAATTAAAGCTTTGTTTATTTTGAAAGTCTATCGCATTGCCAAAAAACAGTATTTAAAAGATTTAAGCGGCGAAGGTGCGCGCTTGTTTGGAGGTCGATGGAACAAGCGAGGACATCACATGCTTTACACTTCAGAATCCCTTGCCATAAGTGTTTTGGAATTGTTGGTGCATTTGGATTATAGCGATGTAAACAAAGATTTTGGTTTTATAGAATTGGATATTCCAGATCATATAAAAATAGACCTAATAAAACCAGCCATTTTAAAGCAAAACTGGAGAGCGAATCCACCATTGTCCTTTACACAGGATTATGGCTCACAATGGTTGGTGTCACAAAAAACATTGGCATTAAAAGTGCCATCGGCTGTTCTGCCAACGTCTTTTAATTATCTTATAAACCCTAAGCATCAAGATTTTGGTGAACTTAAAATAATTAAGGTAGGCGATTTGGATTTGGATAGTAGGTTGATGTAGGTTTTACGGTATTGGTTACTTCACAAAAAAAGTCCCACCGAAGCAGGACTAAAGATTATAAATCTACGGCATATAGCCTTATTGTGATAAGATTAAAGATTAGAAAGTTTAATCTAGCACAAATTTAAGTAAATCATTTTTAATTTCCAATGATAAAAGCCGTAAGAAAGGCATTAGTTTTTTGTAGCTTTAATGTTTATTAAATTTTTAAGAATATGGGTAAAATATTAGGATTGGATTTAGGTACAAACTCGATTGGTTGGGCTATTCGAAATAATAAATTTGGAAATAAAAATCAAATAATACATTCAGGAGTATTAATATTTCCGCAAGGCGTAGGTGAGGAAAAAGGAGTAGAGTTTTCGTTAGCCTCAGAACGTACCAAGCACCGAGCATCTAGAAAATTATACAGAAGACGAAAATGGCGTAAAGCTGATACATTACGACTTCTTATTGAGCACAATATGTGTCCTTTAAAGATTGAGGAACTTGATAATTGGGTTGTCTATAAAAAGGGAAAACAAAATAAATACCCAACCGAAAACGACGATTTTAGAGCATGGTTAAAACTCAATCCTTATGAATTAAGAAAAAAAGCATCAGAAGAAACGGTAACTAAAAATGAGTTGGGTAGAGCTTTATATCATTTATGCCAAAGACGTGGTTTTAAAAGCGGAAGGAAAGATGCTGATGCTGGCAAGGATATGGAAGTTTACCTGAAAGAAAAAGAAAAGAGAGGCGACCAAACTCTTGGTGCTTATTTATGTGACCAGTTAGATGCTGGAATTGAAGTAAGAAAAACAAAATACCAAGCTGATGACCAAGAGGTCAACTCGTCTCGTATAAGTTATATTGAAGAATTTAATACTATTGTTGACAAACAAAATCTTGATAAAGAGCTTAAAGACAAACTGTTTTACTCCATTTTTTTTCAAAGACCGTTAAAATCACAAAAAGGCACTATTGGTAAATGTACTTTAGAGCCTACCAAACCAAGATGTGCTGTAAGTCATCCGTTGTATGAGGAATTTAGAATGTATCAATTTCTCAATTCAATTAAAATAAAAAGCACTTTTGGAAACGAGTCCGAGTTTCTGTTTTTATTTGAATTTCCACATTATTTCAAGATTGCAAAGCAATTGTTTTTTAGAAAAAGTAAACCCAATTTTAAGTTTTTGGACATTTCGAAAGCCATAAATAAAGAAGCCAAAAAAAGAAACGAACATTTTGATTTCAACTATAAAGATAAATATCCTATTGTTGGATGCCCAACCCTAAGTCAGTTTGTGAATTTGTTTGATGCTGAAAACTGGGAAGGTTGTAAGGAAAAAATAAAGAACAGCTATAAGTTATCTGATAATAAAAGCGTTGAAGTACTCATAGATGAATTGTGGCATACCTTATTTTTTGCAGGTGATTTTGTAAACGATATCACTTCAACCAAGGTAAAAGATTTTATTCGCAAGCGTTACCATGTCATTGAAGACCAGGTTAAAAAATACGAAACTATTAATTTAAAGCAAGGTTATGCTTCATTGAGCAGAAAAGCCATAAAAAACATCCTTCCTTTTTTAAAAAATGGTATCATTTATTCTCATGCTGTTTTCTTTAGTAATGTTGAAGCCATTGTTGGTAAAAAAAATTGGGAAGCAAATAAAGAGTTCATCCAAGACACCATCTTTGATATTATTTCAGGTTACAAAGAGGATAATTTAAAAATTGATATAGTTAACGGATTGGTCGGTGATTTTATTAAAGAATATGACAATTCACATTTAGATTATGTTTTAGACGAAACTGACAAAACCAATGTTTCAGAAAAAATTAAAACCTTTTACGGAACAACAAAATGGGAAGCCTTAAATCAAACTCAAAAAGATAACCTTCAAGAAGAAATTGAAATGCTATTTCAACATCAGTTACAAAAACGAAGAACAGGAGGTTATTATTTATCAAAACCAAGATTGGACGAAAAAATAAAAGATTTTTTAATTAGCGAATATAAAGTTTCTAAAATACAGGCAGACAAACTATATCATCCTTCAGCGATAGATATTTACCAAGAAAGTTTGTCTGGAGAATTAGAAAGTCCGTTTACCACATCGGTCCGTAATCCAATGGCCATGCGAACTTTGTATCAATTAAAAAAACTTGTAAATACGTTATTAGAAGAAAAAAAAATTGATACAGATACAAAAATAATCATCGAGTTGGCTAGAGAACTTAATGATAAAAATAAACGTCTGGCCATAGAGCGTTACCAACGAGAGCGGGAAGCTGAAAATAAAAAGTATATAAAATTGTTAGAGCCATATGCGAAAAAAGCAAACAGTAAAATAACAGAACTTGACATTTTAAAATACAGACTTTGGTTGGAACAAAACGGAAAATGTTTATATACAAATGAGACCATTGGTGTCGAAGATTTGTTTGGCTCAAATCCAAAATTTGATATTGAGCATACGTTTCCTAGAAGTAAGTCTTTTGATAATTCGTTGGCAAACAAAACACTGTCAGAAAAAAAGTTCAATCAAATAAAAGGGAATAAAATACCACAAGAACTAGGCGTAGAGCATTTACAAAACGCTTTGATGAATATTAAGCATTGGAAAGAAACCATCGAGTCTCTAAAAGAAAAAATCGATATTCAAAATTACTATTCAGCAAAAGCAACTACTGTAGAAGCAAAAAACAGAGCTATTCAACAAAGACATTATTTGAGGTTACAACTCGACTATTGGAGAGATAAATATAGACGTTTTACGGATAAAGAAATCCACTTTAAATTCAAAAACAGCCAGTTGGTTGACACAGGAATAATTACCAAGTACGCTAAACTATATTTACAAACCTTGTTTAAGGACGTATTTCCTGCAAAAGGCACTATGGTTTCAGATGTAAGAAAATCTTGGGGATTAAAAGAAAAAGACAGGAATCTTCATTTTCATCATGCCATTGATGCTATTGTTTTAACGTGTATGACCAAAGACATTAGAGAAAAACTAGCTCATTCATTTTTAGAAGCTGAATCACTGGGTAAACGTGAAAAATTTAAAGTTGAAAAACCTTGGGATAGTTTCACGGAAGATGTAATGAATTTACAAGATGATATTTTAGTGGTTCATAAGCACCAAGATAATCTGTTGAATCAAACCAAACGAAAATTAAGGAAACGTGGTAAAATTCAGTACAACAAAAACGGAGACGTTATTTACGAGCAAGGACAAGGCATTCGTGGTTCCTTACATAAGGATACCTTTTATGGTGCCATTGAAAGAGAAAACGACAAAAATGAGAAGGAAATATGGCATGTAATTAGAAAGCCAATAGACAACTCCTTTTCTGAATCAGACGTTAAGAACATTGTAGATGAAGGCATAAAAGCACGTATTTATAAACACGGACTTAAAAATATAAGAACAGAAAAAGGGTTTATATCGCTTCCAGAAGAAAAAGATAAACAAGCAATGCTCATAAAACGCATTCGTTTAAAAACAAGATTAAAGGATTTGCCTAAAATAAAAAAGCAAAGTCATTTGTCTAAAAAAAGCAGAAAACCTCATAAAGAACATTATTATGCAACATTGGAGAACATTTTTGCCATGGCAGTTTATGAAGCGGTGAATAACAAAGGAAAAAAGGTAACAGCACATCAAACTATTTCTGCCTTTGATGCTGCCAAGCACAATCAGGGCAAAAATAAAATGGAGATACCTGTTGAAAACAACATCATAAAGAATAAAGGAAAAACATCAGAGATTTTATTGCCATTGGGTTATGTGCTAAAGGTGAACCAAATGGTGTTGTTTTACGATAAGGACAAAGACGAATTAAAACAATTAAGCGACAGTGAGTTAAGCAATAGGCTCTATAAAATCACACAATTTGAAAGCGATGGAAGAATTCAGTTAAGGCACCATATTCAAGGAGGAGCGGATAAAGACCTTAAAAAGGAATCGTCATTGGATTTTGAAAAACCAGCTCAAAAATTAAGAATCAGTTTAAGTAATTTTAAAGCAGCCAAAGAGAATATGGATTTTGAAATATCTGCATCTGGACAACTCGATTTCCTAAATTAATTGTTTTGGTGTATATTTACACCAAATAAATTTGTAATCGTGACAAGACAGAGCATTTCCTTGACTAAAAAAAATGACGAATGGTTAAAAAACCAATTGGCTGAAGAAGAATTCAACAGCAAAAGTGAAGCCATCAACTACCTCATAAAACAGGCGCGAAATCAAAAAGAATATTACGCTTTTGTAAGAATGAAAATAGAACGAGGCGAAAAAAGTGGTTTTAGCAATAAAACAAAAGAGGAATTATTGGCTGAAATTAAAAGCAATTTAAAATAATGTTCTCCTACAAGTTATCCCTTGAAGCTGAAAATGATATAACACGACTGTATGAATATGGCTTTTACAAATTTGGAATAACCCAAGCCGATAAGTATTATGATATGTTGTTTGAATGTTTCGATAAAATTGCTTCAAACCCACATCTGTTTCCTTCAGCAAACCATATAAAAACTGGTTTTCGTTCTTGTGTTTGTGGTGTGGATACAATCTATTATACAATTAAAGAAAACTATTTGATTGAAATTATCACAATCATTAGTAGACAGGATTTCCCAAAATAAAACGAAGTTCATTGACATACCTCTTTATCTTAAGCAACCAAACCACAACGAAAAATTGATCTTTTTCAGTTTTATGCAACGATTTTTCGTTGTGGTTTGATTAAAGATT
>JAGQYS010000038.1 GCA_020435965.1 Flavobacteriaceae bacterium | reverse complement strand
CAGACATTGCTTTTGCAATAGTTCCAGACGCACCACCAGCTCTAAAAAATTGGCGCACAGTTTCTTGTCCTGCTCCAATTTCTGCAAAGGTTCCGTAAATGTTCTCGTTTAAATTAATACGAAGCGCTTTAGTTTTTAATGATGGGATGTCATCAAATTCTTTATCACCTTTAAGCGTAATTTCCATGTTTTGATTTGAGTTAAATAACTATATTACAAAGGTATCAAATTAGAGGTCTAAACAAAAAAATAACCTTATTTTTGTTGTAAAGTTAAGACTCTTGAAGATTACGTTTTTAGGTACAGGAACATCACAAGGCATTCCAGTTATTGGAAGTGAGCATCCTGTGTGTTTGAGTGAAAACCCAAAAGATAAACGGTTACGTGTTTCGGTTTTAGTTGAGTGGAACCATTGTACGTGTGTGGTTGATTGTGGTCCCGATTTTAGACAACAGATGCTTAATGCAAAATGTAGTCAATTGGACGCTATCCTTTTTACCCATGAACATGCTGATCATACTGCAGGTTTGGATGATATTAGACCTTTTTATTTTCGGCAAGGCGATATTCCTATTTATGCACATCAGAGAGTTTTAGAAGCATTAAAATTGCGGTTTGCCTATATTTTTGAAACACACAATAAATATCCAGGTGCTCCAGGTGTAACTGCTTATGAGATTAAAAATGAAGCGTTTAAACTTGGTGGTATAAATGTGATTCCAATAAACGGAATGCATCATAATTTGCAAGTATTTGGATTTAGATTTAAAGATTTTGCGTATTTAACCGATATGAAAACCGTTGAAAAGGAGGAAATAGAGAAACTAAAAGGAGTAAAAATATTGGTGGTAAATGCTTTAAGAGAAAAAGAGCATATGTCGCACTTTAATTTGACTGAAGCTTTAGAGTTTGTTAAAAAAGTGAACCCAGAAAAAGCCTATTTAACACATATAAGTCATTACTTGGGTTTTCATGACGAAGTGCAACAAAATCTCCCAGAAAACGTTTTTTTAGCTTATGATACTTTAGTATTAAACATATAACCATACTATATATGAAAAGTAAAATTTTTCTTTACCTATTTATTTTTGTCTTATTACTAGTTGTTTTCCAATATGTAAACTCCAAAAATGTATTTGAATCGTATGAAAAAAAATTAAATATTGCTGATGAAAGAGAAGCAGCTTATAAAGATTCTATCATGTCTTTACACAGTGAAGTGCTTGATTTAATGTACTTTAATTTGGAAAACAATAATGATGCTTTGAGTTATTTTGAACGAGATGGTTATGATACCTCTGAGTTGATTCCGTTTATAAAAGATGAGATTTATAAGCTAAACGAAGTAAAAGGCGAACATCCTTTAATTCCTTATGAATCTATGAATAATGGACGAATGCTGATAAATAAAGTAAGACTTTTAAACCACAAATGGATTTTAGCCGATTTCTCTGATGGTAAATATTGGGGAGAATTGTTTATCACCTATGAAATTGTAGATAAAAAGGAATTGAAATTTAAATTGGTGGAATCGTTTATGTATCCTCCACAATCGTATTAAATTTTATCTGCTAACCAATTTTTGAAAGCATAGAAGTTTTGTGGAGCAACACCATGACCAACTGGAAACTCTTCATAAACATGGTCTATATTTAAATTTTTAAGGATTTCTGGTGTTCGTCTAGCCCATTCTACAGGAATAACCTGATCTACGCTACCATGAGAACAATAAAAGCTTAAGTGGCTTAAATCTTTCTTTTGAAAACCATCAGAAATGATATCTAGGTTAATATAACCACTCAATGCAATTACATTCTTAATCTTTTCAGGATAACTTAATGCCACTGCATAGCTTAAAATTGTGCCTTGACTGAAACCTAATAGATTTATATTGTTTTTGTCTATTGGATAATGATTAATAGCTTCATCAATAAAATTGGAAATCTTATCTCGTGATGTTTTGGCTTGCTCATCATAGCTCCATTTATTTTGGTCTGCGTCAAAATTAATAGCATACCAAGCATTTCCAAAGGGTTGCATTTGATAAGGTGCTCTTACTGAAATGATAAATAGTTCTTTTGGAAGCTCTGATGCAAACGAAAACAAATCATTTTCGTCACTTCCATATCCATGAAACATAATTAATGCAGGAGCATTTTCTTGTAAAGAAGACGGTCTTGTAATGTGGTAAAGCGAAAGGTTTTCCATTAGACTTAGTTTCCTAAACTAGCAAATAGTTTTTGATAGAATTTACCTAAAATTGGCGTTGGTTCTGCACGACCAGTAACAGCTGTCATAAAACTAAAAATAAATAGCACACCAAAAAACATAT
Organism: Flavobacteriaceae bacterium; assembly: GCA_020435965.1. Taxonomy (GTDB): domain Bacteria; phylum Bacteroidota; class Bacteroidia; order Flavobacteriales; family Flavobacteriaceae; genus CAJQLB01. Next base: position 28,417 of record JAGQYS010000038.1, on the reverse strand, counting down.
ACCACCCTAAAGTAACAAACCAACTATCAAATCCACCAATAATATAGCCTAATGCGAAAAAAGTTAGCCATAATCCTAATGCTTGGCGAACATGAAAACTCGTAAATTCATTTTTCTTGTCATTATTCATATAAAATGCTATAATAGTTCCGATAATTGTCAAGTAGCTAATTATGGCGTTTGGTTTTCCTTCTTCTATAGTATCTTCAGTCATCATAATCTATAATTGAATTTGGTTATTATTAATGATTCCGTAAACTTTACCTTTTAGTGAGTGTCCTTCAAAAATACTGTTTTTTGATTTAGAATGCATGTCGTTTTTTGAAAACGTGTAATGACCTTCAGGATTAAACAAGGTTACATTTAACTTGTTTCCTTTATTGATGCTTGACGATTCAAGACCAAAACGTTCTTTTCCTTTGGTTAAGAATTTCACAGCTGTTTTTGCTGAAAACATATTGTTTAAAGCTCCAAAAGCGGATTCTAAACCAATAGTTCCAGGAGTTGCATAGTCAAACTCAATTTTCTTTAATTCTATGTCTAATGGATTGTGATCAGATGTCACCATATCAATGGCTCCATCTTTTAATCCAGCGATTAAAGCATCTGAATCGTTTTGAGTTCTTAATGGAGGGCTTACCTTGTAATTGGTATCAAAACTTGTTAAGCGTTCATCTGTAAAAATCAAGTTGTGAATAGCAACACTACAGGTTACATCCAGCTTTTTCTTTTTAGCTTCTCTAATGAGTTCAACCGATTTTGCAGTAGAAATAGTTGGGATATGTAATTTTCCGTTGGTGTATTCTAACAAAAATAAGTCTCTTACAATTTGCAGTTCTTCAGCAAGTGCAGGAATGCCTTTCAGTCCAATAGATGTGCTTGTGATGTGTTCATTCATTACACCATTTAAAGCAATGGCGTTTTCTTGTGGAAAAGAACAAACTAAACCATTAAATGTGCTTGCATATTGCAAAGCAATTTTCATTAGGTTAGGATTGGACTGCGCTTTTTTATAGTCTCCAAAGGCTACAGCTCCAGCTGTTTTCATATCAAACAATTCAGCGAGTACACTACCTTTACTCTCTTTGGTTAAAGCTCCAATTGGCAAGAGACTAACAGCATTACCTTCAGCTTTATTTTTTAGAAAAGAGACATCAGAATTTGAATCGATAACAGGATTGGTATTGGCATTAATAGCCACTGCTGTAAAGCCTGATTTTGCTGCTACCTTCAGTCCATTTGCAATGGTTTCGCGTTCTTCAAATCCTGGTTCACCAAAGCAAACGCTACTATCAAACCAACCTTGAGAAATGTGAAGGTTATCAAGTTTAATTTCGCGATAATTTTTTGGGTTTTTAATAGAATTGGCAATATTTACAATGACTCCTTTTTCAACCAAAATATCTTGCGTTTTATTATGATATTCACTTTTCGCATCAATAATGGTGGCTGATTTTATAAGTACGTTCATTTAAAATATTTTAAGATAAGCATTTCAATAATTAAAAATAACAATGCAAAAATAACAAACCATTTCCATAGCGCATTAATATTGTTGTCACTTTTTATGTTTGTGAGTATTTGAGGCAGTGAGTTACTAATACTTGCATTTTTAATTGTACTTAAATCTTGGTAGTTCAAGTTACTTTCAGAACGGTTGTAGTTATAACTTATATGCTCTAGGGTTTCGTTGTTGTTTGTTATGGCGTAAGTCTGCGCCATTTCTGGTGTTTCGTTGGTTGTAATGGTAACTTTATTGGAAAAAGTTTGCTGCTGCGGAATGATTTCAACATCATCATGCTTTAGCTTTAAAATGGCATCTTGTCGCATAGTTGTGTTTACATCAAAGGTGTTGTTTTCGCCAATGTGATAGTAAAGTTTTGGTAATTTTAGGCTCTGCCTTCCAATGTTATAAATTGTTGGAACGATTAATGGCGAATCCATAAAATTTGAATTCTCAGCATTTAAAGAAGCCGCAAATACAAAGGTGTTTTTGCTCTGAACCAAGAATGGTTTATTATCTTCAAAACTTAAAATTGCACTTTCAGGAGCATTCAAAGTGTAAAAATCATGCACAACTGGATACTGAAAATTGGATACTTGTTTGTCAAAAACTGCATCAAAAACAGGGTGTGAAAAGTTGATGGATGTGATATTTTTATCGGCTTCAGTTTCATTACTTAATGAGGCATGACTAATTCCTGATAAACTCTGGTTATATGAATTGATATCAGCATCAAGAGCAGGAATAACTAGCACAAATCCACCATTTTCAGTAAAACTTTGCAACGCGTTTGACAATGAAATAGGTATGGATTTCAGTTCGTTGAGCACAATTAAATTCTGCTTAGAAATGTCGTTAAAATTTAACTGATTGGCTGCGACACTTTGCAGAACAAATTCATCATCAGTAAAAATTCGTTTTAAGTAGTTCTCGTCTGCTTCATTTATTGTCAATACATTAATATTAGAACGTTCATTGATATTAAAAAACAAGGTATTATCAAATTGTAGGCTAGCATCATCAATGGTGATTTTACCATTTATTTTCACATGGTTAGGAATGCTAAATGTGGTACTCGTTTTATTGGTATTGCTCACAGATGATTTGGCTAGCAGATTTTCACCATTAAATAAAGAAACTGGTAAATTTTCAAGTTTAGTCTCAGAACCATTGAGAGTTACTGTCAGCTCAATTGTTGATGCATTCATCTTTGAAATGTACAAACTGTCTATACCAACATTGTTAGTATTTACAGGTTTTAATTGTACGATATTAGTACTAATGGAACTATCAGTTTGTATGTCAAATACATTGTCTAACTGCTGAAAATCAGAAATTAAAAGTAAATTTTTTTGTGTACTATTGTCCTTGCTAAACAATCCTTTTCCTTTTAAAATGGCAGCACTATAATCTAACTGATTTGGACTGTATTCCAATTGTAATAACTCATTTCTAATAGTTTTTGAATTGGTGTTTTTTAGCGTTTTATTATTTGTGAAAATGGTAATCGTTTCATTATCATAATTGGCCTCAAGAATATCTTGAACAGCACGTTTTAGCAATTCGCCTTGTGTGCCTTTGGCTTGCATGCTGAAGGAATTGTCGAGATAGATAACAGTTTCAGATTGTAATTTTAGCACTTCACCTTTTGAAAAATAAGGTTGCGCAAAAGCTAATATGATAGATGCAAAAAGCAATAATCTTGTAATAAGTGTAAACCATTTTTTTAATTGCGAACTTTTTCGTGTTTGTATGGTAACACTTTTTAAGAAAGCAACATTAGTAAAATCAACTTTTTGAAATCGTCTAAGCTGAAATAAATGTACAATAATGGGAATGAGGAGCAGGAGTAAAGCGTAAAGAAGTTCTGGGTGTTTAAACAGCATTCCAATAATTGATTTGTCAAATATAGAAAATGCGAACAGATAAATTAAAGCGTCTTCGGAGAATTTTAACGTTTCAATGCTATTCCTCTAACAAAAGAAAAAATAATCGACCATTGACTCCATATTTTGAGCATTCAAATAAGCTTTGATTTCTTTTTGTGCTTTTGGGTTGGCAACTGAGATTATACTTTGCGGATTTTTGAAGTTTTCTAAGTGTTTGAAATCATGAAGTTCTTGGTCGTATATATGCTTACCAATTTTTTTTGGGTTATCGCAAATCCATTTGAATTTCACTTGACGTTTAATTAAATAATTAGCAGCATATTTTCCTTTGTGTCCAGCTCCCCAAATCACTAATGTTTTTTCTTTATCAAGATGTAATTGTAAAAAATAATGAAGTTTTAACTCAAGCATCATATCATGCGAATAATTGGCTTGGGTTCTCGATGTACGATAATTGTAATCTCTCCAATAGTGCAATAGTTTTGTTGAAGGAATACATTTCAATGCTTGTTTGTAAAACCGAAAGACTAAATCGTAGTCTTCAGGATAGAGATCGGAATTAAAACCACCACATTTCTCAAAATCTTCACGATACACCATCCAACAAGGTGAAGCAATCACACATTCTTTATAGATTTCTGAATAGTTTGTGCCTTGTTTGGTAAGCTTGTTTAACCAAGATTGGTACTTTGAATAACCATCACTAATTCCTGCTTTTGAAAAGTATTTTACCAAGCCTAAAGCCACATGACCTTTGCCATGAGTCATTAAATCATCATACATGGTTTGGAGTTTGTCCTCGACCATAATATCGTCACTGTCCATTCTGGTAATGAACGTTCCTTTGCTTTTCGAATAAGCGTGTTGCAAGGCATCAATAATGCCTTTACCTTTGTTTTTATAAAGTTGAATGCGAGAATCTGTTTTTGCAAAGCTTTCAACAATGGAATAACTGTTATCTGTTGAATGGTCATCAACAATAACAACCTCCCAGTTGGTATATGTCTGATTGATTATTGACTCTAAGCATTCAGCTATAAAAGCTGATGTATTTTTAAAAGGAATTAGAATGCTTATGAGTTGATTTTGCATTTCTTATTCCTTTATAGCATCGATCATAATTTTAGCAGATTGTACATTTAGAGTCTCTCCAACTGATGTCCATGCTAGGTAAACAGCATCATCTTTTAAAATCATTCTTGGAAATCCACTAGACCTGCTATTGGCTGTTTCAGATACTTGAAATGGCTCAGATATGGTTCCATCTTGTTTTATGTGTTGTAAAAGTATTAAGGATTCGCCTTCTTTACTATCCATACTACTTACTATTGCTGAACCATCATCTAATAGTTCAATATCTAATCTTCCCATAATAGTTTCAGTAGCAATTGTAATTGGTGTTCCAAAAGTGTTACCATTATCATTTGAAAAAACCACTTTTACTTTAGGAGCATTGTCCGCAATGGTAAACCAGGTCACTGCAACAACGTTATTTTTAGCCGAAACTGCTGGGCCATTTACTGGACAACCAGCAATTTTCCAATTGTCATTAAAAATAGGTTTTGGTTCTGTCCAACTGCCATTAACATGTTTTACATAATAGGTGTCACGCATTTCTTCATCAGAACGATTTCTATACACTACAATAGGACCTTCAGCAGTCATGGCTACATCAGTCTGGCAGCAATCACAAACTCGATTGTCAAGCAAGTGCTCTTCAATAATTTCACCTCTATCATTAATAAAAGCACTTCTCAATGTCATTTGTGCAACAATTGTAGAATCTGTTTCTGCATAGGCATTTTGTCTGCCATCCAACCAAACAGACAAATAACTGTTGTTGTCAATAGCCACTTTACTTACAAAGCCATGTTCTGTATTGGTATTGTCTGAATGTGGTTTAAAAGCTTCGTTCCATGTTTCTCCTTTATCTGTAGATTGAATCAATTTTACATCATACGCATAAGTATCATCAGCACTTTTTTCTAAATAATGAGCAGAAAGATTTGAATTTCCAAAGGAAGTGATAGAAGGGAAGTCTGCCCAATTTACAAACCAATTATTGCCTTTCGCAATCGTTTTTGGTACAGACCATTGTTTATCAATTAGCTTGGAAAATTTTAAATAGCTTACAGTGTCTTCTATATTTTCAATCCAACTTAAATAAATAGTACCATTGTCTGTTTTGTGAAGGCTAGGCTCAGAACCATTAAAACCAGTAGGAACTGAAAGAAAACTTACAGCTTCTACTGGTTCAGATTTACAAGCATAAATGCTTAATAATAAGATTCCAACACCAAAAAGAGTCAGAAATTGTTTATGCATTATTAATATTTTGCTGGTTTTCCATTAGCTGAAGATTTTTTGATGAATTCTCTAATATCTTCATTTGCTTTAATTAAATCTTCATGTCTTAAATACATCATGTGACCACTTCTGTATCCTTTAAATTCCATACGATCTTTCATTTTTCCGCTAGGATCAATTTGAGATAAAGTGTATTTAGCAGTAAAATAGGTTGTGGCTCCATCATAGTATCCAGATTGATTAAGTACATGTAAATAAGGGTTTGATGCCATTGCTTGCCTTAAACCATCTCGAACTTCATTATTGCTGTTATCCCAAGGGTGTACTGGTCCAAACATATTATATTTCACATCTGTATTAAACTTTAATTCGTTTTTAATATAGTGATTTATGGCAGGCGTAAACGAGTGCAGCCACGACGTTAGCTCAGCACTGTAATCTGGTCTCATTCCAGCTTCCATTCTGTCTATTCCTAAATAACGAGAATCTAGACGACCAATAGTTTGTCCAGTTTTATCACGTAATAATTCTTTCCAGAAAAAACTATTTGGCACAACCAAGTTATGTTGTAAGATTACTTTTTTATTCATACCTGTATAATAGGAATACTTTTCAGCAACATTGTTACGTTCCGAATCTGAAATATTGCTTCCTTTTGCAATAGCAGGCATTAGGGTGTTAATGGCATATTCTTCAACCTCTGGCAACATATCAGTTAAGTCTTTACTTTGAAGTGCTGAAGGTAACATTTTATGATACCAAGCTGCTGCTGCTTTATAAGGTAAGTCTAAGGCAGAATATTCAGGTTGTCCATCAGTATTGTAAGCATTATAATCTGCAGGAGAAACCATAATAACACCATTTAGATACATCCATTGTGAACTTTGTAATTCGTTTGAAAGTCCCATAACACGAGTTCCACCATAGCTTTCACCAATGATATATTTTGGCGATTCCCAACGATTGTGACGAGATACAAATGTGTTTACCCATTCTGCAAGATATTTGATGTCTGCATTAATGCCGAAGAAATTTGTTTTGTCTGGCATTTTTCCATCTTTATCTGGAACCATGCGTGAATAACCTGTATTTACAGGATTCACAAACACAATATCTGCAACATCTATAATAGAGTAAGGATTGCTTTTAAAGCCATAAGGTTGTACAGGATAGCCTTCATCATCTATGTTTAAAATACGAGGTCCAGTATAAGCAACATGCATCCAAACTGACGCAGAACCAGGTCCTCCATTAAAAGAAATAATCAACGGTCTGCTTGCTCTGTCTTTTACATTGTTTCTGGTGTAGTAGGTGTAGTACAATGTAGCATGCGGATCTCCATTGTTATCCCAAACGGGTTGCATACCAGTTTCGGCTGTATACGAAAAACTTTGACCCTTAACGGTTGTGTTATGGGTTGTGATTACCATAGTGTCTACAGGAATTGTTCTACTTTGCGCATAAGAACATAGAACTCCTAAAAGCATAAGGAGCGAAAAGAATTTTTTCATTGTGGTTGGTTTTTTAGTTAAAGTTTTAAAGGTACTTAAAGGCTTTTAATTTTTATGTTAAAATTTTTCAAAAACTCCGAGACCAAACAATGCAAAATCATATTTAACAGGATCTTTTGCATCTAATATTCTGAGTTCTGAATCTAACTCTGCTAAGGCCTTTGCATCATTTTGTTTTCTGTTGAGTAAGCCCAGTTTTCTGGCTACATTGCCAGAATGAACATCCAGAGGACAAGAAAGCTGACTAGGAGAGAGGCTTTTCCAGATGCCAAAATCTACGCCTTTATTGTCTTGCCTAATCATCCATCTTAAAAACATATTGATACGTTTGGCAGCTGAATTTTTTAAAGGATCGCTAATATGCTTTTGCGTTCTTGGTAGATGCTCAGTTTCAAAAAAGTGTTTTTTGAAATGATGAATGCTGTTTTGCACAGAGTCTGGTTGAGCATGTTTAGCAAACACAGCTTCCAACCCTTGGTGTTTTTTATATATGTGATGCAGACTTTTGATAAACTGAGCAAAGTCTTGACCATTAAAAGTTCTATGCACAAAAGGCTGTAAAGCATCTAAATCTTTATTGCTGTGATTTATTACAAAATCATAAGGTGATTGCTCTAGTAACTGCATCATTCTGTTAGCATTGTTAATGATGCTTTTTCTATTTCCCCAAGCTATGGTTGCGGTTAAAAAGCCAGCGATTTCAATGTCTTCCTTTTTTGAAAATTGATGCGGAATTTGAATAGGATCACTCTCAATAAACTTGTTGTTATTGTATTGTTCAACTTTAATGTTGAGGAATTTTTTAAGATCAGATTTTGATAATTTTTGGATGACTTTTATGCTTTAGGTATTGAATTGCTAAGATAAAAAAACTAACTTCGCTTTTGGACGATATCATTCATAAACAAGTTGACGAATGATATCTTAACCGTTGCCAGTAATGTAAAAACTGAAATCTAAATTATGAGTTATAGTGCATTCGTAGTTTGCAATTGCTATCAAAAAGGAAAAACAACAGAGCCACCTCACAAAGAATATATCAAATTCGATGAAGATGGACTTTACTTGAACATTCCTAATGATTTGTGGAATAAAAATGAAAAAAAAGTTCTTCAAATGGACTCTGATTTTGACAACTGGAAAAACAATGCTTGCGAACACAATGAAATGGAATTGAGTGATGAATATTTGTCAACCAATCTTGGGATGGGAGAATTTCGTGAAGTGATAGATAGATTAGGTGGTAAAGAAAAATTTCCAATCTTGAGTGAATTTCTTCCAACTGCAAATGGAGGAATTTTACCAGCTGAATTTGCATCTAAAGCTTTGAACGAATTAACTGAATTTGAAAAACAGAAAATTGATGAAAATAGAACACTGTTGTTTGAAAAATCAACAAATGAGTTGAAAGCTACTGTGAATTCTGAAACTTATCTAATATTTGTTTTTACAGCATATAACAAGAACAATTACGGAATTGATAAAGATGGTTTTTTTATCCTTGAAAATGTTAAAGAAAACGGTCAAGAAGTTTCTTATGTAGTTTTTCGTTCGAAGAACTTCATCCAAAAAAACATTTCAAAAGAAAAGTTTCAGTTCATAGATAAAAAAACTAATAACGATTTTATTTGTAATGTTGGATTACATCCACACGAAAGTAATCCAAAAAAAGAATATGAATTTCTGATAAAAGAAAGCACAGTTAAAATAACTGACGAATATAAATATATGACAGAACCGTTAAAAAAATTAGCAAAAGCATCAATAGAATCTGGAAATCCAATACATTGGTGTTGAAAATAAAAACACTACTGGCAACAAAGAACTGAGTTAAAAAGCAAATAATTTTAAGCTAATTTTGAAACAAAGTTCTCGTCATATGGCAATCCTGATTTTGCGATAGCAAAAGCCTGTTTCAATAGTTTGTTTGCTACTGCAATGAGAGCTAGCTTTTTGCTTTTCCCTTTTGCTACTATTCTTTCATATAATTCTCTACATGCCTTATTGTGCTTGCAAGCTGAAAATGCACATAAAAACAAAAGATTTCTAAGTTTTCTATTCCCAACTTTGCTAATTCTACTTTTACCTCGTACACTACTTCCTGATTGCCTGATTGTAGGCGTTATACCTACATAACTACAAAGTTGTTTTGAGTTTTCAAACTTTTTAAATCCATCTGTAACTACTATTAAAAATAAAGCGGTCTTGACACCCATTCCTGGAATACTTTTAAGTAATGTTAACTGAACTTGTTGGTCTTTTTTTACCAGCTCTAGCAAACGTTCTTCTATAACCTTTATTTCTTTATCCAAATGCCTTAAGTTTCGCTTTAAAGAACTGTAAACCGCTTTTGAAGGTTTGCCTAATGACTCTTCTCCTTTTATTTTGTTCTTTGTTGCTGTACGTTGCTTTAAATAACTATCTAACAACCTGAAGAGCTGTAAACATTCTGCTTGAACTTGTGTTAATGCATTATACATTGGAACTTCATTGAGTATTCCATACTCACAGATTGCTTTGGCATCACTCTTATCCGTCTTTACCTTTGATAACTTCATCTGGATAAAACGCTTTACTGATAAGGGATTTACTACAGAAACACTTAATCCTTTTTTATATAAATACTGAGCTAATCGGTAATGATAATAGCCTGTGGCTTCCATAACAACAAGAGCATTCTTTGGTAAGAGTTTTACTAATCTTTTAAATCCTTTTTCTTCATTAGTGAATTGATGATGTCCTGTTAATTGACTATAAATATCAAGTACCTTTTTACTGACATCAATACCATAAATTTCTTTATCTTTATTCATTAGAACTGTATTTGGAAAGGACATTCTACTTACACATCAACAACTTTAAATCGAGGTCTAATAGCCTCACAGAACTGAACGATATTGAAGTAGAAAAGAGAGGGGATTATCAATGTTGACGGAATCTAAAGTTCCTACGGCTATATTAATCTTAATCCTCTCTTTTGTTCTTTCTAATTAGTAACTTAAAAATAATAGATTGTAAACTTAAGATGGCTATAAGTAATTGCTTGTTCTCGCCCACTTCTGAAAATCCTCGCGGATTTTATATTCGGTTTTTAATTGTTAAATTAGTTGCTTAACCATGCAACTAACCAGACACAAAACCATTGTGTGTTTGTTCAAAAATAATGAATACATCTCATTGTAATAATTGTGAAACCGAATTTGAAGGAAACTATTGTTTCAATTGTGGTCAGAAAGTTTTGGCTAACAGTAAATTGGCGTTTTCAAATATTGTAAAAGACTTCTTTGACAATACTTTCAACATTCACAAAGGCTTTTTTTTTACGTTTTGGAATCTGATTATCCAACCTAGTAAGGTTGTTAAATCGTACATACAAGGAAAACGCAAAACATATACCAATCCAACACGATATTTGGTAATTGCATTGGCTGCATTGGCTACTATGCAATATTGGGCTCAAATGAATGAAGTTATTAACAATGACAACTTTGAAGGGTTTCCGTTTTTATCTGAAGAACTCAACAATAGCGCACGCTTATGGGACTTAAGGTTATTGACCGATTGGACTTTACTAGGTAATTTATTAGAAGCTCTAGTTTTACCTCTAGGTTTTTATTGGTTATTTAGAAAATTAAAGTATAACTATTCTGAGCTTCTAATCTTAAGTTTTTATTTAATATCCAATTCTATATTTATAACCATCTTGTTAGTTGGACTTCCAAAATTTGTAATAAGTTATTATACACCAACATTTTTTGTTTTTGGAATGATTCTAGTCTATTATGCTTATGCACTATTTAACTTCTTCAAAGAAATTTCTTTATTAAGAAGATTAATTTTTATAATTTTTGGGTTAATTATATTTTTCTTGATTCGATTTTTACTAATACCACTTATACTTGCTGTATTATTTCCAATATAAATGAGTTAGCCATGTAGAAGTTGTTGTCAATTAAAAATCTAAAAAAAATACCAGACAACATCGTTTAAAATAAATTGCGCTAATTTCCTCTCACAAATTCTTCACACTTTTATTATCTTGGACTTTTAATTAAAAAACTCCATGAACCTCGATTTAAAATTCATTCGTACTCAATTTCCAGCATTCACTGAGCCAACCCTTCAAGGTTGGGCTTTTTTTGAAAACGCTGGTGGCTCCTATCCTTGCAAACAAGTCATTAACAGATTGACCGACTTTTATATGAAAAACAAGGTTCAGGTGCATTATCCTTATCCTGCATCAACCTTAGCAGGAAATCTAATGGATGCTTCGTACAAACGAATGGCTGATTATCTCAATGTTGATGAATCTGAAATTCATTTTGGTCCTTCAACAACTCAAAATGTGTATGTATTAGCCAATGCTTTACGACCAATGTGGCAAGATGGTGACAACATTATCGTGTCCTGCCAAGATCATGAAGCCAATGCTGGAGCATGGCAGAAACTTGCAAAACAAGGCTTAAACATTATTGAATGGCACGTCAATGCTAAAACAGGATTATTAAGTTTAGAAGATCTAAAAAGCCTGCTCACTGATAAAACAAAAATGATAGCTTATCCACATTGTTCCAATGTGATTGGTCATGTAAATCCTGTGAAAGAGATTAGCCAGATGGCTCATAAAAATGGAGCACTATCTTTAGTTGATGGCGTTGGTTTAGCACCTCATGGCTTTCCTGATTTAAAAGACTTAGGTGCTGATATCTATTTGTTTTCATTATATAAAACCTTTGGTCCACATTTAGGATTGATGTTTGTAAACAAAGATTTGATAGGGAAAATGGAAAATCAGTCACATTTTTTTAAAGAAGGTGTTGCCAGAAGCATGCTCACACCTGCTGGACCTGACCATGCGCAAATTGCAGCTGCAAGTGGTATTTTAGATTATTTTGATGCTGTTTATAATCATCATTTTAATGAAAAAGTTGATCCTGCTGAAAGAAACAAACGATTGAACACATTGTTTCATGAGCATGAAACCGCATTATTGGATAAATTATTAAAATTTTTAAATACTCGTGATGACGTTAGAATTATTGGTTCTGTTACCACTAAAGAAAGAGCGCCAATAGTGTCCATAATTCCGCTTAAAAAGAACATTAAAAAAGTGTATGCCGATTTAACCAAACATAAACTCATGCTTGGTATAGGAAACTTTTACGCTGTAAGACCATTAATGGATATGGATATTCCAACCCAACCTGGAGTTATTAGGATTTCATTTTTGCATTATACAAGCCCTGGAGACATTGACCAACTTATTGAAGGGCTTAAAATTGCATTGGATAATTAGCAAATGAATAAGAATAAACATTTCTATTTAAATAAAGAAGAACCTAATAAAAGTTGTTTGTTGGCATTACGCGATATAATAACCAGACAAGACTATAATGTTACAGAAACGACTAAATATGGCATGCCTTGTTTTTGCTACAAGAAAAAAATGTTCTGTTATCTTTGGACAGATAAAAAAACTAACGAACCATACATCCTCTTTGTTGAAGGTGAACATTTACACCACGAAGCTTTAGAAACAGGAAACAGAAACCGAATGAAAATTTTTAGAGTCAATCCTGATAAGGACATTCCAATAGAAACTATAGAAATGCTTTTAAATAAAGCTCTTGATTTATACAGAAACGGAATTATAAAAGCTAATTAAAATAAAATCTTTTGCTAACTTAGTTTTCACAATTTTAAGAATGAACAAAAACATTATCAAAATTTTTTTGCGATTAACCATTTCAGCAGGTTTTTTATCGGCAGTTGCTGACAGATTCGGATTTTGGCCTGAAACTGTTTCGGCATGGGGAAATTGGGACAGTTTTTTAGAGTACACAAAAGCAATAAATCCTTGGTTTCCAGATGCAATGATTTCAACTCTTGGCACTATTGCAACAGCTTTAGAAGTTATCTTTGCCATATGCTTGATAATTGGCTTTAAAACTGAACTTTTTGCTAAATTAAGCGGACTGCTTCTCCTTACGTTTGGCTTATCCATGACGTTTTCAGCTGGCTTAAAAGGTGCTTTAGACTATTCGGTGTTTATAGCGTCTGCAGGAGCTTTTGCATTGAGCCTGATGAAAGAAAGATATCTGGAATTGGATAATTTGTTAAAAACACACAACTAAAACAGCGTAATCTGTCCTTCGTCGTCTATTTCAAAATCTGGTGGTGCTTCTCCATTAGAGCCCTTTTTTTCTTCTTTAGTTTCGGATTGTGTTTCGTCTGAAACATTAGTTTCATCAACCACTTCTATCTCTTCAGCAGGAACTTCCTCAGGAGCTTCATAAGGAATTGGATCTAATAAATTAACTTGATTTATTTTTTCTTTAGTTAACTGATTTCCAAGGGCATTAATACCTTTTACTGCAATAAATTCTTCAAGATTAATAATCATGTTGTCTTTTCGGTCTTTACCTCGTTCTTTAGTGAATTCTACCTCAGCAACTGGCTTCCAGTCTGTTGATACAATTTCAAGGTTTGAATTTTCGTGATCAGAAATAAAACATTCTTCCTTACTTTCATTTTCAACCAAAAAGCGCTTTACAAAGTAGCGTTCCTTTTCGCCATCATAGTAAATGGCAGAAATAGGTTTTTTGGGAATCCACTTTTCCATAATAATCATATCCTCATCAAAACGAGCTGTTATTTCCGGAATAATGGTTTTAACAATACCTCCTTGAGTTATGATTAAAATACGATCTTCGCCTCTAAACTCTCCTACTAACTCTCCACGTTCGTCAACATTTAAACGCTGTACAGTATCATCAAACCAAATTTTACGCGGTTTTAAGGTGCTCACACCTTTTTCTTTAAGTTCAATACGCTTTACAGAATACTTAGTGACTAAATTCCCTTTAGAGGCACGACCTTTTATAATAATATCTGCAAAGTCTAAATCCCATTTCAGCTTTTTAATACTACCTGACTGACGCAGTAAAACCGTAACCGTTTCTGCTTCTCCATTTGGATTAGCCGAAAAATAATGCACCATTGAATTGGCATTGTCATTAGTCATGTCATACTCTCTATCTCTTGTAATTGAGGTTACAGCAAAGCGTTTTACATACGTTGGACCACCTTTTCCATCACGATAAATCATGTTGTAAATGGTACGTTTATCCTTTTTCTTAAACACAGCAACATGGATAATGTCTTTTCCAATAAAGGTCTTTGCATCAACCTTAGTAACCATCATCTTACCTTCTTTAGTGAACACAATAATATCGTCAATATCACTACAATCACAGACATACTCATCTCGTTTCAAAGAAGTGCCAACAAAACCTTCTTCCCTATTCACATAGAGTTTAGTGTTTCTGATAACTACTTTGGTGGCATCAACATCATCAAAAACCCTAATTTCGGTTTGGCGTTCTCTTCCTTGTCCATAATCTTTTTTCAATCGTTGAAAATAAGCAATAGCATAATCAATTAAGTTTGCCAAATGATGCTTTACTTCGGCTATTTGATCTTCCAGAGCATCAATTTTTTGCTGCGCTTTATCAATATCAAATTTTGAAATACGCTTGATTCTAATTTCGGTTAATCTAGAAATATCGTCGTCTGTAATTGGTCGCTTTAAATGTTTTATATGTGGCTGAAGCCCTTTGTCAATCGCTCTGATAACACCTTCCCAAGTTTCTTCTTCTTCAATATCGCGATAGATTCTGTTTTCAATAAAAATGCGTTCTAACGATGCAAAATGCCATTGTTCTTCTAGCTCGTCAAGTTTGATTTCCAGGTCGCTTTTAAGCAACTGCACAGTATTGTCTGTACTACGACGAAGCATTTCAGACACACCAATAAACAAAGGCTTGTTATCTTCAATAACACAACCTAGAGGCGAAATTGAGGTTTCACAACTTGTAAATGCGTATAAGGCATCTATGGTTTTGTCTGGTGATAATCCTGATGGCAAATGAATAAGAATCTCAACATCTGCAGCAGTGTTATCTTCAATTTTCTTGATTTTAATCTTGCCTTTGTCATTAGCTTTTAAAATAGAATCAATTAACGAAGACGTATTGGTACCAAAAGGAATTTCAGTAATCACCAAAGTATTTTTGTCCAACTGAGAAATTTTAGCTCTCACACGTACCTTTCCTCCTCTGTTTCCATCATTATAATTAGTGAAATCTGCTATTCCAGCTGTTGGGAAATCCGGTAAAATAGTAAATCGCTTGCCTTGAAGATGCTTCACAGAAGCATCAATAAGTTCAATAAAGTTATGTGGTAAAATTTTGGTTGACAAACCTACAGCAATCCCTTCGCCACCTTGAGCTAACAACAAAGGAAACATGACAGGAAGGTTAATAGGCTCTTTACGACGACCATCATAAGAAGCTTGCCATTCGGTTATTTTTGGATTGTAAACAACATCTAGAGCAAATTTTGATAAACGTGCTTCAATATAACGCGAGGCAGCAGCACTATCTCCAGTGAGAATATTTCCCCAGTTTCCTTGAGTATCAATTAATAAATCTTTCTGACCAATTTGCACCATAGCGTCAGCAATACTAGCATCACCATGCGGATGGTATTGCATCGTATGACCTACAATATTAGCTACTTTATTATATCGACCATCATCTAGGTCTTTCATTGAGTGCATGATGCGACGCTGAACTGGTTTAAAACCATCTTCTATAGCAGGAACTGCACGTTCAAGAATTACGTAAGAGGCATAATCAAGAAACCAATCTTTGTACATGCCTGTAACTTTGGTAATGGTTTCCTCATTATCATTGGCTTCGTTTAACAAATCGTCATTATCTTCAATCATTCATCTGTTGTTTTAAAGTTTTGTTGTGCTTTATTATTTTACTCAAGGATTGTCTTATATATTTTCGTTTTTTTCTACTTACTAAGGTTACATTAAATTCCTCCCTTTTTTTATGTCCATTTTTATTTGTTAGGTAAAGGACTAAATTTTTATAAATTAAATAGTTATTAAATTTATAGCCTAAAAGTTGTTCTTTGCTAAATTCTAACTTGTACTCTCTATAATTAAAGTAATCTGATAGCAATAAGCCTCTGTTAATAATTACTACCTGTACTCCATCACTATCATACTCGAAGTATTTGGATACTTTATGTGCTGCGAAAAACAAGAACACAAATACAGCTATAACAACAAAAAACGTTAACGTTGGGCTACTTGTTAGCTCTGAAAAAGCACTAAACAAGGTTGCTAATAGTATAGCGAGTACTATTAGGATGAAGTACATTGAAATAATAACATTTTTTACCTTACTATTATTTGTTCGCATCTTCTACTAAATCGAGCTCTACTTTTAGGTTGTTTATAATAAATTCTTGTCTGTCTGGTGTGTTTTTTCCCATATAGAAGGATAGCAATTCTTCTATAGACATGTCTTTATCCAGCATGACTGGATCGAGCCTGATATCGTCACCGATAAAATGTTTAAATTCATCAGGCGAAATTTCACCAAGCCCTTTAAATCGAGTTATTTCTGGTTTTGGTTTCAGTTTTTCTATCGCTTCAATACGTTCTTCTTCTGTATAACAATAAATTGTTTCCTTTTTGTTACGAACTCTAAACAAAGGTGTTTGTAGAATGTACAAATGACCCTCTTTAATCACCTCAGGGAAGAACTGAAGGAAAAATGTAATGAGCAGCAAACGAATATGCATACCATCAACATCAGCGTCTGTAGCGATAACAACATTATTGTAACGCAAATCTTCTAAAGATTCTTCAATATTTAAAGCCGCTTGAAGTAAATTGAATTCTTCATTTTCGTAAACAATTTTCTTACTTAAACCATAACAGTTTAAAGGTTTTCCTTTTAAGCTGAAAACTGCTTGCGTATTGACATCACGAGATTTTGTAATACTTCCAGAAGCTGAATCTCCCTCAGTAATAAAAAGCGTAGTTTCTAAATATCGTTCGTTTTTAGTGTCGCCAAAATGCACTCGACAATCACGCAATTTTTTGTTGTGAAGACTTGCCTTTTTTGCTCTATCTTTTGCTAACTTCCTAATGCCTGACAATTCTTTTCTTTCACGTTCAGCTTGTAAAATCTTACGCTGAATTTTCTCAGCAGCATCAGGATTTTTATGTAAATAATTATCGAGCTGCGTTTTTAAAAAGTCGTTTACATACGTTCTAACCGTAGGCAATTTTCCTCCCATATCAGTGGAGCCTAGTTTTGTTTTGGTCTGACTTTCAAAAACAGGTTCCATCACTTTTATGGACACAGCAGCCACAACCGATTTTCTAATATCTGAAGCTTCATAGTTTTTGCCATAAAACTCTCTTATGGTCTTTACCAAAGCTTCTCTAAAGGCTGCTAAATGTGTACCACCTTGAGTTGTGTTTTGCCCATTAACAAACGAATGGTACTCTTCACTGTATTGCGTTTTACTATGAGTGATTGCAACTTCTATATCGTCTCCTCTTAGGTGAATAATTGGATATAACTGATCCGATTCGTTAATGTTTTCAGACAACAAATCTTTCAGTCCATTTTCACTGTAGAATTTTTCACCATTGAAAACAATGGTCAATCCAGGATTTAGATAGACGTAGTTTTTAAGCAGTTTAGCAACATATTCATTTCTGAACTTATAGTTTTTAAAAATACTTTCATCTGGAATAAAAGAAACTTTGGTTCCTTTTCGTCTTGAAGTATCGTCTAGAGTTTCCTGATTGGTAAGATTACCTTGCTCAAATTCTGCTGAAGCCGATTTACCATCACGTGTAGATTCTACCCTAAAATAAGTTGATAATGCATTAACTGCTTTAGTACCAACCCCGTTTAAACCAACAGATTTCTTAAAGGCTTTGGAGTCGTACTTTCCTCCTGTATTCATTTTTGAAACTACATCCACCACTTTTCCTAGTGGAATACCACGACCATAATCACGTACTATAACCTTATTCCCTTGAATGGAAATCTCAATAGTTTTCCCAGCTCCCATAACATATTCGTCAATAGAGTTATCCAAAACTTCCTTAACAAGAATGTAAATACCATCATCTGGCGAAGAACCATCACCAAGTTTACCAATATACATACCTGGACGCATCCTGATGTGCTCTTTCCAGTCAAGTGAACGTATGTTATCTTCGGTATATTTGGTTTCTTGAGACATAAATAAGGTACAATTTTTTGATAGGTTGCTAATATAACATAACGCTATATAAAATGAAACCTAGAATACACAAAGTAATTAACAAAAAATAGCCAATATTGTTGAGAACATTGGCTATTTGTATTTAAAAAAAGTACTTTTTTACACATTAAACAAGAAATGCATCACATCGCCATCTTTTACAACGTATGCCTTGCCTTCTACTCTCATTTTTCCAGCTTCTTTAACTTTAGCTTCGCTTCCATAATTCACATAATCATCAAAGGCAATAACTTCTGCTCTAATAAAGCCTTTTTCGAAGTCTGTATGAATTACTCCAGCAGCTTGAGGAGCAGTTGCTCCAATATCAACAGTCCAGGCTCTTACTTCTTTAACTCCAGCTGTAAAATAGGTTTGCTGATTAAGTAATTTATAGGCTGAACGAATTAATTTAGCCGAACCTGGTTCGTCCAAACCAATGTCTTGCAAAAACATCTGACGCTCTTCATAATCGTCTAACTCGTTAATATCAGCCTCAGTACCAACAGCTAACACTAAAACTTCGGCATTTTCATCTTTTACAGCTTCTCTTACTTTTTCCACATAAGCATTACCAGAAACTGCAGAACCTTCATCTACATTACAAACATACATCACAGGTTTGTCAGTAATAAACTGAGATGGTTTTACAAAAGCAGCATAATCATCTTCACTAAATTCTAAAGCCCTTACAGATGTTCCAGACTCTAAACCTGCTTTAATTTTTAAAAGCACAGCTTCTTCTTTCTGAGCATCTTTATTTCCTGTTTTTGCAGCACGTTTTACTTTATCGAGCTTCTTTTCAGTCGTTTCTAAGTCTTTAAGCTGAAGCTCGATATCGATAGTTTCTTTATCACGAATTGGATTGATGTTTCCATCAACATGCACAATATTATCATTATCAAAACAACGCAATACATGTAAAATCGCATCAGTTTCACGAATATTAGCCAAAAATTGATTTCCAAGTCCTTCACCTTTACTTGCGCCTTTTACCAAACCAGCAATATCAACAATCTCAACCGTTGCAGGCACAACTCGTTCAGGATTAACCAAAGCTTCCAGTTTTGCCAATCTTGGATCTGGAACGTTTACCACTCCAATATTTGGTTCAATAGTACAGAACGGAAAGTTTGCACTTTGCGCTTTAGCATTAGACAAACAATTAAATAAAGTTGATTTTCCAACGTTTGGTAATCCTACAATTCCTGCTTTCATAAGCCTTTCCCTAGCCCTTTCCAAAGGAAAGGGGACTTTTGTGGGTTATATTAAGTTACACATTATATTTTCCTCACTTCCTTCCCAATGAGAAGGATTGAGGATGAGCTTTTTTGCGAGTGCAAATGTAAGCAAATACCTTTATAATTTATTACAACAGAATGAATAATAGTCATAAAAAAATCCTAAGCTAAACTTAGGATTCTATTATTTTCAAAACAAATATATACTACTCTTCTGGATGCATAAAGCGTTGCTTCCCTAAAAGCTCTTCTTCGGTTTCAACATGGTCTTCGTCTGGAACACAGCAATCCACAGGACATACTGCAGCACATTGTGGCTCTTCATGAAACCCTTTGCACTCTGTACATTTATCTGGAACTATATAATAGATTTCGTCGCTAATTGGTTCTTGTGCCTCATCTGCATTAACAGCCTTGCCATTAGGCAAAACCACATTTCCCTTTAAACCTGTTCCATCATTATACCTCCAATCATCAGCACCTTCATATATAGCAGTATTAGGGCATTCTGGTTCGCAAGCACCGCAGTTAATACATTCGTCTGTAATTATGATTGCCATAACAATTTTTCGTTTTAGTTTGCTTAAATTTCTTCAGGAAAAAATATTTTCATTGAGTAAATCTCAAAAAATACTTTTAAATGAAGTAACCATTTCATTAGTCCGTGAATTTTTTTCATTTGATTTGAAAATGTACAACTTAAAAAAATCACGTACTTTTGCAGTTGCAAAAATAACGCCAAAACAATTCATAACCAAACCATATAATGATTTTAGAAGAAAGAATTAATGCCTTTGTAGAATTAGGAAAATTCCTAAGCCAGTTTTCTCAGAAAGAAGCAAAAAAAAACGCAAATGTTTTGCACAACGATTTGTTTTTTGATGGATTTAAACATCAAATAAAATTGGCTCAGGAACATAATGGTTGGTTTACCGATGAGAATATTTATTTTGCTTTAGAAGGTTGGTCTAATTTATTGAATAACAATACAATTAATAAATGGTTAGATAACTATAACTTTAACAAAAAAAAACCAAAAAAAATAGCCATAATCATGGCTGGAAACATACCATTGGTTGGCTTTCACGACTTTATTTCCGTTCTCATGTCTGGTCATGAAGTGTTAGTTAAGCAATCGTCAAATGACAAGCATCTTTTACCTTTTTTAGCGAAGTATTTAGAGCATGTTTCACCAGATTTTAAGAAAAAAATAACATTTACAGAAGACAAGCTTGAAGGTTTTGATGCTGTGATTGCCACAGGAAGTGATAATACAGCTCGCTATTTTGAATATTATTTTAAAGATGTGCCTTCCATAATTAGACGAAACAGAAATTCCGTAGCTGTACTAACAGGAAATGAAAGCAAAGAGCAGTTGGAAGCTCTCTCTGATGATATTTTTAGATATTATGGTTTAGGTTGTAGAAATGTATCTAAACTCTTTATACCAAAAGACTATGACTTTGCTCCTTTTTTTGAAGCAGTTTATAAATGGCATCCTATTATCCATCAAGCAAAATATGCAAACAATTACGATTACAATAAAGCTGTGTATTTAATGAGCGAGTTTGAGATGCTTGAAAATGGATTTTTAATGATTAAAGAAGACCAAAGCTATGCTTCTCCAATCGCCACAGTGTTTTATGAGCATTACGATTCTGAAGATTCTTTGAAAGAAAAACTAAACAACGATAAAGATAAAATACAATGTATTGTTTCCTCTGGATTATTAGATTCTGAAATTAAATTCGGACAAACACAGCGTCCAGAATTAAGTGACTATGCAGATAATATAGATACCATTGCGTTTTTGTTAAAAATTTGATAACAAAATTATCATAATCATAACACAATTAAAGTCAAAAATTATCACCTTTGCATCTCAGCAAAAAACAAAAAATAAAAACAAATGAAACGTCATAACTTTAGTGCAGGCCCTTGCATATTACCACAAGAAGTTCTCTTAAAAGCTTCAGAAGCTGTTATGGATTTAAATGGTAGTGGACTTTCACTTATTGAAATCTCACACAGAAGTAAACCTTTTGTTGATATCATGGAAAAGGCCAGAGCCTTGGCTTTAGAATTACTTGGATTGGAAGGTAAAGGTTACAAAGCATTATTTCTTCAAGGAGGTGCTAGCACACAGTTTTTAATGGTTGCTTTAAACTTATTAGAAAAAAGAGCTGGTTATCTAAACACTGGAACTTGGAGTGATAAAGCCATTAAGGAAGCACAAATTTATGATGACATTTATGAAGTTGCCTCTTCTAAAAATGCTGGTTATAATTACATTCCTAAAGGATATGATATTCCAGCAGACTATGATTATTTTCACTGCACGTCAAACAACACCATTTTCGGAACTCAGATAAAGGAGTTTCCCAATAGTCCAATTCCAATGGTTTGTGACATGAGTAGTGATATTTTTTCGCGTCAGTTGGATTTTTCAAAATTTGACTTGATTTATGCAGGAGCACAAAAAAATATGGGACCAGCAGGAACAACTCTGGTTGTTGTAAAAGAAGATATTCTTGGTAAAGTGTCTAGAAAAATCCCATCGATGATGGATTATAAAGTACATATAAGTAAAAGCAGTATGTTTAATACACCACCTGTTTTTGCAGTCTATACCTCTATGTTAACCTTGGAGTGGCTTAAAAATCTAGGAGGCATTAAAGCCATTGAAGAAGTAAATGAAAAGAAAGCGCGTTTGCTCTACTCTGAAATTGATTTAAACCCTTTATTCAAAGGATATTCTGTTAAAGAAGACAGATCCATTATGAATGCGACATTTACATTGGCAAACGAAGATTTAAAAGAAACATTTGACACCATGTGGAAAGAAGCAGGAATTGAAGGTTTAAATGGACATAGAAGCGTTGGTGGCTACAGAGCATCAATGTACAATGCATTGCCTTTAGAGAGCGTGCAAGTATTGGTTGAAGTAATGAGTGAATTAGAAAGTAAAGCATAGAAATGAAAGTATTAGCAAACGATGGCGTTTCACAAAGTGGAATTGACGCTTTAGCAGAAGCAGGTTTTGAAGTAAACACAACAACAGTAGCACAAGAGCAACTAGCAAATTACATTAACGAGAATAGCATTGACGTATTACTTGTAAGAAGTGCAACAACAGTAAGAAAAGATTTAATAGACGCTTGTCCTTCGTTAAAAATCATTGGTCGTGGTGGTGTTGGTATGGACAATATAGATGTGGACTATGCACGCAGTAAAGGTATTCACGTCATAAACACTCCAGCTGCATCATCAAATTCAGTAGCAGAACTAGTATTTGCCCATTTATTTGGAGGCGCTCGTTTTCTTTATGACTCAAATAGGAATATGCCATTGGATGGTGACACTAAATTTAAAAACCTTAAAAAAAGCTATGCAAAAGGTGTTGAGCTAAGAGGTAAAACTCTTGGAATTATTGGATTTGGAAGAATTGGAAGGGAAGTTGCAAAAATAGCTTTAGGTGTTGGCATGAAAGTGATTGCTAGTGATAAATTTGTTGGAGAAGCAACCATAAAAGTTGAATTTTACAATGGACAGTTTATTAATGTTAACATTAAAACTGAACCCATTAAAGAAATTCTTAAACAATCAGACTTTATAACCTTGCATGTTCCTGCTCAAAAAAATTACGTCATTGGTAAAAAGCAATTAGAAATGATGAAAAATGGTGTTGGCATTGTTAATGCTGCACGAGGTGGTGTTATTGATGAAGTCGCTTTAGTTGAAGCTTTAGAATCTGGAAAAGTTGCCTTTGCAGGCTTGGATACTTTTGAAGAAGAACCTACTCCAGCCATTCAGGTTTTAATGAACACAAAAATTTCATTAACGCCTCATATTGGAGCAGCTACAAATGAAGCACAAGATAGAATTGGAGAAGAATTAGCCTCACAAATTATTAGTATTCTTGGATAGTAAAAAAACAAATGTGACCAAATAAGCATAATGGAGTCCTAACTATAGATGTTAGGACTTTTTTTGTACCTTAACACATTCACATTAACCTCATTAAATTTAAATTATGTCAGGAATATTAGACTTACTAAACAGTGATTTAGGAAAAACAATTGTCAGTGGTGTATCTACCCAAACTGGACAAGATCAAAACAAAACAAATAGTGTATTAACGATGGCTTTACCAGTGTTAATGCAAGCTATGAAAAGAAATGCAGCAACACCTGAAGGAGCTCAAGGGCTTTTAGGTGCATTAGAAAACAAACATGATGGAAGTATTCTTGACAATCTAGGAGGCCTTTTTGGAGGTGGAGTTTCAAATGATGTTATGGATGATGGTGGGAAAATTCTTAATCATGTTTTAGGAAACAAGCAACGAACTGTTGAAACAGCCTTAAGCCAAAAATCTGGAATGGATGCTGGCTCAGTGGCACAAATCTTAAAAGTAGCTGCCCCAATACTTATGGGAGTTTTAGGAAAGCAAAAAAGAGAACAACAAGTTAATAGCTCTAGTGGTTTAGATGGTTTACTTGGCGGACTAATTAAAGGAAACTCACCACAGCAAGAACAAAGTTTCCTAGAGTCTATTTTAGATGCAGATGGAGATGGAAGTGTTATTGATGACGTAGCTGGAATGGTTTTAGGCGGCAATAAAAAGAAAGGTGGACTAGGTGGTTTGCTTGGAGGTCTTTTTGGAAAACGATAAACACTTATTAATACAGCTTAAAAGCCAAACATTTTTGTTTGGCTTTTTTTATGTTAAAGAATGCTAAGATTAATAAGCATTTGGAACAATTTTTGTAACTTTAAATAAAAACAAAGCGATGAAAAAGTTAATAGCATCACTGGTCTTGTTGGCTTTTATTGTGAGTTGCAAAACCACTGAAAGAGCACCATCTCAAAAAAAAGATACAGCTACGACTGAGAAGGATACAGTAAGAATTGCCAATGACGAACTCGAGTATGAGATCATTATAATAGAGCCAGGTTTTGAGTCTTGGCTAGAGCGCATGGCAAAACCTGAAGGTTACTATTCGCAGGAGTTTCTTGAGGCACGAAACCAAATTTATGTGTCTGAATGGAATCGACGAGTGTTACAGCCATCGGTTTATGACCCAAAACTTTACGAAATGCAAATTGACTATAACCCCTCAATTGATTATGGTTATGAGGTTAATTACAAACTTTATAATTATTTCATTTATTTTCAATTGCACTATAAACAACAATTATCAGGTTTAGTTCCAAGAATTTAATTTCTGGTAGTATATTTGCATCGGATTTCTTGGTATGCAAAAATTTAAAACTCGTTGGGAAATACAACACAATTGGCAACTGCTCTTCCCTATCTTAGGAATTATAGCATTAATTTATAGTTCTTATAAAATTGCTGGTATTTTTTTTAACAGACATGAGTCTTCAAACATTCCTTATTTAGTCATATTATCTGCAATACTCTATTTTTTATTATTGAAGTTTTTTCTCTTCTGCTTTAAAAAATTGGAAAACAAATGGGTTGTAGACTATAAATGGGAAATGATACGCATTTTCCTTGTATTTGCTATTACAGGTTCAACATCAGCTTTTATTAGCAAACCAATCATGAATGTCATCGGATTTACTAAAGAAAACTTAAATATCTTTATATATTGGTTTCTTTATGTTATTATTGGACTCATTTTTTATCAAATTCTATTAATATCGATTGCTTGGATTTTTGGGCAATATGCTTTTTTTAGAGATTTTTTAAAAAGACTTGGTAAACGAGTTGGATTAGGAAGATATACAAAAGAATAATGCAAAAACTAAAAGCACATATCGGTTATAAAATTAGTCTTTTGGCACTTATTACAGCCTTGCTTGTGCCTTCTTTTGTTAAACTGGCTCATACTTTTGAAACCCATAAGCACGAAATTTGCAAAACACCTCAAAAGAGCCACTATCATGAGTTAGATCTTGATTGTGAGTTTTACAAGTTTAAATTAAGCCATGCCTTTAATTTTCAGCCTGAAACTTATAGTTTTGAAACAACTATACAAATACTTCATGTAGAAAATCTATATAAATCGTTCTACAAGAATTTAGAACCTGAACAACCTTCGCTTCGTGGTCCACCACAATTAATTTAGATCAGATATCAACAATTGTTTATCAATTTAAATTAATAACACTTTCAAATGAAATATTTAGTAAGCTGTCTGATACTATTGGTATCAGCAAATGTGTTTTCACAAAACACACTCAAAGGAAACATAAAAGACAAACAAACAAACATAACAATAGCCTTTGCTAATGTTTACTTTCCAGAACTGGAAAAAGGTACCATCTCTGATGAACATGGTAATTTTGAACTAACCAATTTACCAAATGGCAATTATAAATTAGTCGTTTCAGTTATTGGGTTTGAAACCTATTCCAGCCAAATAAACCTTCCTGCAAACAAAATGTTAGATATTATCTTATCACCTTCAGCAATTGAAATGGAGGAAATCATTATCTCAACACCTTTTCACAAACTGCAAAGTGAAAATGTCATGAAAGTTGAGCAACAAAAAATTGCAGACTTAAAAGCTAATGGTTTAGTAACGCTATCTGAAGGCATTACTGCAATTCCTGGTGTAGAGAGTATTTCAACAGGTCAAAGCATAGGCAAGCCAGTGATTAGAGGTTTAAGTAGCAATCGCGTTCTGGTTTATGCGCAAGGCGTAAGATTGGAAAATCAGCAATTTGGTTCAGAACATGGACTTGGCTTAAATGACGCAGGTATTGAAAGTATTGAAGTCATTAAAGGACCAGCATCTCTGCTCTATGGTAGTGATGCACTAGGTGGTGTTTTATATGTTAATCCAGAGCGTTTTGCTGCTAACAACACTTCTAAAGGAGATTTAAATGTAAACTATTTTACCAATACCCAAGGCTATAATACTAATTTAGGATACAAAGCATCGTCAGATCATTTTAAGTTTATAATAAGAGGTAGTTTAGCTAATCATGCAGATTATAAAACAGAAGACTACAGAGTAACCAACACTCGCTTTAATGAACGAGATCTAAAAACGGCTTTAGGTTTTCAGAACAACGATTTTAAAACTGAATTCAGATACAATATAAACTCATCAGAATTAGGTTTAACAGAAGGTATCGAGGCCCAAAATACAAACAGAACTCCCCTACTTCCTTATCAGAAAATAAACAATCATATTTTTAGCTCAAAGTCAACAATATTTTTAAAAAACAGCAAGTTGAATGTTGATATTGGCTACACATATAATGACAGAAAGGAATTTGAAGAACATCACGATCATGATGACCATGGCGACGAAGATGAGGATGGCCACGATGACGAAGAGCATGAAGAAATAATAGAAGCAGCACTTCACATGAAACTTAAAACTTTTAATTACGACGTAAAGTATAGTCTACCTCAAATGGGGAAATTTGAAACCATTTTCGGAGTTCAAGGAATGAACCAAACCAATACCAATTATGGAGAAGAATTATTGATACCTGATGCAACTACCAATGATGTTGGTGTATTGGCAACCTCACACATTCATTTTGATAAGGCAGACATTCAACTAGGTGCCAGATTTGATAATAGATCTATTAATATTAATGATGGATTTAATAAATCGTTCAACAGTTTTAATGGTGCTGCTGGAGTAAAGACAAATGTATTTAAACAAATATCACTTCGTTTAAATTTAGCAACAGGATTTAGAGCCCCTAACCTTGCAGAATTAGCATCAGATGGAACTCATGAAGGCACCAATAGATACGAAATAGGAAATGCTGATTTAGAAAGCGAACAAAACTTTCAAACCGATTTATCTTTAGAATTCAAAAATGAGCACATTGAGGTTTTCGCAAATGCTTTTTACAATATGGTGAACAATTATATTTTCTTATCTCCAAATGGAGACATTATTGATGAAGATCCTGTTTATATCTATTTACAGGAAAACGCTAATTTATATGGTGGTGAGTTTGGGTTTCATTTTCATCCACATCCTCTAGATTGGTTGCACTTACAAAGTAGCTTTGAAACTGTCACTGGAAAACAAGAGAATGACGATTATTTACCTTTAATTCCAGCGAACACAATCAATAATACCATTCGTGTTGAATTCAGTACTAAACGTTTAGAAGAAGGTTACGCCTTTATAACTTATAGAACTAAATTAGAGCAAAACAATGTTAGCCAATTTGAAACCATGACAGATGGTTATAGTTTATTAAGTGCAGGGTTTGGAGCAAAAACCAAGCTGTTCAGCAACGAGTTGAGTTTCAATTTTTCGGCAAATAACATCACAGATAAAATGTATATCAATCATCTGTCACGTTTAAAGTCAGATGGAATAGCCAATATGGGAAGAAATTTCACTTTGGGATTAACTTATAATCTTTAGTTTATTTTCTAAACCTCAATAATGGTTTCTTTTGCTTTACTTCTAATCACATACACATAAAACCATGTGATGGTAAATGTTGGTATAATATCTAATCCAGGAATGATTTCTTCAATAAAAGAAATTGTTCCTGCGATTTTACCAGTTTGACCTTTGTACATCTTTGTCATTAAGTAAGCTGAAACTGGAGCCCAAATAATATCAATAAAAGTAATAAAACCTATAGCATCAAATAGTAAGCTTAATGCTAGCATTTTATATTTACTTGTGTTTTTAAAATTCATAGTGTATTGTTTTATAAGAATACAACAATAAACATACCAAAATTATTATAACAGTTTTTCACTTATTAGCTTCAAAAACTCAGTTCTGGTTTCCATATTTTTAAAAGCACCTCTAAACCCAGAAGTAGTAGTAACTGAGTTTTGTTTTTGCACACCACGCA